>NZ_FSRS01000001.1:3192500-3492500 GCF_900142935.1 Rhodovulum sp. ES.010 | reverse complement strand
TCGGCCACTTGCCGGAGGCGGGGTCCAGGCCCGCAGGGCACTGTCCTGCGGGCCGTTCCGGCGCCCCTTTTTCCGGGCGGCGATCCCGGCTAAAGGCAAGGCATGATTGTGGAGATTGTCTGCGAGGACCCCCGGTGGGAAGCGGCCGGGCTTGAGGCCGTTGCCGGGCGCGCGGCGGAGGCGGCGCTTGCGTATCTGGGGCTCGACCCGGACGCGTGCGAGATCGCCGTGCTCGCCTGCGACGACGCGCGCATCGCCGTGCTCAACGCCGAGTTCCGCGGCAAGCCCGCCCCCACAAACGTGCTGTCCTGGCCCGCCGAGGAGCTTGCCCCGGAAGAGGACGGCGCGGCCCCGCTCCCGCCCTCGCCCGAACTGCCGGGCATGGACATCGCTCTCGGCGACATCGCGATCGCCTATGACACCTGTGCACGCGAGGCCGAGGCGCAGGGCATTTCCTTCGACGCCCATGTCACGCATCTCGTGGTCCATGGCTGTCTGCACCTGTTGGGTTACGACCACACCCGTCCGCAAGATGCCGCCCTCATGGAGCGGCGCGAGGTGGAAATACTTGCCAAACTCGGGGTGGCGGACCCATATGGCTGAGAACGGGCCCAGAGCCCGTGCATTTCGGTAAGGATTGATGGGCGACGAGACCGACGGGTCGTCTAGCGCCGCGCAGGGCGCGCTGGAGACCGACAATCTGGAGAGCCGCGGCATCCTGGGCCGGCTCGTGGCGGCGATAAGGCCGGCGACCACCGACGTTCCCGACGAGGACGGACCCGACGGCGCGGTCGCAAATGGCGGGCGCGTGCACCTGACCCTTGGAATCGGCAACCTCAGCCGCATGCGGGTCGAGGACGTGGCCATCCCGAAGGCCGAGATCGAGGCGGTGCCGCTCGACCTCGACAAGGACGAACTGGTCCGGGTGTTCCGCGAAACGGGCATGACCCGGCTGCCGGTCTATGACGGCACGCTGGACACGCCGGTGGGCCTGATCCACCTGAAGGATTTCGCGCTGCGCCACGGGTTCAACGGCGGCGGCGCGGCCTTCGCCATGAAGGACATGGTGCGGCCGCTGCTCTATGCGCCGCCGTCGATGCCGATCGGCGTTCTTCTGCAGAAGATGCAGTCCCAGCGGATGCACATGGCGCTGGTGATCGACGAATACGGCGGTGTCGACGGGCTGGTGACGATCGAGGACCTGATCGAACAGGTCGTGGGCGAGATCGAGGACGAGCACGATATCGACGAGGGCGCGCTCTGGACCGTCGAGAAGCCCGGGGTCTACCTCGCCCAGGCGCGCGCACCGCTCGATGCGTTCGAGGACGAGATCGGCCTGCGGCTGGTCGAGGGCGAGGACGAGGAAGAGGTCGACACGCTGGGCGGCCTCGTCTTCATGATGATCGGCCGGGTGCCGACCCGCGGCGAGGTGATCCGCCACGAGGCCGGTGCCGAGTTCGAGGTGATCGACGCGGACCCGCGCCGGATCAAGCGCCTCCGGGTGCGCGTGCCCGCGGCGGAGGGCGCCTGAGCCAATGCGGGCGGCGTCCCGCCCGAAGGTTCTGCGCATGCTGTCGCGGCCCGCGGTGCCGGCCTTCGCCCTTGGTGCGCTGATCGCGCTGGGGCAAGCGCCCTTCGGGCTGTGGCCCGTGGCCTTCGCCGCGCTCGTCGGGCTGACCTGGCTGGTCGCCCGCGCGCCTGGTATGCGCGCCGCCGCCATCTGCGCCTGGGCCGGCGGGGCGGGGCAGTTCGCCCTGGCGCTGTCGTGGATCGTCGAGCCCTTTCTCGTCGACATCCGCACACATGGCTGGATGGCGCCCTTCGCGCTTCTTGCGATGGCGGGGGGGCTCGCCCTGTTCTGGGGCGCGGCCGGGGCGTTTGCGGGCTGGGCCGGCCAAGGGCCGCGCACCCGTGCGCTGGCCTTCGCCGTGGCGCTGCCGGCCGCCGAGCTCGCGCGCGGCTATGTGCTCACCGGCTTTCCCTGGGCGCTGCCGGGCCACATCTGGATCGGCACGCCGCACATGCAGCTGGCCGCCGTGACCGGCCAGTACGGGTTGACCCTTGTCACCACGCTCGCCGCCGCGCTGCCCCTGGCCTTGCCCTTCGGGCCGGGCCGCGCGGCCGGCGCCCTCGCCGCGGCGATCCTGCTGACCGGAACCGGGGTCTGGGGCGCGCTGCGGCTGGAAACCCCGGTCGCCCCCGCGCCGGACGCGCCGCAGATCCGCCTCGTCCAGCCCAACGCCGCCCAGCACCTGAAATGGCGCCGCGACATGATCCCGGTGTTCTGGGAACGCCAGCTCGCCTTCACCGCCGCCCCCTCCGCCCCTGCGCCCGACCTGGTCGTCTGGCCCGAAACCGCGGTGCCCTACCTGCTGGACCGCGCAGGCGGCGCGCTCGGCGTGATTGCGGATCATGCCGGCGGCACGCCCGTGATGGTCGGCATCCAGCGCCGCGACGGCCCGCGCACGCATAACAGCCTGGTGGTGATCGGCCCCCGCGGCCGGGTCGGCCATCTTTACGACAAGCACCACCTGGTGCCGTTCGGCGAGTACATCCCGCTGGGCTCGGTGCTGGGGCGGTTCGGCATCAAGGGGCTCGCGGCGAACGACATCTACGGCTATGCGCCGGGGCCGGGGCCGCGGCTGCTGGACCTCGGGCCGCGGCTCGGCGCCGCCCTGCCGCTCATCTGCTACGAGGCGGTTTTTCCGCAGGACCTGCGCACGCCCGAGCGGCCGCGCTGGCTTGTGCAGATCACCAACGACGCCTGGTTCGGCACAAGGACCGGCCCCTACCAGCACCTCGCCCTGGCGCAACTGCGCGCGGTGGAGACCGGGCTGCCGATGGCGCGGGCGGCCAATACGGGCGTCTCGGCGATGATCGACCCGCTGGGCCGCGTCACCGACAGCCTGCCGCTGAACACCGCCGGCCATGTCACCGCACCGCTGCCCCCCGCGCTTGCCGAAACGATCTACGCGGAAACGGGCGACTGGCCCGTGCTGGCTGTTCTTGCCGTTGCGATGATCGGGCTCGGCGCGGGGGGGCGACGAAATAGACATTGATTCCACCGCGGTCGCGGCGTAAGCGGTGCCGGTCGAACCGCCACAACGGCTTCCTGGCGTGGCGGGGATTTCACAACGGAGCACTTTCCATGAGCCGCAACAACTACCTCTTCACCTCCGAATCCGTTTCGGAGGGCCATCCCGACAAGGTCTGCGACCGGATCTCCGACGCGATCCTCGACGCCTTCCTCGCCGAGGAGGCGAACGCCCGCGTCGCCTGCGAGACCTTCGCCACCACCGGCATGGTGGTGATCGGCGGCGAGGTGGGATTGTCGGATCGCGACAAGCTCAAGAACTACATGGGCCGCATCGCCGAGATCGCACGCGACTGCATCAAGGATATCGGCTACGAGCAGGAGAAGTTCCACTGGAACACCTGCCACGTGCTGAACTTCCTGCACGAACAATCGGCCCATATCGCCCAGGGCGTCGACAAGGACGGCGCGGGCGACCAGGGCATCATGTTCGGCTTCGCCACCGACGAGACGCCCGACCTGATGCCGGCACCGATCCAGTATTCCCACGCGATCCTGCGCCGACTGGCCGAGGCGCGCAAATCCGGCGCCGAACCCACGCTGCGCCCCGACGCGAAGTCGCAGCTGACCGTGCGCTACGAGGGCGGCAAGCCGGTAGCGGTCGACTCGGTGGTGCTGTCCACACAGCACGAGCACGAGAGCCAGACCTCCGACGACATCCGGCAGATCGTCGAGCCCTATATTCGCGAGGTCCTGCCCGAGGGCTGGCTGCATGACGGGACCGAGTGGCATGTGAACCCCACCGGCACCTTTGTCATCGGGGGCCCGGACGGCGACGCGGGGCTGACGGGCCGCAAGATCATCGTCGATACCTATGGCGGCGCGGCGCCCCATGGCGGCGGCGCGTTCTCGGGCAAGGACCCCACCAAGGTGGACCGCTCGGCCGCCTATGCCGCGCGATATCTCGCCAAGAACGTGGTGGCCGCAGGGCTGGCGAAGAAATGCTGCCTGCAGCTGTCCTACGCGATCGGGGTGGCAAAGCCCCTGTCGATCTATATCGACACCTACGGCACCGGCGAGGTGCCCGACGAGGTGATCGAGCAGGCCGTGGGCAAGGCCATGGACCTGACGCCGCGCGGCATCCGCGAGCACCTGGCGCTGAACCGGCCGATCTATGCGCGGACCGCGGCCTATGGCCATTTCGGACGGGCGCCGGAGGCCGATGGCGGGTTTTCCTGGGAACGCACCGATCTGGCGGCCGAGCTGAAAGCCTCCGTCTGAGGGATTGCGCCGGGCTGACGCCCGTCGCCCCGGGGGGGGCGCGCCTTGCGGCGCGCCCCCCTTGCGCATCTGCGGCACTGTCGTGCGGAGAGGCACGGCCAGACCGCAGGCGACAGTCCAGCATGGCAGCGGCCGCGCACCGCCAGAATTCACGACTTCGCCGGCCGCGGCGCGGACCATGACCCGCACCATGCGCGGGCCGCGGCGCATCGCTGCAGGCGCGGCCCCATGCCGGTGCGCCTTCCAACACCGGCGTCTTGCCCTCCCGAACCCGGGGGCGGGATATCATCCGCAGCGATACCGCGCGGCGCTTGCACCCGGCCCGGCGGCTCGGTAGAGCCCCGCAATGACCTGTGACAAGTCCACGCCCCGGGCGCCCTGGCGCAATTTCTACGGCCGACGCCACGGCAAGGCGCTGCGCCGCAGGCAGAAGGAATACCTCGACGAGGACCTCGCGGCGCTCGCGCCGGGGCCGGTGGACTGGGACGCCAACCCCGAGCGCCAGCCGCTGGACCTGGCCGCGCGTTTCGGCCGGCGCGAGGTCTGGCTGGAGATCGGCTTCGGCGGGGGTGAGCACATGGTCCACCAGGCCGCGCTGCACCCGGAGGTCGGGATCATCGGCTGCGAGCCCTTCATCAACGGCGTCGCGATGCTGCTGGGCAAGATCCGCGAGGCCGGGGTGGAGAACGTCGCCGTGCATCCGGGCGACGTGCGCGACCTGTTCGACGTTCTGCCCGACGCGAGCATCGCGCGCGCCTTCCTGCTTTATCCCGACCCCTGGCCCAAGAAGAAGCACCACCGCCGCCGCTTCGTCACGCCGGAATTCCTCGGCCCGCTCGCCCGCGTGATGGCGCCCGGCGCCGTGCTGCGGGTGGCGACCGACATTCCCGACTATGTGCGCCAGACCCTGATCGAGGTGCCGCGGGCGGGGTTCGACTGGCTGGCCGAGACGCCGCGCGACTGGCGGGAGCCGTGGGACGACTGGCTGTCCACGCGCTATGAACGCAAGGCCCTGCGCGAGGGCCGCGTGCCGCATTACCTGACCTTCCGCCGCCGCTGAAGCGCACGCTGCGGTAAGGCGGGATTCGGCGATCTGCGCGAGTAAGGGGCGACGCATGGGCCGGCCCGGCGCGTCGTCGGGCACCGGCCGACGCCGCCACAGAGGACAGGCCATGGCCGGGATCGAGATCACCAACTGCCACATCCACACCTTCACCACCGCGCATGCGCCGCGCTACTACCCGGTCGGCGTCGTCGCGCTGTTCCGGGCGATGCCGGTGCTGCTGACGGCGCTGCGCCGGGCCGCGCGGCTTCAACCTTGGCAAGGTCTTTACGACAGCGTGGTCCGGCTGGAGAACTTCCACCGGACCGGCCGCCGGCTGACCCAGCGTGACGTCTTCCTCGAAGTGCTGCGCTACTATCCGCGCAGCACCCGCTTCGTCGTGCTGCCGATGGACATGGCGCAGAGCGGCCACGGCCCGGTGGACGCCGACATCCATGCCCAGCACCGCGAACTCTTCGAGCTGACGCAGGACCCCGATTACGGCCACCGCGTGATCCCTTTCGCAACGATCTTCCCCGGCCGCGGCGGCGCGGTGGACGAGCTGCGGCGCTGCATCGACGACTACGGCTTCCGCGGCGTGAAACTCTATACCAAGCTCGGCTATGCACCGACGGACGACGTGCTGATGCGCGAGGTCTATCCGCTCTGCACCGAGCGGGGCCTGCCGGTGATGACGCACTGCTCCAGGGGTGGCGTGCGCCACAAGCGCTGGTCCCAGGCACGGGCCGACCGCGTGACCGACCCGCGCGCCTACATCCCCGTGATGGAAGCCTTTCCCGGGTTGAAGCTGTGCCTCGCGCATTTCGGCGGCGACCAGGACTGGAAAGCCTACCTGACCGACGGCTTCGACCCCGAGGACCCCGAGGCCCGCACCACGAACTGGCTCTCGCTGATCGTCGACATGATCCGAAGCGGAGACTACCCCAACCTCTACACCGACATCTCCTACACGATCTTCAAGTTCGCCGCCTACCTGCCACTCCTGCGGCTGTTCATGGAGGACCCGGTGTTGCGCACCCGGATTCTCTTCGGCTCGGACTTCTACATGACCCGCCAGGAGAAACTGTCCGAAAAGGCGGTGTCGATCGGGCTGCGCGACGCCTTGGGCGAGGCGCATTTCCGCCAGATCGCCGAGACGAATCCGCGGGGCTGGCTTGGCGAGGCGTGACAGACCGGCCGCCTGCCGGCCGGAGCCCGCCTTGCGCGCCCCGGACGGCTGCCGGCGCTAGCCGCCGGCCTCGTCGGCGTCGTAGGCTTCGATGATCTTCGCCACCAGCGGGTGGCGCACCACGTCCCGCGAAGTGAAGTAGTTGAACGAGATGTTCTCGATCCCCGACAGCAGCCGCTCCGCATCGCTCAGGCCGCTGGCCACGCCGCGCGGCAGGTCCACCTGGCTGCGGTCCCCCGTCACCACCATGCGCGAGCCTTCGCCCAGCCGGGTGAGGAACATCTTCATCTGCATCGTGGTCGCGTTCTGCGCCTCGTCCAGCACCACGAAGGCGTTCGCCAGCGTCCGCCCGCGCATGAAGGCCAGGGGCGCGATCTCGATGCGCTTTTCCTCGATCAGCTTGGTGACCTGCTTGCCGGGCAGGAAATCGTTCAGCGCATCGTAGAGCGGCTGCATGTAGGGATCGACCTTGTCCTTCATGTCGCCGGGCAGGAAGCCGAGGCGCTCCCCCGCCTCGACCGCGGGACGGCTGAGGACGATCCGGTCGACATGGCCGCCGATGAACATGTTCACCGCGACGGCGACCGCGAGATAGGTCTTGCCGGTGCCCGCCGGGCCGATGCCGAAGGCGAGCTCGTTTTCGTAAAGCGCTCGGACGTAAGCCTTTTGTGCCTCGGTGCGCGGCTCGATCAGCTTCTTGCGGGTGTGGATCTCGACCCGCCCGCCCTGGAACATCTCCAGCTGGTCGCCGGGATGCGAGCCGGTCCCGTCGCCGGAATCGCCCAGCCGGATCGCCCCGTCCACGTCGCCGGCATCCAGCTCCTTGCCCGCTTCGAGCCGGGCGTAAAGCTGCTGGAGCACGGTCGCCGCATGCCCCCGCGGCCCGCCCTCGCCGACGACGGCCAACTGGTTGCCACGCCTCAGAATATGCACGCCGAGCTTGTGCTCGATCTGGGCGAGGTTGCGGTCGAATTCGCCGCAGAGGTCGATCAGAAGGCGGTTGTCGGGGAACTCGAGAAGCGTCTCGTGCACGCCGTCCGAGTCCGTCGGGGGGGTCAGAGCGCTGATGCCCAAAAACGACTCCGTCAGTAAAAGCCTCGCACAGATATGGTGCCAACCACCCTGTTACAACGCAAGCAATAGCTGCGATGTTTCACGCAGGTGATACAAAAACCGCCGTCCGGCCCGCGCCCTGCCCGGCATCCAGGCCGTCGGCGGGGCCCGGCGCGGGCGCCGTGGGCGGGTCGTTTGCCCGTCTTGTGTGCAATCGGAATTGCATCGGAATTCCATCGGACTTTCATCGGACTTTCGTCGGGCAGACGGGCGCCGCCGATCCCCGGCGCGCGCCCCCTCCCCGTCCGCATCGCAGGTCCGGGCACCGGCGCCGCGGCCCGGTCGATCGGGGTGACGCCGCGGGCGCGGGGCCCCCGCCCTGCCCCTCAGCCCGCCAGCCGGCCGGCGAGCGAGTTGGGCGCGGCCGCCGTGATCTCGACGCGCGCGATGCGGCCGAGCCACTCCTCGGGCGCCTCGACATGGACCGCCTGCAGGTGGTCGGACTTGCCCACGAGCTGGCCCGGCATCCGGCCCGGCTTTTCGAACAGCACGCCGACGCTGCGGCCGACCATCGCCTGCTGGGCGGCCTCCTGCTGGGCGTTGAGCAGCGCCTGCAGGCGGGCGAGGCGGTCGGATTTCACGTCCTCGGCAAGCTGGTCGCGCTCGGCCGCGGGGGTGCCGGGGCGGGGCGAATACTTGAAGGAATAGCACTGCCCGTAACCGACCGCGCGGACCAGCGCCATCGTGGCCTCGAAATCCTCCGCGGTCTCGCCCGGAAAGCCGACGATGAAATCGCCGGACAACAGGATGTCGGGGCGCGCGGCGCGGATGCGTTCGATCAGGCGCAGATACTGATCCGCCGTGTGCTTGCGGTTCATCGCCTTGAGGATGCGGTCGCTGCCCGACTGCACCGGCAGGTGCAGGTAGGGCATCAGCTCCGGGCAATCGCCATGGGCGGCGATCAGGTCGTCCTCCATGTCGTTGGGGTGCGAGGTGGTGTAGCGCAGCCGGTCCAGCCCGTCGATCTTCGCCAGTTCCCGGATCAGCCGGGCAAGGCCCCAGGTGCCGTCCGGCCCGTCCCCGTGATAGGCGTTGACGTTCTGGCCCAGGAGCGTGATCTCGCGCACGCCGCGGTCCACCAGATCGCGCGCCTCGTCGAGGATGCGGGACGCGGGGCGCGAGACCTCGGCGCCGCGGGTATAGGGCACGACGCAGAAGGCGCAGAACTTGTCGCAGCCCTCCTGCACCGTCAGGAACGCGGTCGGGCCGCGGGGCGCTTTCCGCCGCCCGCCCAGCCGGTCGAACTTGTCCTCTTCGGGGAAATCGGTATCCAGCGCCTTTTCGCCCGACCGCGCCTTCGCCTCCATCTCGGGCAGGCGGTGGTAGCTTTGCGGGCCGACCACCAGGTCGACCAGCGGCTGGCGGCGCAGGATTTCCGCGCCCTCGGCCTGGGCGACGCAGCCCGCCACGCCGATCTTCAGATCGGGGTTCGCGGATTTCAGCCCCTTGAGCCGGCCGAGTTCGGAATAGACCTTTTCGGCGGCCTTCTCGCGGATGTGGCAGGTGTTGAGCAGGATCATGTCGGCGGCTTCGGGCGTGTCGGTCGTGACGTAGCCCGACGCGCCCAGCGCCTCGGCCATGCGTTCGCTGTCATAGACGTTCATCTGACAGCCATAGGTTTTGACGTAGAGCTTTTTCGGCGTGGTCATGGCGCGTTTCCCGGATCCTGACCCGCTCTCCTACACGAAAGGCGGGCCCGCCCGCAACGCTTGCATCCGCGCGGCGATTGTCGGACGGTTCGGACGGTTCGGACGGTTCGGACGGGGCGCAGAAGGAACAAGGGCATGGCGGCCGAGCGCTACGAGGGCCTCGCCGATTTCGTGAAACGCGGGCGCGGGGCGCTGGCGGCCGGTCCCGTGGCGCTGATCTTCGCCGAGGACGAGGTGGAGGTCGAGAGCACGATCCGCCACCATGCCGGGCTGGGCTTCCGGGCGATCGTGCTGTTCGCGCCCGAGGCGCTGGCGCTGGCCGGGGAAGCCGCCGAACTGGTGCACCGGGTGGACTGGGACACCCGCGCCGAGGGCGCGGTGACGGCGGCGGTGAACGCGGTGATCGGGGCGGCGCCGGGGGTCTGGCTCTATACCTGCTACAACGCCGAATACCTGTTCTACCCGTTCTGCGAGACGCGCAGCGTGGGCGAGATGCTGGCCTTCCACGCCGAGGAACGCCGCGAGGCGATGCTGGCCTATGTCGTCGACCTCTACGCCGCCGATCTCGGCCGGTTCCCCGACGCGGTCTCGCGCGAGACGGCGATGATCGACCGGACCGGCTATTACGCGCTCGCCCGGCCCGACCCGGCGACCGGGCATCCCCGGGAGCGGCAGCTGGATTTCCACGGCGGGCTTCGGTGGCGGTTCGAGGAGCATGTGCCCAGGGACCGCCGCCGGATCGACCGGATCGCGCTGTTCCGCGCGAAACGGGGGCTGAGGATGCTGGAGGGGCATGTCTTCGACGACGAGGAGATGAACACCTATGCCTGCCCCTGGCATCACAACCTGACGGCGGCGATCTGTTCGTTCCGGGCGGCCAAGGCGCTCAAGACCAATGCCGGCTCGACCTTCGACATCGCCGATTTCAAGTGGCGCGGCTCGGTGCCGTTCGAATGGTCCTCGCGGCAGCTTCTCGATCTCGGCCTGATGGAGCCCGGCCAATGGTTCTGAACGTCAAACCCGCCGAATGGGCGGTGCTCGGCTTCACGCTGGCCTATATCGCGGGCTTCGCGGCGTGGTTCTTCGCCCAGGGCAACGTCGAGTTCATCTGGTACGTGCTGACCATGCTGGCGGTGATCGGGCTGATCGGGCTCGGCCTCCGGCGGGCGGAGTTGCCGCCGGCGCTGCTGTGGGCGCTGAGCCTGTGGGGGCTGGCGCACATGGCCGGCGGCGGCGTGCCGGTGGGCGAAAGCGTGCTCTACAACTGGGTGATCTGGCCGCTGGTCGGCACCGGCGAGATGACCGTCCTGAAATACGACCAGGTCGTGCATGCCTACGGGTTCGGGGTGACGGCCTGGCTGCTCTGGCACCTGATGACCCGCCACTACCCGGCGACGCGGGGCAGCTGGACGGCGCTGGCCTACCCGGCCTTCGGGGCGATGGGGCTGGGGGCGCTGAACGAGATCGTGGAATTCATCGCCGTGCTGGCCTTTCCCGACACGAATGTCGGGGGGTATTACAACACGGCGCTGGACCTGGTGTTCAACGCGGCGGGGGCGGTCATCGCGGTCGTGGCGATCGCGGCGTTCCGCCCCCGGTGACGGGCCGTCAGACCCGGCGAAGCCGGATGACCACGTCGACCTTGGAAATCTCGGACCCCGCGGGCGGTTCGGGCAGGCGGGCGATCTCCATTTCTCCGGAGGGGGCGTCGGTCAGGCGGCCTTCGTCCTCCCAGAAGAAATGCGGGTGGTCGTCGACGCGGGTGTCGAAATAGCTTTTCGTGCCGTCGACCACGACTTCCTGCATCAGGCCCGCCTCGCAGAAGGCCCGGAGCGTGTTGTAGACGGTCGCGAGCGACACTTTCTCGCCGGTCCCGCAGGACGCGGCGTAAAGGCTCTCGGCCGTGACGTGCCGGTTCTGCCCGTCGCCGATCAACAGGGCGGCGAGGCTGACACGTTGGCGCGTGGGACGCAGACCGGCCCTGGACAACCAGTGGCTGCTGCGTTGGATCGCGTCGGGGTGCGTGGGATGCTCGTTCAGATGTACCATAACGCCCCTTATATGCGCCCCGCGCGTTGAGAATTCAAATGATTCCGAACTGCCAGCGGCCGTTTGGCGCGGCATGCTGGCGCTATTGCCACTCTCCGAGGGCCGGTGCTACAGGGGGCGTGACGCGAAAACCGCCGTATCCAGGGGGCAGAGCCCGCATGACCGACTATCCCACCAGCTTCGACAAGGAAGCGCTTCTGCAATGCGCGCGGGGCGAGCTGTTCGGCCCCGGCAACGCGCAGCTGCCCGAGCCGCCGATGCTGATGGTGGACCGCATCACCGACATCTCGGGCGATGGCGGGCCGCATGGCAAGGGCCATGTCGTGGCCGAGTTCGACATCCACCCGGACCTGTGGTTCTTCCAGTGCCACTTTCCCGGCAACCCGATCATGCCGGGCTGTCTCGGCCTCGACGGGCTGTGGCAACTGAGCGGCTTCAACCTGGGCTGGCGCGGCTGGCCGGGGCGCGGCTATGCCCTGGGCGTGGGCGAGGTGAAGCTGACGGGCATGGTGCGGCCGGATCGCAAGATGCTGACCTATTACGTGGATTTCACCAAGGCCGTGCAGACGCGCCGCCTGACCATGGGGGTGGCCGATGGCCGGGTCGAGGCCGACGGCGAAACCATCTACCAGGTGCGCGACATGAAGGTCGCCCTGTCGGAAAGCTGAGTCAGAGGGAAAGGAGAACGCCATGCGCCGGGTCGTCATCACGGGGCTGGGCATCGTCTCGCCCATCGGAAACACCGTCGCCGAAGTCGAAGCGTCCCTGCGCGCCGGCCGGTCCGGCATCCGTTTCGAGGAGAACTATGCCGAGAACGGGTTCCGCAGCCAGGTCGCGGGCATTCCGCAGATCGACCTGGAGGCGCTGATCGACAAGCGCCAGTTGCGCTTCATGGGATCGGGGGCGGCCTACAACTACATCGCGATGGACCAGGCCATCGCCGACTCGGGGCTGGAAGAGGCGGACGTCTCGAACCCCCGCACCGGGCTGATCATGGGTTCGGGCGGGCCGTCGACCTCGAACTTCTTCACCGCGCACCAGATCGTCAAGGAAAAGGGCAGCCCGAAACGGATGGGCCCGTTCATGGTGACGCGCTGCATGTCCTCGACGAACTCGGCCTGCCTGGCGACGCCGTTCAGGATCAAGGGGGTGAACTACTCGATCACCTCGGCCTGCTCGACCTCGGCGCATTGCATCGGCAACGCCGCCGAACTGATCCAGATGGGCAAGCAGGACATCATCTTCGCCGGCGGCGGCGAAGAGGTGGACTGGACGCTGTCGTGCCTGTTCGACGCGATGAACGCGATGTCGTCGAAATACAACGACACGCCCGAGACCGCCTCGCGCCCGTTCGACGCCACGCGCGACGGCTTCGTGATCGCCGGCGGCGGCGGCACGGTCGTGCTGGAGGAGCTGGAGCACGCCAAGGCGCGCGGGGCCAAGATTTACGCGGAGGTCACGGGCTATGGCGCGACCTCGGACGGCTACGACATGGTCGCGCCCTCGGGCGAGGGCGGCGAACGCTCGATGCGGCTGGCGGTGGACACCCTGCCCGAGGGCCGCAGGATCGACTACATCAACGCCCATGGCACCTCGACGGTGGCAGGCGACGTGGTGGAGGTGAAGGCGGTGCGCGATGTCTTCGGCGAGGACGCGATGCCGCCCATCGCCTCGACCAAGTCGCTGACCGGCCACAGCCTGGGCGCGACCGGCGTGCACGAGGCGATCTATTCGCTGATCATGATGGAAAAGGGCTTCATCGCGGCCTCGGCCAACATCACCGAGCTCGACCCCGAGATTCGCGAGGGCGAGATCGTGACCGAGCTGCGCGAGGGCCTGGAAATCGACAGCGTGCTGTCCAACAGCTTCGGGTTCGGCGGTACCAACGCCACCCTGGTGATGAGCAAGTATCAGGGGTAGGGCCGATGCCGGAACTGATGAAGGGAAAGCGCGGCCTCGTCATGGGTGTCGCCAATGACCGATCGATCGCCTGGGGCATTGCCAAGGCGCTGGCCGAGGAAGGGGCGGAACTGGCGTTTTCCTACCAGGGCGAGAATTTCGGCAAGCGGGTGGCGCCCCTGGCCGAAAGCGTCGGGTCGTCCTTGCTGGTCGATGTGGATGTGACCGACGACGCCTCGCTGGAGCGGGCCTTCGACCGGCTTGAGAACGAATGGGGCACGCTCGACTTCGTGGTGCACGCCATCGCCTATTCCGACAAGAACGAGCTGACGGGCCGGTTCATCAACACCACGCGCGAGAACTTCAAGAATTCGCTGGCGATCTCCTGCTACTCGCTGATCGACGTGGCGCGGCGCGCCCAGCCGCTGATGCCGAACGGCGGCACGATCCTGACGATGACCTACCAGGGCTCGAACCGGGTGACGCCGTTCTACAACGTGATGGGCGTGGCCAAGGCGGCGCTGGAATCGACGGTGCGCTATCTGGCCTCCGACCTCGGCCCCGAGGGGATCCGGGTCAACGCCATCTCGCCCGGCCCGATGAAGACGCTGGCGGGCGCGGCCATCGGCGGCGGGCGCAAGACCTTCCGCCATACCGAGATGAACGCGCCCCTGCGGCAGAACGCGACGCTGGACTGCATCGGGGGGACGGCGGTCTACCTGGCGTCCGACCATGGCGCCTGCACCACGGGCGAGATCATCACCGTGGACGGCGGCTATCACGTGCTGGGCATGCCGCGCGTCGAGAACATCTAGGGACCGGCCCCGGACCGGGGCCGGACCTCGTGCCCTCTAGCCCGGCTTCTTCTGCAACAACGGCATCAGGTCGGCCATCTCGGGGCCGCGGGCGCGGCCGGTGACGGCTTTCCTGAGCGGCATGAACAGCGCCTTGCCCTTGCGCCCGGTCTTGTCCTTGACCGCGCCGGTCCACGCGCCCCAGGTATCGGCGTCGTAGGGCGGTTCGCCCAGCATCGCCAGCGCCTCGTCCACGAACGCGCGGTCCTCGTCGTCCACCACCGGCGTCGCCCCGTCGCGGCAAAGCGCCCACCACTCTGCGATCTCGCCGCGGGTGCCGATATTCTCGCGCACCACCGACCAGAAGCGGCCGGCGATCTCGTCCGGCACGCCCAGCGCGGCGATCTCGGCGCGCACGGCCTCCAGCGGCAGGCCGTGCAGGTGGCGCGCGGTCAGCGGGAACAGGTCGTTCTCGTCGAATTTGGTGGGCGCGGCGCCGAACTGCGCAAGGTCGAAGCCCTCGGCCAGCTCGTCGATGCTTTCGGCCAGCTCCACCGGCTGCGACGACCCGAGCCGCGCCATCAGCGACAGGAGCGCCAGCGGCTCCACCCCGCGTGCGCGCAGGTCGCGCAGGGACAGCGTGCCGAGGCGTTTCGACAGCGCCTCGCCCTGCGGGCCGGTCAGCAGCGAATGGTGGGCGAAACGCGGCACATGGCCCCCCAGCGCCTCGATGATCTGGATCTGGGTCGCGGTGTTGGTGACGTGGTCCGAGCCGCGCACCACGTCCGTCACGCCCATCTCGGTATCGTCCACCACCGAGGCCAGCGTGTAGAGCACCTGCCCGTCGCCCCGGATCAGCACCGGGTCCGACACGCTGGCCGCGTCGATGGACACCGCGCCCAGGATGCCGTCCTCCCACGCGATGCGGTCGTGGTTCAGCAGGAACCGCCAGTGGCCCGACCGCTCGGCCCGGAGCGCGTCCTTCTCGGCGTCGGACAGGGACAGCGCGGCGCGGTCATAGACCGGGGGACGCCCCATGTTGAGCTGCTTCTTGCGCTTGAGGTCCAGCTCGGTCGGGGTCTCGAAGCACTCGTAGAACCGGCCCGCCGCGCGCAGCCGGTCGGCGGCCTCGGCATAGCGGTCGAGCCGCTCGGACTGCCGCTCGACCCGGTCCCAGGTCAGGCCCAGCCATTCGAGATCGTACTTGATCGCGTCGACATATTCCTCCTTCGAGCGCTCGGGGTCGGTGTCGTCGAGGCGCAGGATGAAGGTTCCGCCGCGCTTGCGCGCGATCAGGAAGTTGAACAGCGCCGTGCGCAGGTTGCCGACATGCAGGTAGCCGGTCGGCGAGGGGGCGAAGCGGGTGACGGTGGTCATGGGTCTCTCCTGTTGCGCCGACGCTCTTTCACAGACGGGCGGTTTTGTCCATATGAGGGCGGAGACCCGGAGCCCGCCCCGATGACCGACCCGTTTCGCCACCGCACGCCGCCCAGCCTCGACGAGATCGCCGCGCTTGCGCACGAGGCGCGCGAGGCGCTGCCCGACCCGTTCCGGGGGCCCGCGCGCGCGGTGGCCATCCGGGTAGAGGATTTCGCGCCCGACGACGTGCTGGCCGAGATGGGGATCGACGACGCGTTCGAGTTGACCGGCCTCTACGACGGCATCCCGCTGACCGAGAAATCGGTGATGGACCAGCCCGACCGCCCCGACACGATCTGGCTGTTCCGCCGGCCGATCCTGGACGAATGGGTGGAGCGCGAGGAGGTGACGCTGCAGGTGCTGGTCGCCCATGTGCTGGTGCACGAGTTCGCGCATCACTTCGGCTGGTCCGACAACGACATCGCCCGCATCGATCCCTGGTGGGAATGAGCGCAGGGCGCCTGTGCGCCGGTGCGGGGGCGGCGGCGCGGCTTTCGCGGGGGCCGAATGTGGAAAGGCCGCGCGGCGCCGCTATCCTTGCAGCGGGAGACAGAGAGGGAGACCGTTCCATGACCAAGCTGACCCGCCGCCAGGCCATGCTGGCCGGCGCCGCCCTGCCGCTGGCCGCGGCCGCGCCGGTGCGGGCCGGCGCGCCGATGATGGGCGCGACGATGCCGCAGTTCCACCGCTTCGCCCTGGGCGGGTTCGAGGTGACGACGCTTCTGGCCGGCACCCGGACCGTCGAGGACCCGCAGAACATCTTCGGGCTGAACGTCGCGCCCGAGCGGTTCGCCGCGGTCTCGGAGGCGAACCTGATCCCCGCGGACAAGGCGCAGTTCTTCTTCACGCCGACGGTGGTGAACACGGGCGCGGAGCTGATCCTGTTCGACACCGGGCTGAACCCCGAAGGGATCACGGCGGCGCTGGAGGCGGCGGGCTACAGCGCCGACCAGGTCGACAAGGTGGTCATCACCCACATGCATGGCGACCATGTCGGGGGGCTGTCGGGCGCGGCCGGCCAGACCTTCGCGAACGCCGCCCACTACACCGGCGCGGCCGAGTTCGACGCCTGGGACATGTCGGGCGACGAAACCTTCGAGGCCAAGGTGCGCCCGCTGGCCGAGCGGATGACCTTCCTCGACGACGGCGGCGCGGTCGCCGGCGGCGTGACCGCGATGGCGGCCTTCGGCCACACGCCGGGGCACATGGCCTACATGCTGGAAAGCGAGGGCAAGCAGCTGGTGATCGCGGCGGATTTCGCCAACCACTACGTCTGGTCGCTGGCGCATCCCGAGTGGGAGGTGCTGTACGACCGCGACAAGGCGGCGGCGGCGGCGACCCGCAAGCGGATGCTCGACATGCTGGCCGCCGACAGGACGCCCTTCATCGGCTACCACATGCCGTTCCCGGGCTACGGCTTCGTCGAGCCGCGCGACGCGGGCTACCGCTACGTGCCGGCGAGCTACCAGATGATGCTGGGCTGACGCCCCGCCCTGCCCCGCCCGGCCGCGCGGGGGGGGGGGGCGGCCGGCCCGCCACGTCGCGGGATCAGGGGACCGTCACTGACACGCGGCAGCCGCGTCGACAGGCCTGCCCCCCGGACCGGGGTCCGGGAGGGGGCGATGAAAACCTGTCTTGCACTGTCCTGCGATGCGGCGATCTGTTTCGGCGGAGCGGCGCAGGCGCAACGGATGAGCCTCGGGGCGTTCGAATACCGCAACGGCTGTGCGGCCTGCCACGGCGCGGAGGGCGACGGCAACGGCCGATGGCGGGCATGCTGGAGATCGGGCCGCCGACCTCACGGCGCTGACGGAGAGAAACGGCGGCGTGTTCCCGGTCGAAAGCGTCTACGCGACCATCGACGGAACGGCGGATGTCCCGGCGCATGGCATGCGCGACATGCCGGTCTGGGGCGCGCGCTACCAGGCGCGGATCGGGGCCGACGACCGGACCATCGCCCGTACACCGGAGCAACAGGACGTCTATGCGCGCACCCGCATCCTGGCGCGGATCGAATACCTGTCCTCGATCCAGGGGAACTAGAGGGGCCGCGTCCGGCGATGTCGGGTTTCGCCCCGGCTGCGCCGGGGCGACCCGCCGGGGGGCGCCGCCCCCCGAGACCCCCCGGGATATTTCCGGCCAGAAGAAGACCGGTCACGATCTCTGACTTCTTCTGGCCGGAAATATCCCGGGGGACGTCCGAAGGACGGGGGGCAGAGCCCCCTGCCCCTGCGCCGCCATCGGATCGGGGCTTGGCGCGGGCGGCGTCGGGTGGCACTCTCCCGCGGCGACTGCCAAAGGACCGGCCCGCCCCATGCAGGACATTCTGACCGTTACCCTGAACCCGACCGTGGATCTCTCGAGCTCGGTCCCGCATGTGGTGGCGAACGAGAAGCTGCGCTGTGCCCCCGCGGTCACCGATCCGGGCGGGGGCGGGATCAACGTGTCGCGCGCGATCCGACTGCTCGGCGGCGAAAGCCGGGCGCTGGTCGCGCTCGACGGGCATAACGGCGACAAGCTCAAGGCGCTGCTGGAACGCGAGGGTATCCGTCTCATCCCGCTCAAGGCGCCGGGCGAGACGCGGCTGAGCCTTGCGGTGACCGACCGCGCCACCGGCGAGCAGTTCCGCTTCGTGCTGCCGGGGCCGGTCTGGAACGCGGCGGGGCTGAAGGCGATCCTCGCCGCGATCACGACGGCGGTGCCCGAGGACGGCTATGTGGTGATCTCGGGCAGCGTGCCGCGCGGGCTGCCCGACGACATGCCCGCCCGCCTCGGCGCCAAGCTGCGCGCGCGCGGCGCCCGGCTGGTGGTGGACACATCGGGCCCCGCGCTGGAGCGCCTCGTGCGGGGGCTGGAGGCGGCGCCCTTCGCGCTGCGGATGGACCGCTCCGAAGCCGAGGCCCTGGCCGGGCGCCCCCTGACGAGCCGCGAGGACAGCGCCGATTTCGCGGCCGACCTGGTGGCCGACGGCATCGCCTCTGTCGTGGTGATCGCCCGCGGCGCGGACGGGTCGGTGCTGGCCGCCGAGGGCCTGCGCCTGCACGCCGCGGCGGCCGAGGTGCCGGTGCGCTCCAAGGTGGGGGCGGGCGACAGTTTCGTCGGCGCCTTCACGATGACGCTGGCCAGCGGCGGCGACCTGGCCTCTGCGCTGCAATGGGGCGCGGCGGCGGCGAGCGCGGCGGTGATGACCGACGCGACCGCGCTGTGCACCCGCGAGGAGACCGAGGCGCTGCTGGAGCGCTGCCCGGTCAGCGCGCTCGGCTGAGCGCGGGGCGCGCGTCGTCCGCGCGCCCGCCCGGCGATGCCTTAACTGCGGTCAATTCGCCGCACGGCGATGGTGTTGTATGCTTCCGTCCGCGAAGGGAGCGAACCATGGAAGATGTGGACTTCGCCGACCCGGTCGAGGTGTGGCTGGCGGCCATGGGCGACCCGTCGCCGCTGGTCGCGCTGCTGATCGCGGGCGGGGCGTTGCCGCGGCGCACCCGGCATGCGCTGGCGGCCTGGCTGTCGGGCGCCTTCGGGCAGGCCCGCGCGCCGGGCGCGCGCACCGGCGACCACGTCCTGGCGCCGGAAGAGATTCGCCGCGACACGGCGGCGGCCAACTACCTGCGGATCGCGGCGCGCGCGGAGGAGCGCGGCTACGAGATCGACGGCGACAGCCTCGCCCGACAGGTCGCGCGCAAATGGCGCGTGCCGCTGGCGACGCTGCGGGGGGATATCGCCCGCGCCCGGACCGAGGGGATGCCCGACATCCTGGACACCGAGGCGCGCGCCTTCCGCGCGTGGCAGGGCGGGCGGCGCGCGGTCGTGCCGTTCGCGCCGCGCTAGCGCCGCCGCCCCTCAGCCCGGGTCGCGCCAGCGGTTGACGATGGGATAGCGGCGGTCGAGCCAGAACGCGCGCGGCGTCAGGCGGGGGCCGGGGGCGGACTGGAAGCGCTTGTATTCGCTGATATAGATCAGGTGCTCGACCTTTTTCACGGTGTCGCGGTCGAAGCCTTCGGCCACCAGATCGGCGACCGACCGTTCCTTGTCGATCAGCCCTTCGAGGATGCGGTCGAGCAGGTCGTAGGGCGGCAGGCTGTCCTCGTCCTTCTGGTCTTCGCGCAGTTCCGCCGAGGGCGGCTTGTCGATGACGCGGGGCGGGATCACCGCGCCGGCCGGCCCTTTCATCCAGTCGCGATGGTTGGCGTTGCGCCAGCGGCAGGTTTCGAAGACGCGGGTCTTGTAGAGGTCCTTGATCGGGTTGTAGCCGCCGGCCATGTCGCCGTAGATCGTGGCGTAGCCCACCGCCACCTCGGACTTGTTGCCGGTGGTCAGGAGCATCTCGCCGAACTTGTTCGACAGCGCCATCAGGATCAGCCCGCGCAGGCGCGACTGGATGTTCTCCTCGGCGATGCCGGGATCGGTGCCGGCAAAGAACGGGGCCAGCGCCTCGGCCACCGCGGCGCGGGGGTCGGCGATCGGCACCTCGTCGAGGTGGCAGCCCAGCGCGCGGGCGACGGCGGCGGCATCCTCCAGCGAGGTCTCGGAGGTGTATTCCGAGGGCAGCATCACGCAGCGGACGTTGTCGGGGCCCAGCGCGTCGGCGGCGATGGCGGCGACCAGCGCGGAATCGACGCCGCCCGAGAGGCCCAGCAGCACCTTCGCGAAACCGGTTTTCCACACGTAGTCGCGCAGCGCCTCGACCATGGCGCGATAGTCCTGTTCCCACGCATCGGGGTTGATCGCGCGCTTGCCGGTCTCGGCGCGCCAGCCCTCGGGCGTGCGGGTGAAATCGACATGGGCCAGCGTCTGGTCGAAGGCGGGCAGCAGGTGGGTCAGCGCGCCGCCGGGGTTGAGCACGAAGCTCGCCCCGTCGAACACCTGGTCGTCCTGCGCGCCCACGAGGTTGAGATAGATCAGCGGCAGCCCGGTCTCGGTCACGCGCTTGACCATCAGGTTCAGCCGGATGTCGAACTTGTCGCGGAAATAGGGCGAGCCGTTGGGCACCAGCAGGATCTCGGCGCCGGTTTCGGCCAGCGCCTCGGCCACGTCGTCGAACCACGAATCCTCGCAGACCGGCGTGCCGATCCGCACCGGGCCGACCGAATAGGGGCCGTTGATCGGGCCGCTGTCGTAGACGCGCTTTTCGTCGAACACCCCGTCATTGGGCAGGTGGTGCTTGAAGATGCGCGCGGTGACCGCGCCGCCCTGGCAGAAAAAATAGGCGTTGTAGAGGTGTCCGTGGGCCGCGTAGGGCGCGCCGATCCCCAGCGCGGGGCCGTCGGCGCAGTCGCGCGCCAGACGTTCCACATGGGCCATGGCATCGGCGGTGAAGGCGGGCTTCATCACGATGTCCTGCACCTGGTAGCCGGTCAGGAACATCTCGGGCAGCGCCACCATGTCGGCGCCGGCGCGGCGCGCCTCGTCCCAGGCGGCGCGGGCCTTGGCCGCATTGTCGGCGAGCGCCCCCATCGTGGGGTTGAGCTGCGCGAGCGTCAGGCGGAACCTCTCGGCCATGGGCCTCCCCGTCTTGTCCTGCCCGCGTCTTAGCAGACTGACGCGGAAGTGAAAGCCGCCGGGGACCCGAAAACCGTTGTAAGCCCTGCGCCCCTCAATTACGGTTTCCCCGCTTTCACGAGGTCCGGGCAGGATTGGGCGAAGGGGGCTCAGGTGCAGAAGGCTGGCAAGGCAATCGCGTGCTTGGCGCTGGCGGGCGTCCTGACGGGGGCGGGCGTGGTCGCCGCCCAGCAGACCGAAGACGTCGTCACCCGTCAATACGACGACGGCGGTATCTACGAAGGCACCTTCAAGGACGGCAAGCAGCACGGGCGCGGCACCTACCGGCTGCCGAACGGCTACGAATATACCGGCGACTGGGTCGAGGGCCGGATCGAGGGCGAGGGCGTCGCCCGGCTGGTCAACGGCTCGGTCTACGAGGGCGAATTCCTGGACGGCAAGCCGCACGGGATCGGCAAGATCACCTTCGCCGACGGCGGCACCTACGAGGGCGAATGGGAGGACGGCAAGATCACCGGCACCGGGGTCGCCGTCTATGCCAACGGGGTGCGCTACGAGGGCGAGTTCCGCAATGCCGTGCACCACGGCGTCGGCACCATGAAAAGCCCCAACGGCTATGTCTACGAGGGCACCTGGGTGAACGGCGCCAAGGAGGGCAAGGGCAAGATCACCTATCCCGGCGGGCGCGTCTACGAAGGCGAGATGAAGGCCAACCAGCGCGAGGGCAAGGGCACGCTGACCACGCCCGAGGGGCTGACCTATTCCGGCGCCTGGAAGAACGGCGAGATGAACGGGCTCGGCACGCTCACCCAGCCCAACGGCGACACCTACGCAGGGCTCTTCGTCGATGGCGAGCGGCACGGGACCGGCAAGGTCACCTATGCCAATGGCGACGTCTACGAAGGCGCGTATCAAAGCGACAAGCGCCACGGAACGGGCACCTTCATCGGCGCCGACGGCTACCGCTACGAAGGCGACTGGGTCGCGGGCCGGATCGAGGGCGAGGGCCGGCTGACCTATCCCGACGGGTCGGTCTATACGGGCCAGTTCCTGGACGACCTGCCCCATGGGCAGGGCAAGGTCACCTATGCGGACGGGTCCACCTACGAGGGCGACTGGAAGGCCGGCGTGATCGAGGGCGAGGGCCGCGCCACCTTTCCCAACGGGCTCGTCTACGAGGGACAGTTCAAGGACGCCGCCTATCACGGGCAGGGCACGATGACCCACGAGGGCGGCTATACCTATACCGGCGCGTGGCAGAACGGGTTGCGCCACGGCGAGGGCACGGCGACCTACGCCGACCGCTCGGTCTATACCGGCCGGTTCGTGAAGGGCCAGCGCGACGGCCAGGGCACGATCACCATGCCCGACGGGTTCAGCTATACCGGCGGCTGGAAGGCGGGCAAGTTCGACGGCCCCGGCGAGGCCACCTATGCCAATGGCGATGTCTACGAGGGCATGTTCGCCGACGGCAAGTACGAGGGCGAGGGCGTGATGCGCTATTCCGACGGCGAGGTGCGGGCCGGGAACTGGCAGAACGGCGTGCTGACCACCGGGGCCGAGGCGGCCGCGACGGAATAGGCGGGCGCGGCGCTCAGACCGTCGCGCCCCGGTCCAGCCGGTCGAGCACGTCCGACGCCCCGTCCAGCACCGCGCGCCGCCTGTCGGCATCCATCCGGTCCCAGGTCCGGTACATCTGCGCCATGCGCGGATTGCCCTCGAACCGCGCGCGGTGGCGGTCGAGGAAGTACCAGTAAAGCAGGTTGAACGGGCAGGCCCCCTCCCCCGTCTTCTGCGTCACCTTGTAGGCGCAGCCGCCGCAATAGTCGGACATCTTGGAGATGTAATTGCCCGACGAGACGTAGGGTTTCGACGCGATGATGCCCCCGTCGGCGAACTGGCTCATGCCCACCGTGTTCGGCGCCTCGACCCATTCATAAGCGTCGGCATAGACCGACAGGTACCAGTCATGGACCTCGGCGGGGTCGATGCCCGCGAGCAGCGCGAAATTGCCGGTCACCATCAGCCGCTGGATGTGGTGGGCATAGGCCTCGTCGCGCGTCTGGGCGACGGCGTGGGCGAGGCAGTTCATCCTGGTCTCGGCGCCCCAGTAGAGGCCGGGGAGCTTGCGCTGGTGGTTCAGCGCGTTGCGGCGCGGATAGTCCGGGCCTTCGCGGAAATAGATGCCGCGGACATATTCGCGCCAGCCGAGGATCTGGCGGATGAAGCCTTCGACGGCGTTGATCGGGGCGGTGCCCTCTTCGTATTCCCGTTCCGCCCGCTTGCAGACCTCCAGCGGGTCGAGCAGCCCCGCGTTCAGGTAGACCGAAATGACCGCGTGATAGAGGAAGCGGTCGTCTTCCAGCATCGCGTCCTGGTAGTCGCCGAACGAGGGCAGCGCATGGGCCAGGAAATGGTCGAGCGCCTGGCCCGCCTGCTCCGCATCGGTCGCGAACCAGAACGGGCGGAGCCGGCCGAAATTGTCGGGGAAGCGTTTCTCGACGAGGTCGAGCACCGCGTCCACGGTTTCGTCGGGCGCGAAACGCGGCGGCCCCTTGCGGAACAGGTCGTCCGAGGCGGGCTTGCGGTTCTCGTGGTCGAAGTTCCACTTGCCGCCCGCGGGGTCGTCGCCCGCCATCAACAGACCGGTCTTGCGCCGCATCTCGCGGTAGAAATACTCCATCCGCAGCGATTTCCGCCCGTCGGCCCAGGCGTCGAACTCGGCATGGGAGGCGATGAACCGGGTGTCGGAAAGCTGGCGCACCCGCAGCGGCGCGTGGCTCAGCGCCTCGATCAGCCGCCATTCGCCGGGCTCGGTGGCCAGCACCTCGTCGGCGCCCTCGGCCTCGGCCCGGCGCAAAAGCTCGCCGACGATGGACTGGCGGTTGTCGTCCTCGTCGAGGCGGGTATAGGCGACACGCCAGCCCTCCGCCTCCAGCCGGGCGGCGAACTTGCGCATGGCGGCGAAACAGAAGGCGATCTTCTTGGGGTGGTGGCGGACATAGGTGGCCTCGTCCATCACCTCGGCCATCACCACCAGATCGCGCGCCTTGTCCGCCTCGGCCAGCGCCGAGAGGCCGGGCGAGAGCTGATCGCCCAGCACCAGGACCAGGCGGCTCACCACACCACCCGTTCGCCCGCCCAGTCGAAGAAACCGCCCGTGTCGGCGGGGCTCAACCCGTCGATGACGCGCAGGAGGTTCGCCGCGGCCTCTTCGGGCGGCACGGTCCTGTGGCGCCCGGCATAGGCCGCGGTGAAGGGCGTGGCGACCGTGCCCGGGTGCAGCGCGACGCAGATCGCCCGTTCATGCGTGCGCTTGAGTTCGATCGCCGCCGAATGCAGCCCCTGGTTCAGCGCCGCCTTCGCCATGCGATAGGAATACCAGCCGCCCAGCCGGTTGTCGCCGATGGATCCCACCCGCGCCGAGAGCGCGGCGACCACCGCGCGCCGGTCGCGCGGAAGCAGGCGGGTGAGATGCTTGAGCAGGATCAGCGGCCCGACCGCGTTCACCCGGAACTGGTCGACCAGCGCCTCCGGCGAAAGCTCCTTCAGCGCCTTCTCGGGCGGGCGGCCCGCGCCCTCCAGCACCCCCGTCGCCACGAAAACAAGGTCGAACGGCCCCTCCAGCGCGCCCAGCACCCGCGTCACGCTCGCCTCGTCCGTCACGTCCAGCCCGTCGCCCGACCGCGACAGGGCCACCACCGCGCCCGGCCGCGCGGCCAGCGCGTCCCGCAGCGCGGCGCCGATCCCGCCGCTCGCCCCTATGACCAAGGTCCGTTCCATCCCGGCTCCCAGCTAGGGCCGCGCGCAGGCCCAGCAATCTTCTTCTGGCCAAAAACATCCCCGCCGGAGGCGCACGCCGCGTCCCGCGCCCCGCGACGAAAGGGCCTTTTCCTCGCCCCCCGCTGCCCCTATACTGCGCCGCGATGCAACGCCAAGCCCATATCGCCCCGGCCGCCGCGCGCCTGCCGCGCGCCCTGCCCCTTGGCCTTCTGCTTCTCCTTAGCCGCCTCTGAGCGTGCCGTTCCGGCGCGACCGCTCAGAGGATCACGCCCAAAGCGCCATCACCCCCTACGGCTAAGGTTCAGACGAGAGATTCAGCCATGACCAATGCATCCGACCAGGACCGCGTCCTGATCTTCGACACCACCCTGCGCGACGGCGAACAGAGCCCCGGCGCGACCATGACCCATGACGAGAAGCTGGAAATCGCCGCGATGCTCGACGAGATGGGCGTCGACATCATCGAGGCGGGCTTCCCGATCGCCTCGGAGGGCGATTTCGAGGCGGTGCGCGACATCGCCCGGCTGGCGCAGACCTCGGTAATCTGCGGCCTCGCCCGCGCGAACCCAACCGATATCGACCGCGCCTGGGAGGCCGTCAGCCACGCGCGCCGTCCGCGCATCCACACCTTCATCGGCACCTCGCCCTTGCACCGCGACATCACCAAGCTGACGCAGGACGAGATGGTCGCGCGGATCGAACAGACGGTGACGCATGCGCGCAACCTCTGCGACAACGTGCAGTGGTCGCCGATGGACGCCACGCGGACCGAGCGCGATTACCTGTGCCGGGTGGTGGAAACCGCGATCCGCTGCGGCGCGACCACGATCAACATCCCCGACACGGTCGGCTATACCGCGCCCCGCGAAAGCGCCGATCTGATCGCCATGCTGCTGGAGCGGGTGCCGGGCGCCGACGAGATCGTGTTCGCCACCCATTGCCACAACGACCTCGGCATGGCGACGGCGAACGCGCTGGCCGCGGTCGAGGCGGGTGCGCGCCAGATCGAATGCACGATCAACGGGCTGGGCGAACGGGCCGGCAACACCGCGCTGGAAGAGGTGGTGATGGCGCTGAAGGTGCGCAACGACATCATGCCCTTCACCACCGGCATCGACACGACGAAGATCATGGGACTGTCGCGCAAGGTGGCGACGGTGTCGGGCTTTGCGGTGCAGTACAACAAGGCGGTGGTCGGCAAGAACGCCTTTGCCCACGAATCCGGCATCCACCAGGACGGCGTGCTGAAGAACGCCGAGACCTTCGAGATCATGAAGCCCGAGGATATCGGCCTGACCGCCACCAACCTGGTGATGGGCAAGCATTCGGGCCGCGCGGCGCTGCGCGCGAAGATGAAGGAGCTGGGCTACGACCTGGGCGACAACCAGCTCAAGGACGTGTTCGTGCGGTTCAAGGCGCTCGCCGACCGCAAGAAGGAGGTCTATGACGACGACCTGATCGCGCTGATGCGCGACAGCGACCTGGATGCCGAACACGACCGGGTGCAGGTCAAGTTCCTGCGGGTGATCTGCGGCACCGAGGCGCCGCAATCGGCCGACCTGATCCTGTCGATCGACGGCAAGGAACACCGGGTGACGGCCCAGGGCGACGGCCCGGTGGACGCGACCTTCAACGCCGTCAAGCAACTGGTGCCCCACAACGCGCATCTGGAGCTTTACCAGGTGCACGCGGTGACGGGGGGCACCGACGCGCAGGCCACCGTCAGCGTGCGGCTGCAGGAAGACGGCCATATCGCGACCGGCCAGGCGTCCGATACCGATACCGTTGTGGCCAGCGCCAAGGCCTATGTGAACGCGCTGAACCGCCTGGCGGTGCGGCGCGAGAAGACGCGGCCGGACGAGGCACGCGCCGCCGGGTGAGGCCGCCCGCTTGCCCCCGGCGCGGACGGCGCCGGGGGTGATTGTCGGAAAAATGCAATTCCAGGCGGTGATTTCGGCAGGCTACCCGGCGGATAAGTCGCAAAAGTGAAAGCGGCGGAAAGGCGCTGTTCTTTAACCGTTGCGCCCTTTACCGCCTGCCCCCCATGCGCCTATAACGGCTTTCGGCCCGCGTGGGGGAATCGGGGGCCTGAAATGCAGTGCAGGTGACCCGGACATGGCAGGACTTGGCGGTTTGTTTTCGTCGGACATGGCGATCGACCTCGGGACGGCGAACACGCTGGTCTACGTCAAGGGGCGCGGCATCATCCTGAACGAACCGTCGGTCGTGGCCTTCCACGTCAAGGACGGCCGCAAGCAGGTGCTGGCGGTGGGCGAGGACGCCAAGCTGATGCTGGGCCGGACCCCCGGCAGCATCGAAGCGATCCGGCCGATGCGCGAGGGCGTGATCGCCGATTTCGACGTGGCCGAGGAGATGATCAAGTATTTCATCCGCAAGGTCCACAAGCGCACCACCTTCACCAAGCCCAAGATCATCGTCTGCGTGCCCCACGGCGCGACCCCGGTCGAGAAACGCGCGATCCGCCAGTCGGTGCTGAGCGCGGGCGCAAGGCGTGCGGGTCTGATCCCCGAACCCATCGCCGCGGCCATCGGGGCCGGCATGCCGATCACCGACCCGACCGGCAGCATGGTCGTCGATATCGGCGGCGGCACCACCGAGGTCGCGGTGCTGTCGCTCGGCGACATCGTCTATGCCCGCTCGATCCGGGTGGGCGGCGACCGGATGGATGACGGCATCATCAACTACCTGCGGCGCCAGCAGAACATCCTGATCGGCGAGGCGACCGCCGAACGCATCAAGACCTCGATCGGCTCGGCCCGGATGCCCGATGACGGGCGCGGCGCCAGCATGCATATCCGCGGCCGCGACCTGCTGAACGGCGTGCCGAAGGAGATCGAGATCAACCAGGCGCAAGTGGCCGAGGCGCTGGCCGAGCCGGTGCAGCAAATCTGCGAGGCGGTGATGGTCGCGCTGGAGGCGACGCCGCCCGACCTCGCCGCCGACATCGTGGACCGCGGCGTGATGCTGACGGGCGGCGGCGCGCTGCTGGGCGAACTCGACCTCGCGCTGCGCGAGCAGACCGGCCTGGGCATCTCGGTCGCCGACGAGTCACTCAATTGTGTGGCGCTGGGCACGGGCAAGGCGCTGGAATATGAAAAACAGCTCCGGCATGTGATAGATTACGAAAGCTAGAGCCCGGGCAGGCCGCGCGCCCTGAGAGAGGCAGACTTGGCCGCAGACCGCAATGCACAGCTCGATTATGCCCGCCCGATCCGGCGCATCCTGATCGGCGGCACGGTGGTCTGCCTGCTGGCGCTGTTCGTGCTGTGGCGGATCGACAGCCCGCGGGTGGAACGGTTTCGCGCGGCGCTGGTCGACGCGGTGGTGCCCAGCTTCGACTGGGCGCTGGTGCCGGTGACCAAGACCGCGGAACTGATCGAGGGGTTCCAGTCCTACGCCCGCCTCGCCGAGCAGAACCAGGAGCTGCGCCGGGAACTCCGCCAGATGAAGGCGTGGAAGGAGGCGGCGCTGCAGCTGGAACAGGAGAACGCCAAGCTGCTGGACTTGAACAAGGTGCGGCTCGACCCCGAGCTGACCTATGTCACCGGCGTGGTGCTGGCCGATAGCGGCTCGCCCTTCCGGCAGTCGGTGCTCTTGAACGTGGGCGCCCGCGACGGCATCCTCGACGGCTGGGCCACCACCGACGGGCTGGGGCTGGTGGGCCGCATCTCGGGCGTGGGGCACAGCACCTCGCGGGTGATCCTGCTGACCGATTCCAACAGCCGGGTGCCGGTGACGGTGCAGCCCTCGGGCCAGCGCGCGGTGCTGGCCGGCGACAATTCCGCCGCGCCGGTGCTCGACTTCGTGGAGGACCCCGAGCAGGTGCGCCCCGGCGACCGGGTGGTGTCCTCGGGCGACGGGGGCGTGTTCCCGGCGGGGCTGCTGGTCGGCCATGTCGCGATGGGCCGCGATCAGCGGCTGCGCGCCCGGCTGGCGGCGGAATACGACCGGCTGGAATTCCTGCGCGTGCTGCGCAGCCATGCCAACGAGGTGATCCGCGACCCCGGCGCGCTGGTGGCGCCCGCGCCCATCGGGCCGGCCCCCGCCCTGCCCGCGGCCGCGCTTGGCGGGGAGGCGGGCGATGGTTGATCCGCTGACGCTCGACCGCTGGTTCTACCGCGCGGTCTATGTCGGGCTCGCCGCGACGGTCGTCTTCGTGCAGATCCTGCCGCTGGAGACGCGCGCGGGGCTGCTGCCGGGCCCGGAATGGATGCTGTGCCTGACGCTGGCCTGGATCCAGCGCCGGCCGGACTACCTGCCGCCCTGGCTGATCGCGGCGGTCTTCCTGATGCTGGACATGCTGCTGATGCGCCCCCCCGGCCTCCTGACCGCGCTGGTGCTGATCGGCGCGGAGTTCCTGCGCGCCCGCCAGAACGTGTCGGTCGAGACCGCCTTCGGCTCGGAATGGATGCTGACGACGGCCACCATCGTCGCGATCTTCCTCGGCGCGTGGACGGTTCTCGTGCTGTCCGGCGTGCCCGAGGCGCATTTCGGACTGCTGGCGGTGCAGGCGGTGATGACGGTGCTGGCCTACCCGCTGGTGGCCGCCGCCTCGCGCTACCTGATCGGGGTGCGCCGGGTGACGCCGGGCGAGCTGGACCCGCGGGGGCTGGCCGGATGAAACGCTCGCCCAAGGACACCGAGGAAAGCGGGCGCCGGGTCGGGCGCCGCGCCCTGATCCTGGGCGGGGCGCAGGCGATCTTCGTCACCGCGCTGGCGCTGCGGATGCGGCATCTGCAGGTGACGCAGGCCGACGAGTTCCGCCTGCTGGCCGAGGAGAACCGGATCAACATCCGGCTGATCCCGCCGGCGCGCGGGCTGATCTACGACCGCGTGGGTCACGTCGTGGCCGGGAACGAGCAGAATTACCGCATCGTCGTGGTGCGCGAGGATGCCGGCGCCCCGGAAGAGGCGCTGGCGCGGCTGGTGCGCCTGGTGCCGCTGGACGCGGAAACCATCGAGCGCGCGATCAAGGAGATCAACCGCCACAGCCCCTTCGTGCCGGTGACCATCGCCGACCGGATGCGGTGGGAGGACGTGGCGCGGGTGGCCGTGAACGCGCCTGTCTTGCCCGGCATCACGCCCGAGGTGGGGCTGTCGCGGCACTATCCGCTGGGGCCCGATTTCGCCCATGTCGTCGGCTATGTTGGGCCGGTGTCGGATTACGACCTCGACCGGCTGGAGGACCCAGACCCGGTGCTGCAGATCCCGCGCTTCCAGATCGGCAAGACCGGGGTCGAGGCCAAGCACGAGGCCCAGCTGCGCGGCAGCGCGGGCACCCGCCGGATCGAGGTGAACGCCGCCGGCCGCGTCATCCGGGAACTCGACCGGGTCGAGGGCGAACCGGGCAGCGATCTGCAGCTGACCGTGGATGCGGGGCTGCAGAACTTCATCCAGGCGCGGCTGGGCGAGGACAGCGCGGCGGTCGTGGTCATGGACCTGGAGCACGGCGACCTTCTGGGCATCGCGTCCTCGCCGAGCTTCGATCCCAACAAGTTCGTCCGCGGCATCTCGGTCGCCGATTACCGCGCGCTGACCGACACGCCCTACCGGCCGCTGTCGAACAAGGCGGTGCAGGGCGCCTACCCGCCGGGCTCCACCTTCAAGATGATCACCGCGCTGGCGGCGCTGGAGGCGGGCGAGGTGACGCCCGACGAAACCGTCTGGTGCCCGGGATTCCTCAAGCTCGGCGCGCGGCGGTTCCATTGCTGGAAGCGCGGCGGCCACGGCCACATGAACCTTCTGGAGAGCCTCCAGCAGAGCTGCGACGTCTACTATTACGATGTCGGCCAGCGCGTCGGGATCGACAGGATCGCCGAGATGGCGCGCAAGCTGGGCCTCGGCGAGCGTCACGACCTGCCGCTGTCGGCGGTGGGCACCGGCATCGCGCCCGACAAGGCGTGGAAGCGCGCGCGCTACGGCGAGGACTGGCGGATCGGCGACACGCTGAACGCCTCGATCGGCCAGGGCTACGTGCTGGCCACGCCGCTGCAACTGGCGGTGATGAGCGCGCGGATCGCGACGGGGCGCAGGATCAGCCCCCGGCTGGTGAAATCCATCGACGGGATCGAACAGCCCCCCGCGCCGGCCGAGCCGCTGGACATCACCCCCGCCAACCTCGCCCGCATCCGGCGCGCGATGGACGCGGTGGTGAACTCGCGCCGCGGCACCGCGCGCCGGTCGCGCGTGGTGGCCGAGGGGATGGCGATGGCGGGCAAGACCGGCACCAGCCAGGTCCGCAACATCACCGCCGCCGAACGCGCCGCGGGGGTGTTCCGCAACGAGGACCTGCCCTGGGAGCGGCGCGACCACGCGCTTTTCGTGGCCTATGCGCCGGCCGACAACCCGAAGATCGCCGTCGCGGTCGTGGTCGAACATGGCGGCGGCGGGTCGAGCGCGGCCGCGCCGGTGGCCCGCGACATCACGCTGCGCGCGCTCTACGGCGAGGTGCCGCCGCTCGACGCCTATCCCGACCGGCAGCGCTGGCAGATCGAGGAGAGGCTGCGCGACCTGCCGCTGCGCGATCCCGGCACGCCCGCCTCGGGCGGACGGAGCCGCGCGTGAGCTACCTGGAGTATACCGTCAAGCGGGTGCCCACGGGGCTGTCCAAGGTGCTCTATGTCAACTGGGCGCTGGTGTTGCTGCTCTGCGCGGCGGCGGGCATCGGCTTGCTGATGCTGACCTCGGTCGCGGGCGGCAATGTCGCCCGCTGGGCCGAGCCGCAGGCGGAACGCTTCGCGCTGGGCCTCGTGGCGATGTTCGCCGTCGCCTTCGTGCCGATCTGGTTCTGGCGCAACATGGCGGCGCTGGCCTACGCGCTGTCGGTGCTGCTGCTGGTGGGGGTGGAGCTGTTCGGCGCTGTCGGCATGGGGGCGCAGCGCTGGATCGACCTCGGGTTCCTCCGGCTGCAACCCTCGGAGGTGACCAAGATCACCCTCGTGATGATGCTGGCCGCCTATTACGACTGGCTCGACATCCACAAGGTCTCGCGCCCGGTGTTCGTGCTGATGCCGGTGGTGCTGATCCTGATCCCGACCGTCCTGGTGCTGAAACAGCCCGATCTCGGCACCGCGCTGCTGCTGATGGCCGGGGGCGGGATCCTGATGTTCCTCGCCGGGGTCCACTGGCTCTATTTCGCGGTGGTCGGGGCGCTGGGCGGCGGGCTGGTGACCGCGGTGTTCCTGAGCCGCGGCACCGACTGGCAGCTTCTGAAAGACTACCAGTATCGCCGGATCGACACCTTCCTAGACCCGAGCACCGACCCCCTGGGCGCCGGCTATCACATCACCCAGTCCAAGATCGCTCTGGGCTCGGGCGGCTGGTCGGGGCGCGGCTTCATGCAAGGCACCCAATCGCGGCTGAACTTCCTGCCCGAGAAGCATACCGACTTCATCTTCACCACGCTGGCCGAGGAGTTCGGCTTTCTCGGGGGGGTGTCGCTTCTGGCGCTTTACGTGCTGATCCTGGTGTTCTGCGTGAGTTCCGCCCTGAAGAACAAGGACCGGTTCTCGTCGCTCTTGACGCTCGGGATCGCGGCGACGTTCTTCCTGTTCTTCGCGCTCAACATGTCGATGGTGATGGGGCTGGCGCCGGTCGTGGGCGTGCCGCTGCCGCTGGTCTCCTACGGGGGGTCGGCGATGCTGGTGCTGATGGCGGCCTTCGGCCTGGTGCAGAGCGCGCATATTCACAGGCCGAGGGGACGTTAGGATGCTGACGGTGCTGTTCTCCGCGCCCGCGGGGCGCTGGACGGATTACGAGGGACCGCTGACCCGCGCCCTGCGCGAGGCCGGCGTCGAGGCGCGGATCGTCACCGACACCGACGCCCCCGAAACGGTGGATTACATCGTCTACGCGCCGAACGGCGGGCTGTCGGATTTCACGCCCTTCACCGGGGCGAAGGCGGTGCTCAGCCTCTGGGCGGGCGTCGAGACCATCGTGACCAACCGGACCCTGACCCAGCCGCTCTGCCGGATGGTGGATTCCGGCCTGGAAGAGGGGATGGTGGAATACGTCACCGGCCATGTGCTGCGCCATCACCTCGGCATGGACCGCTACGTCGCGCCCGAGGCCCCGGGCTGGACCCGAGTGGTGCCGCCGCTCGCGCGCGACCGGCAGGTGGCGGTGCTGGGGCTGGGCGCGCTGGGGGCGGCCTGCGCCCGCGCGCTGGCCGCGCTGCGCTTTCCGGTGACCGGCTGGAGCCGCAGCCCGCGCGCGATCGACGGGATCGCCTGTTTCCACGGGGACGCGGGCCTGCGCCCGGCGCTGGAACGCGCCGAGATCGTGGTGACGCTGTTGCCGCTGACCGGGGCGACCGAGGGGCTGATGGATGCCGCGCGGCTGGGCTGGCTGCCCGAGGGGGCCGTTCTGATCAACCCCGGCCGCGGTGCGCTGGTCGACGAGCAGGCGCTGCTGGCCGCGCTGGATGGCGGACGGCTGGGGCACGCCACGCTGGACGTGTTCCGCGAGGAGCCGCTGGCTGCGGATCACCCGTTCTGGACGCATCCCAAGGTGACCGTCACGCCCCATATCGCCTCGGAAACCCGGCCCGCCAGCGCCGCGCGGGTGATCGCCGAGAACATCCGCCGCGGCGAGGCGGGCGAGCCGTTCCTGTTCCTGGTCGACCGCGGGCTCGGCTATTAGAGCGTGTCGCCGGCTTTCGGATTCAGGATTCCCAGATTGGCCGTGATGTGATTCCGTCTCTTTGAGGTAGATATGGGGGTCATAGATGGGCAAACCACATCCGATAGAGCTACGCGAGCGTGTCGTCGCGTTCGTGGACGAAGGTCATGGGCATCGCGAAGCGGCACGGCACTTCCGGGTATCGCCGAAGTTCGTGAACGAGCTGATCAAACTGCGTCGCGAGACCGGATCACTCAAGCCCCGGCCCCAAGGCAATGGCGGCGGGCACGGCAAGCTTGCGGGCGTGACCGGCTGGATCGAAGCCCGCGTCGCCGCCAATGGCGAGATCACGCTCGATGAATTGGCCGTTGAGCTGGCCGAAACCCATGGCATCGAGGTCCATCGCGGCACGATCTGGCGGGTGCTGCGCGGGCTTGGTCTGACGCACGAAAAAAGACCTGCAGGCGCTTGAGCAGAAGCGCAAGGATGTCGCCGATCTGCGGCGCATCTGGATCGCGAAACGCCAGCCCTTCATGGCCAACCATCTGGACCGGCTGGCCTTTGTGGACGAGACCTCGGTCAAAACCAACATGGCCAGGACGACCGGCTGGGCCCCGTTCGGGCAGCGCCTCGTCGATCACGCGCCGTTCGGACATTGGCGCACCCAGACCTTCGTCGCGGCCCTGCGCCACGACCGGCTCGACGTGACCTGCCACGGGATTTTTCCTCCACCTGCGATTAGAGTCCGACCCAAGGAGGGGACGGACAATGAAGCGAACGAGATACAGCGAAGAGCAGATTATCGGCATCCTGGCCGAGCATGAGGCCGGGGCGAAGTGTGCCGATCTGTGCCGCAAGCACGGCATGTCGGAGGGGACGTTCTACAACTGGAAAGCCAAATACGGCGGCATGACGGTGTCAGAGGCCAAACGGCTGAAGGCGCTCGAGGACGAGAACGCCAAGTTGAAGAAGCTGCTGGCGGAGCAGATGCTGGATCTGGCCGCGATGCGCGAGCTGGTTTCAAAAAAGTGGTGACGCCCGTCGTGAAGCGCGAGGCGGTCGCGCATCTGAAGGCCCGGTTCGGGCTGTCGGAACGACGGGCGTGCCAGATTGCCGGCGCGGATCGGAAGACGATCCGCTACCGGTCGCAACGCGCACCCGACACGGAACTGCGCGGCCGGTTGCGGGAGCTTGCCAACGAGCGTCGGCGGTTCGGCTACCGGCGGCTCTTCGTCCTGCTCCGGCGGGAGGGCGAGCCCTCGGGGATCAACCGTATCTACCGGCTTTACCGCGAGGAAGGGCTGACCGTCCGCAAGCGGCGCGCGCGGCGCAAGGCCATCGGCACCCGCGCCCCGATCCTGGTCGAGGCGCGCGCAAATGCCCGTTGGTCACTGGATTTCGTCCATGACCAGTTCGCGTGCGGGCGGCGGTTCCGGGTGCTGAACATCGTCGATGACGTCACGCGCGAATGCCTCGCCGCGATCCCGGACACGTCGATCTCCGGCCGGCGCGTCGCGCGGGAGCTGACGGCGCTGATCGAACGTCGCGGCAAGCCGGGAATGATCGTGTCGGACAACGGGACGGAACTGACCTCGAACGCGATCCTGAAGTGGTGCGCCGAGAACCGGATCGAATGGCACTACATCGCGCCGGGCAAGCCGATGCAGAATGGCTTTGTCGAGAGCTTCAACGGCCGGATGCGGGACGAGTTCTTGAACGAGACGCTGTTTCGTAACCTCGCTCATGCCCGCGACCTGATCGCCGCTTGGGTCGCCGACTACAACACCGAGCGCCCCCATTCGGCCTTGGGCTATCAGACCCCGGCTGACTACGCGCAGACCCTGACCACCGCAATCGCCCGACCCGCTGCGCGAGATGAGAGCTCCGCGCGTCGGGCGATTGCTCAACCCGCGCCATTTGGCGTAAACACCAACCGGGCTCCGGTCGCGGCTGGATGAAAGATCAGTGGCAGGTCATCGTCGAGACGGCATTTCAACAGTCCGCTCCGAAGTCGATCAGTCCCATGAATGTTGCCCTGCAGAACGCCGTATGGTCCGCGCCCTCGCTGCCGCTTATCGGGCCCGTGATCACGCCGTGACGCATCCTGCCCGCGAAGCAGCGATCGCGGTTGCGGGCCTCTGGCTCTACTACCCCAGTGGGCGTGCCCAGATACGGCTCGAGAGCCGAGAAGAGCTGCCCTGCGCAGAGCTCCCCTGGCGCGTCCTGCAGCTCGCAAAAATTCTCCTCCGACTCCGCCTCAGACCGCTTCAGTTCCGCCCGGTGGTCTTGGCGCTCGAAATCCACGAAGCCGTCGTCAGTGCCCGAAATAATCAGCGTGCTGCGCCCGAACTTGCACCAGCGCCGCTTGAACTTCCGGGAGGTGTGGTGCTGGCGGTAGACCTGCATCTTACGCTTCGCACCCGCGGGGATGCTCGACATATGAAATGACGAGCCGATCGGCGCTAGCCGCACCGGATACTGGCCGAAGGTGCAGTCGTACTGATCCGCCCGCACCGCCTCGGCCACCAACCGGCGGATCGGACCGAAACTCATGAAGCCGGTACCGTGGAACGGCCCGGCATGGGCCTGCGCGGGCAGATACGCCCCGACGATTTCGTTCTCAACCGCCTCGAACGCGTTGTCGAGGCCGGTCCAGGTGTTCGCCATCATGTGAAGAAGTGCGACGCCGCCCTGATTATACCCCACGACCGCAGCGACGGGCACCGTCCGCGACGGATCGTTGATGAACGCCGCTAGATCATCGGCCATCGTGTTCACCCGGATCTGCGCAGGCCGGATCGTCGGCGCGCCGCCGCCGAAATCGATGTCTTCGCGGCCGGTGTACCACGCCGCGAACGGTAGATGCCGCGCTGCGCCGCCGAAGCTCTCGCCGTTCCAGTCGTCGAAGCGCCCGCACCAGCCATGCACCGTGACGATCCGACCCTCGCTCAAGAGAACGCCGGCCGCGGCCAGGTCGGCCAACTCGGCGAGAAACTCGGGTGACGCGCCCTCGGTCATCTCGCGGTCGTCGAGCGGGTCGACGAACCCGTCGTTCTGCGACGCGAGCCAAGCCTCCGCGTCCTCCGACAGAGAGATCTCTTCCTGCTCGCCGACCGGGATCACCGAGATCGGGATGCCGGTGTCTGTCTCGTGGATCCGGGTGCGCTCGAAGAACAGCCGCTTGATGTCGTGGCCGAGAAAACGCAGGTTAGAGATCCACTGTCCATCGAGGTCGACCTCGGTCTGGCTGACCACAGGCCCATCCGCTACCGGGCCGATGAACGGCACGCGGAGCGAGCCGCTCCAGGCGACGGGCAGGCGCCTGCCGTCCTGGTCTTCTCCCCAGATCTCGGAGGCGACGAAGTATTCGCTATCGTTGACATCGTCCTCGGTCACGTCGCCGACGATCTCGATGGGGACGAGCACCCTCAGCCGCCGACCGCTCGGGCCCCCGTCGACGAACGTCGCGGTTCGGTCGATCGAAATGGAGCGCTGGGCGACCGGCACTGCAATCTCGAGGCTGCGGCGGAAGGGCGTGCCGTCGTCGCGCTCTCCCGCGATCTCGACGAGCGCGGTATAGATGCCCGGTTCGGGCACTGCGATGGGCCCCCCGAAGATCCCGTCGGCGGGCGCGCCGTCGCCCACCGCGCCGTTGTCCTGCATCGGCTGCGGCGCCAACAGCGTGCCGTCGGGTTGACGCACGGTTAGTGTCGCCTCCTCGACGACGGCGGGAAGCGCCTCCGGCGCGGAGAGGAAGGACGGGTCGGGCGCGGGGCCGTTCTCGGGCAGGACGGAATCGGGAAACGCAGTCAAATCATAGGCGTACGCTGCCAGGAACACAGGCTGATCCTCGACCAGATCCAGCCGGTTCGGATAGGCATAAAGCCCCGTTCCCGCATCCGCCTGATCCGGGTCGGGCGTCAGGTGCAGGCCGAAGAACCCCTTTTCTCCCGGCGCGCAGCCGGCGGGGGAAGATATCGCCGCGGTCCAGGCGCCGGTCACGTCGAAGGATACGCGCCAGGCGACCGACGGCATTTCGTTCAGCGCCTCGTCGTCGGTGAAGGGCGGGGACAGGGCGTGCGGCGCGCCGTCGGGGTCGGTCAGCTCCAAAGTCCAGCCGTCTCCGGTGCCTCCCCCCCCGGTGCCGACCATCAGCTGCGCGACGCCAGCCCGGTCGATCGGTAGCGTCTCTTCCCACGCGCATTGGCTGTCGAGATCAACGTCGATGACCAGGCTGCGCGACCGGCTGCCGGTGCGCTCGGGTTCCGGCAGGCGGAGCGTCGGAAACTCCGCCGGGCTCGCGTTTAGGCGTTTTCGAAGCGGCCTGAGGTTGGCCTCACACAGCGGCCCAGCGAAGCCGTCGCGGCATTCGCAGTACGTCTGGTCGGTTTCGGGCCGGCGCACGCACTTTCCGCCGTTGCCGCAGCTTTCGGCACTGGACGGATCGCACATCGGCACCTTCGGCGGCGGGGGCTCGGGGTTGCGCTCACGCGTGATCTCGATTCCCTGGACCGTCTCGACGTCGATGGTCGAGACGCCGCCGTCGCCCGGGCGCGAGGAATAGGTCACGACCACGGTCAACGCCGTGTCCGACAGAAGCCTGAGGAACCCCGACCGGAACTGCGCCGTCATGGATTGCGGCAGCATCATCCGGATCTCGTCGCACTCGATCTCGATGGCCGACAGGCCTGCGATACTATCCTCCTGATGTTTGGTCACCGCTTCCGACCGCTGAAACGGCAGGCCGCGCGCAACCGACTTTTCGAGCGTCACGGGCTTATCGGACGGGTTGTAGACCGAAATCACTGTGGCATGGCGGCCGTTAACTACGCCCTCCTGAAACTCCTCGATCGAGGCGCCACACTGGAACCGGGCGGGATAGAGGTACTGCGTCCGGTTCAGCTCCTGTGCCATCGATGGCGCCGCGAGCCCCGCCATGAAAAACGCCGTCATGGTGAAAAGGCGGGAAAGAAGCTCCATAGCTTGCTCCAAAATGCCGGACGGAAATTCTATAATATGAGACTATCACAAATAGGCGATTCGATCACGCAGGCTCGTCAAGTTCAGATTGCGGTTGGTGACATCAACGCATTGAAAATGCCGTCGTCACCGCCAAGTCGCCCGACCGTATTGAGCTCGGGCAAGAAAGCTTCATTACATGCCTCGTGGCATCAATTCGGCGAAACGGGATAGAATGACGCGACCGTTTGAACCTGGTCGATATTGCCTTCTGTGACACGCCAATGAGCAGTCCCAGATTCTAATCTACCGCTTCGGCTGGAAATATCGCGCCTCTCCGAACCTGCCATTTGTCCAGCGCGCAGCATCGGTCAAAGTGGCTCGAAGCCGAACTGCGGCTGTGCAGAAAGAAGGACGGTAGCGGCATCTTCCGGATGTCCGCTCCATCGGTTGCCGCATTCATGGCTCGCGCCCGCGGTGAAGGTCCGGTGACCGCCCTCCGCTACTGATCGCGGGCCTGCGCTCCGGCGTGCCCGAACGACCGAGAAGGGCTGTGCTGGCCCAAGTCATCTGATGGTTTGTTTCAGGTATTAGCAGGCTGCTGAAAAACCTCGCTCTGGACGTCGGTTGAGGGACGTGATTCACCCCTTGGGCGGTTGCCGGAGGGGTTGGGATGCGGGGCGCGGACGAGACGAGCGGGTCGCTGTTCAGCTATGTTGACATCGAGGCGCGGATCCCGGCGCGGCATCCGTTGCGGCAGATCCGGCGGGTCGTGAACGAGGCTTTGGCCAGCCTCGATGCCGAGTTCGAGACGCTCTACGCCCCGGAGGGCCGGCCCTCGATCCCGCCGGAGCGGCTGATCCGGGCGAGCCTTCTACAGATCCTGTTCTCGGTACGCTCGGAGCGGCAGTTGATGGAGCAGATGGATTACAACCTCATGTTCCGCTGGTTCGTGGGCCTGGGGATCGACGACGCGGTCTGGGTCCCCACCGTCTTCACGAAGAACCGTGACCGGCTGCTGACCACCGACATGGCGCGCAAGGTGATGGGCGCGATCCTGGCTCACCGGGAGGTCGCACCGCTGCTGTCAGACGAGCACTTCTCGGTGGACGGCACGCTGATCAAGGCCTGGGCTTCCATGAAGAGCTTCCAGCCGAAGACCGAGGGCAGCCCGCCCGGCGCGGACGGGCCGGGTGACCCGCCGGGGGACACCGATCAGGATACCAGCCCCGACACCGCCCCTGCCCAGCCCGAAGCCGAGACCGTCCCGATGCCCAGCCCCAGCCGCCGCCACCGCAACGCCGAAGTCGACTTCCGCGGCGAGAAGCGCTCCAACGCCACCCATGCCTCGATCACCGACCCCGACGCGCGGCTGTTCCGCAAGTCGCAGGGGACGGGCGCGCTGCTCTGTTACATGGGGCATGCGCTGATGGAAAACCGCAATGGCTTCGTCGTCTAGGCCGACCTGACCCGCGCCGATGGCCATGCCGAACGCCGCGCCGCGCTCGACATGATCCACCGCCATTCCCCCGGCTCGACCCGCCGCCTCACGCTGGGCGCCGACAAGGGCTACGACAGCGCAGATTTCGTCGCCGATCTGCGACAGGCCCACGTCACGCCGCATGTCGCCCAGAAGGCCCGACACTCCGCCATCGACGGCAGAACCACCCGCCACCCCGGCTACGCCCTGTCCCAGACGCGCCGCAAGAAGATCGAAGAGCCCTTCGGCTGGGCCAAGACCGTCGGCGGCATGGCCCAGACCGTATACCGCGGCCTCGACCGCGTCGCCGCCCGCTTCACCTTCACCATGGCCGCCTGCAACCTCGCCAGACTGCCGAAGCTGCTGGCCGCCTGACGCCAAAGGCAGGGCCGAGACCAAGCACACAGAACAGACGACGCCGGCCTCACGGGTGAGGGTCAGGGAAATCCGTCCGGCCGCAAGAGAATTTCAGCGGCCTGCTAGCAATACACTGCGATGTGCGGTGTTCCGGCTGCGGGATTTCGCAGTTGCAGCGAATGGCAGCTCTCACGGGCCGCACCGCGGCATCCGGCATGGTAGGTGGACGGCAGCAATGGGCCGGCGGTTCGGGGTTCTGTGCCAGTTCCACGCCATGGGCGAGGGCTTTGCCTGGGAAACGCAGGACCGGGCCCGCGACATCGCCGCCGCCGAGAACGGGTGACGCAAGGCACAGGAAATTATCCGCGATCCGGATGGGTCCTCCTGGACGAGATCAACATCGCGCTGCGCTACGTCTATCTGGATGCCGCCGAGGTCGTCGCGTTTCTGGAGGCCGAGAAACCGCCGCTGACCCATGTCTTGCTGACCGGGCGAAATGCCCCCGAGGCGCTGATCGAGGCGGCCGATCTCGTGACCGAGATGACGCTGGTCAAGCATCCGTTCCGCGCCGGCATCAAGGGACAGCCGGGGGTGGAGTTCTGAGCCGCGGCTTGACAAGGCGCGCGGCGCGGGCGCATCACCCGGCGCCGGAATGACGCGCGATTTGCCATGACCTTCGACCTGCCGCCCGACGATGCCCCGCCGCCGATGCCCGTGATCGACGTGCCGATGCTCGACCCCGCGCCGCCTCGGCGGGGTCGATCGCTGATGATCCAAGGCACCAGTTCGGACGTGGGCAAGAGCCTGTTGGTCGCGGGGCTGGCGCGTGCGTATGCACGGCGCGGGCTGAAGGTCGCGCCGTTCAAGGCGCAGAACATGTCGAACAACGCGGCGGTGACGGTGGACAGCGACCTGCCCCTCGGTCCGGATGGGCAGGTGCGGCGGGGCGAGATCGGCCGCGCGCAAGCGTTGCAGGCACGCGCGGCGGGTCTGCCGCCATCGATTCACATGAACCCGGTCCTGCTGAAACCGCAGGCGATGGTTGGCTCGCAGGTCGTGCTGCGGGGCCGCGCCCTGGGGAACTGGCCCGCCCGGCACTATCACAACCTCAAGCCGCTCCTGCTGCCCGCCGTGACCGACAGCTATCGCCGGATGGCCGCCGAGGCCGATCTGGTGCTGGTCGAGGGGGCGGGCGCGGGCACCGAGACCTGGCTGCGGCACTGCGACATCACCAACATGCGCCTGGCCGAAGAGGCCGACCTGCCGGTGGTCCTGCTGACCGACAATGACCGGGGTGGCGCGATGGCCGCCGTGGTCGGCTCGTGGCTGTTGCACACGGAGGATGAGCGCGCGCGGATCAAGGGCTTTCTGCTCAACAAGTTCCGCGGCTATTTCTCGCTTTACGAACCCGCCTGCCGGACGATGACCGAAACCACCGGCTGGCCGCTTCTGGGCGTGGCGCGCTGGTTCGACCTGGCCGCTCACCTGCCCGCCGAGGACGCGTTGGCGCTGGAACGGCCGCAGGCCCCCGGCGGGGCGGGCCTTGTGATCGCCGTGCCGCAGATCGCGCGCACAGCGAATTTCGACGATCTGGACCCGCTGTCCTCGGAACCCGGCGTCGATCTGCGCTGGGTCAAGTCCGGCCAGCCGATCCCGGCCGAAACCGATGTGGTGCTGCTGCCCGGCTCCAAGACGACCCGCCCCGCGCTGGAATCCCTGCGCGCGCAGGGCTGGGATGTCGACATCCTGGCCCATGTGCGCCGGGGCGGCCGGGTGGTCGGCATCTGCGCGGGGTTCCAGATGCTGGGCCGTGTGGTGCGCGACCCCGACGGGATCGAGGGGCCGGCGGGCGAGACGCCGGGCCTTGGCCTTCTGGATATCGAAACGACCATGACACCCGAGAAGCGGCTGGTCGAGATTGACGCCCGGGACGCGCTCAGCGGCGCCCGCGTCACCGGCTATGAGATGCATATGGGGCGGACGGAAGGCGCGAGCCTCGACCGGCCCTGGCTTCGGCTGGACGGGGTCGATGAGGGCGCGGTGTCCGCCGATGGCCGCGTGATGGGCGCCTATCTGCACGGGCTTTTCGGCGCGGACAGCTTCCGCCGCCATTGGCTGACCGCAATGGGGGGCCGTGCCTCCGGCCTCGACTACGAGGCGCAGGTGGACGCCGCGCTGAACGCGCTGGCCGACCAGTTGGAACACGACCTCGACCTCGACGCGCTGCTGGCGCTGGCGCGATGACCGCAAGGCGGCTTATGGTGCTGGGCACCGGCTCCGACGTGGGCAAGAGCCTGCTCGTTGCGGGCCTGTGCCGCGCCTATACCCGCCAGGGGCTGAAGGTCGCGCCGTTCAAGGCGCAGAACATGTCGAACAACGCCGCCGTCACGGCCGATGGCGGCGAGATCGGCCGGGCGCAGGCCTTGCAGGCCCGTGCCGCGTGCGTGCCGCCGACGGTGCACATGAACCCGGTGCTGCTGAAGCCCGAAACCGATGTGGACGCGCAGGTGGTGGTGCAGGGCCGCGTGCTGGGCCGCTATTCGGCCAGCGCCTATCAGCGGCTGAAGCCCGAACTGCGCGGGGCGGTCTGTGATAGCCTCGACATTCTGTCCGCCGCCCATGACCTTGTCCTGATCGAAGGGGCGGGCAGCGGAGCCGAGCGGTATTTGCGGCCGCAGGACATCTCGAACATGGGATTGGCCGAGGCCGCCGACCTGCCCGTGGTGCTGGTGGGCGACGAGTCGCGCGGCGGCGTCACGGCGGCGGCGATCGGGCATCACCGGCTGTGGACCGCGTCGGAACGCGCCCGCGTCGCCGGCGTGATCGTCACCAAGTTCCGCGGCGATCCGGGCGTCTTCGCCCCCGCGGCCGAGGATATCCGCGCCGAAACCGGCTGGCCGGTGCTGGGGCTGCTGCGCTGGTCCGACGCCGCGCGGGCGCTGCCCGAGGAGGATTCGCTGGGTTACGGGCGCAAGCGGGGCGCCGGGGCCGGTCTGGTCGTGGCCGTGCCGGAACTGCCCCGCCTGGCGAATTTCGACGATCTCGACCCGCTGGCGGCCGAACCGGGCGTCGATCTGCGCTGGGTCCGTCCGGGCCGGCCCATTCCGGGCGACGCGGATGTGGTCCTGCTGCTGGGCTCCAAGGCGACGCGGGCGGCGCTCCGGGCGGTCCGGTCCGAAGGCTGGGACATCGACATCCGCGCCCATCTGCGGCGTGGCGGCCGGGTGGTCGGCCTGTGCGCGGGGTTCCAGATGCTGGGGCGCGCGGTGCGCGACCCCGATGGCATCGAGGGACCGGCGGGAGCAACCGAAGGGCTGGGCCTGCTCGACATCGAAACGACGCTGACGGGCGACAAGCGGCTGGTCGAGATCGAGACCGAGGACACAATGAGTGGCGCGCGAGTCGCCGGTTACGAGATGCATATGGGCCGGACCGAAGGGCCGGGCCTCGACCGCCCCTGGCTGCGGCTCGATGGGCGGGCCGAGGGCGCCGTTTCGCAGGACGGCCGGGTGATGGGCACCTATCTGCACGGGCTGTTCGGGTCTGACGGATTTCGCGGCCATTGGCTGGCACGGATGGGCGGAGTGGCGGCCGGGACGGACCATGCCGCACGGCTCGACGCCGCGCTGAACGCCTTTGCCGAGGAGATCGAGGCCGATCTCGATCTCGACCGCCTGCTCGCCGCGGCTCGCTGACCGCCGAGCGTGTCAGCCTCTTCGCGGGCACCGCGCTCCTGAACACGGCGCCGTTCCTGATCCTGTCGATCGCAATTGCCGCGTGGGCGAATGCCACCGGCGCCGACAACCTGATCGCCAAGGCCTTCACCGGCGCGCCACTGCTGATGATTGGACTGGGCGCGCTGGCGGGCGGGATCTCGCCCTTCTGCTCCTGCGGGGTGATCCCGCTGATCGCCGCGCTTCTGGCGATGGGCGTTGCCCTTCGCGTTTGAAACATTCGTCCTGACCTGGGGCATCGTCGGCAGCTACATCCTGTTTCCCGGGGCCATGGCCGCGACCTTCGGCCAGATCAGCGGCGCACACCCGTTGTTCTTCATCGCGACCTGGGTCGCGGAGGGCGCGCGTACCGTAGGTGACTGTTGCGAGATCGGGCCCGCCCATATTGCCGAGCTCGCCCGCTGCCTGAAACCGGCGGCCGACACCGTACGTCCCGCCGCGCACGGCTAACGGTCTGACGCGCCGTCCAAGGCCGACACGCCCACGGACGCACCACCGAAAACGGCGGCCCGGCAACGCTTGTTACGCGGCACGCCTTGGCGCACCCCAAAAGCTGCCTATCTGACTCATAATTTGCCACCCCGCATCCGAGGTTCGACATGCCTCCCGCAACGCTACTCGACCTTGTCATGGCAAACCCGCCCCACGCCGCCTGAAGCGTAGACCCGCGGCGCTTTGGCAACCTGACGCGGTCTATGCGGACGGAGCACTCCTTCCAGCTGCTTGGGCTTCCGACGTAGCGCCCTGCCCCAAGGCGCTCGTAGGGGTTGGCCAAGAAACATCTGGGCACCTCCTCTCACGGCACCGCGCGCGCGACGATCCCGGATCGTCGCCCAAGGCGGGCGCCGTCCCGTGCAATGCTGTCATGTTGGGCTTTCCGGTTGCCGAGGCTTTGTTGCGCAAAGGTCGAGCGAGGGATTCATCTTGTGAATCCAGCGTGGTAGCTGGCCTGCATGAGCAGCCCCATCCCGCCGAGCTACAAGACCAGGAACCGGCCGGCCTACAACGAAGCGCTGAAGCAGCGCGGCTCCCTGACGATCTGGTTCGATCCGGACATTGTCTGGGTGCCGCGGCCGACCGGCAAGCGAGGCCGGCAGCCACAGTATAGCGATGCCGCGATCCAGACGTGCCTGACGATGAAAGTCCTCTTCGGCATGGCCCTCCGGCAGACGACGGGGTTCGTCGAAAGCCTTCTACGGCTGGTCGGCCTCGACTGGGCGGTGCCGGATTTCAGCACGCTGAGCCGGCGCCAGAAATCCCTGGCCGTGAGTATTCCCTACCGGGGCTCGCAGGGCCCGCTGAACCTGCTGATCGACAGCACCGGCATCAAGGCGGAGGGCGAAGGCGAGTGGCACGCCCGCAAGCATGGCGGCGCGAAACGCCGTCTGTGGCGCAAGATCCACATCGGCGTCGATGAACAGACGCTGGAGATCCGCGCCATCGAGGTCACCGGAAGCCACATCGGTGACGCGCCCATGCTGCCCGAGCTTCTCGACCAGATCCCCGCTGATGTGGAGATCGGCTCAGTCACGGCAGACGGAGCTTATGACACGCGCAGGTGCCACGACGCCGTCGCCGACCGCGGCGCCGATGCTGTCATACCGCCACGCAAGAACGCCAAGCCTTGGAAGCCCTCGACGGCCGGCGCGATCGCCCGGAACGAGGCGCTGCGCGCATCGAAATACCTCGGCCGCGCCATCTGGCGAAAGTGGAGCGGATACCACCGCCGAAGCCGGGTCGAGACGAAGATGCATTGCGTGAAGCTGCTGGGGCAGAGCCTCATGGCGTGCGACTTCGATCGTCAGGTCGCCGAACTCCAGGTCCGCGCCGCCGTCCTGAACGGCTACACCGCGCTCGGCATACCAGTCACAGAGCCCATGGGGTAAGTGCGTCTGGGGAAAGGGGAGGTCCGGGCTTCACGCTCTTTGCGCAACAAAGCCGGTTGCCGATGTCAGGGTGGCGGGAATTCCTTTGAAAATGGAACGAGCGCCACCGCGCTCGTGGTCGTTTCCCGTCGGTGGCCGGGACTTCGAAGACCGCCAAGGACAGCCTTCTTTGACAGACGTCATGGGATTTCGTCCGGGATGCACGTTGTCGCCGCTGCTCAAGCGGGCTCCACCACCTTCGGGGAATGATCAGGTCCCCGCACCGCGCTGCGTTCTCGGTGATGCGCGACAATGGTCACGAGCGTCCAGTCGTGCTGCCTCCTTTCTCTTCGCTCATCGTACAGTCCTCGACGGCATTCTCATGCCGGTCCGTCATACGGAGGATATGGAACGATTGAATTCAGCCGGAAAAGCTTTCTCTTCCTGAAACCACGGTTCATCCATCCGGACCTTGCCGCGACCGCCCTCATGCCGTCCGCCGGACTTGCATGACCACCTCCGCCTGCGGCATCGCCGTCCACGGATACGGGGCGGAGACGGTGGCCAGGAAGACGCTCAACAAGGAGAACCTTGCGGCCCTTGGCGCCGAGACGCTGGCCGATCTGCTGCTGGAGGTCACACGGGGCAACCGCGCCCGTCAGCAGCGCCTGAGGCTGGAACTGAGCGCGCGCGCCGGGCCCATGGATGTCGCCCGGGACATCCGCAAGCGGTTTGCCCAGCTCCGGCGGGCAAGCGGGTTCATCTCGTGGCAAAGGCAAAGGGCCTTCGCCCGGGAATTGTCCGATCTGGTCGATCTGATCGCCACGCGTGTCGCGCCCGACGCACCGGGCGAGGCGTTCGACCTGCTCTGGACCTTTCTCCAGCTTGCCCCGAACATTCACGAGCGCACCGATGACAGCAACGGCGTGATCGGCGGCGTCATGGACGATGCCATGGCCGCGATCGCCGATCTGGCCCCGCGCCTCGATCTCGACCCGGGGGCGCTGGCCGACCGGATCTTCGAGGCGCTGCGGGACAACGGGTACGGCGAATTCGACGGCGCGATCCCGGCGCTTGCCGAGGCGCTCGGGTCCTCTGGCCTGGAGCGGTTGAAAACGCTGGCCAAGGCCGCCGAGGTCGCGACGCTGACCGGTGCCGACCTGGCCCGCTACGATTTCGTCGCAGATGAGGCTCGCCGCAGCACCCTCGCGCAGGAGGGGCGCGACCGGACCGCGGGGATGATCCTGCAGGATGTGGCCGACCTGCAGGGCGATGTCGATGCCTACATGGCCCGCTACAGCGCCGAGCAACTGACCTATCACACGATCGCGCCCGAAGTCGCCGCGCGCCTTCTGGCGGCCGGCCGCGCTGAAGAGGCGCTACGGATCGTCGAAAACGCGCGCGCCAGGGATCGCGGCCATGACCCCTGGTTCGGCCCGTCGCCGCTCGATGCGGCCTCTGCCGACTGCCTGGCGGCCCTTGGCCGCGACGCCGAATTGCAGGCCTTTCTGTGGGAGGATTTCTGCCAGACCCTGAATGCCGACAGCCTGCGACGCCACCTAAAGGCCTTGCCGGATTTCGAGGATATCGAGGCCGAAGACCGCGCAAAGGCGGTCGCCCGGTCCCATGCTGATTGGATGCTGGCGCTGTGTTTCTTCCTCGATTGGCCCGACCATGCCGAGGCCGCAGGACTGATCGAGGCGCGTGCCGCCGATCTGGATGGCGACAGATACGAGGTTCTGACCCCGGCGGCCGATGCCCTGCAGGCTGAGCATCCGCTGGCCGCCACCCTCGCCCGCCGGGCGATGATCCTCTTCGCCCTCGAAAAGGGTCGATCGAAACGATACGGCCACGCCGTGCGCCACCTGCTGGACTGCGCCACCGCCGATCAGGAAATCCGCGACTACCATGGGCACCCGGACCATGCGTCCTTCCTGGAGGCGCTGCGGCGAGACCACCCCCGAAAATCGAGCTTCTGGAGCAGGGTTGGCAACGCGTGAGACCGACACCTCATCGTGCCCCGATCGGCCGGAGATGGTCGCCAAGGGATGATCCTTCGGTTAGGCGGGGGGCGGTCATTCGCTGCAATCGCGAGACGGACACACTGGCGATATGGGAGCCGACATTCCGACTGTCGGGAAGCCAGCTTATTTCTGCGCCGCCGCCAGGCGGCTTCCAAAGACCTTTTTTCGGCGAATGCGTTCGCGCTGGCCGGATAGCGAAAGCCTATCAGCCCCAGCCGAGATTTTGGATGTTGCTATCGTATTTCCGGTTCTGTTCGGCCCCACGAGGCCGCTCTCGTAGTGGCGGAAGATGGCGCGGAAATAGGGAATTATCGCCTCGCCATGTAACTGCGGGAGGCAGGTCCCGCTGTCCAACGCTTTTCGACCTTCAACGATGTACGATCATCACGGCATCAAAGCCCCGCATCGCTGCTGAAAGAACCGACAGACGGTCCACGTCGGACGCGACGGGAAAACACATCAGCGTCCCCGGTCGACATTTCTTGCCCATATCTTTACAATTGATCTCAATGTGCGCGGCTGTTCCTAGAAGGGAAATTTGGCATGACTCGGGCCGATGACCGCCCCGGAAACCTGTTCTTGCGTCTCTTTCTCGGCGGTTTCGTGCTAGCCGTTCTGGGTTTCTTCGTCCTCACCTCGCCCTGGACTTGGTCCCTCGTGCATCCTTCACGCGACGTCGCGACTCTCGAAGGGCCCGATCTGGAAAACGGCGAGTTGATCTTCGTGGCGAGCGACTGCGCGACGTGCCATGCAACGCCCGGTCAGGAGAACCCGCTGATGCTCGGCGGCGGGCGCGAGCTCGATACCGAGTTCGGCCTGTTCCGGATGCCCAACATCTCGCCCCATGACGAGGACGGCATCGGCGGCTGGACGCTGGCCGAGTTCGACCGCGCAGTGCGCGAGGGGGTCGGCCCCGGGGGCATCGACGGGCAGAACTTCTACCCGTCCTTCCCCTACACCTCCTATCAGCGGATGACCGCCGAGGACGTCCGCGACATGTACGCGTTCATTCAATCGCTGGAGCCCGTCGCCGGCCGGGCCGACGACCACGACCTGAAGTTTCCCTTCAACCTGCGCCGGGGCGTGGGGGTGTGGCGGCTCGTGTTCCTCGACGGCGAGCGCCTGCCCGAGGGCAATCCCGGCCCGCTGCCCGTGGTCGAAGACACGAACGACCCGTTCTCGCCGGTGACCATCGACGCGCCCGACGACGTGATCCTGGCGCGCGGCAAATACCTTGTGGAAGGGCCGGGCCATTGCGCCGAATGCCACTCACCCCGGACCATGCTGGGCACGATCGAGGAGGGCATGCGCTTCGGCGGAGGGCCGACGCCCGACGGGCACGGCCATTTCCCGAACATCTCGCCGGACGAGACCGGTATCGGCTTCTGGTCGGCCAACGCCATTGCCAACTACCTCAAGACCGGGGTCAGCCCGATCGGCAAGCGCGCGGGCGGCGACATGGAAGAGGTGGTCGCCAACACCTCGCAGCTGAGCGACGCCGACCGGCTGGCCATGGCGCGTTATCTCAAGACGGTGGCGCCGGTCGACCATCCCGCGCCGGGCCTGCCCGAGCCGAACCGGACCTCGCAGTTGGTCATGCTGGAGCAATCGGGCGAGAGCGCCCGCGAGTTGCCGACATCGCCGGCCGAGGAGGTCGGCACGGCGAACACCGCCTTCGTCGTGCATACCAAGGCGTTCTCGCTCGACTCCGGGTCCGACGACGAGGACGGCAAGCTGCTGAGCGGGACCGAGGTCGCCGTGGTCGGGGAAGACGGCGATCTGCTGCGCGTGCGGCTGGAGGGCTGGCAGCTTGTCGGGGCCGAGGCGGTGCTTTACGCCAAGCAGGGCCAGCGCATCCTGCAGGCCGTCCTCGGCGAACCGGCGATCGGCGCGCTGGAGGCGGGCGAGACCGTGACCGACCCCGATACCGGGCAGGACTGGGTATCGGTCAGTTTGGAGGGCTGGGTCGACAAGACCGGGATGCTGGTCGACGGCGACGCGCTGTGGTCCTTTACCGCCGAGATGTTCAATTCGGCCTGCGCCGCGTGCCACAGCCCGCCGGAAGCGGATCATTTCCTGGCGAACCAGTGGATCGGCACGCTGGGCTCGATGAAGCGCTTCACCTCCCTCGAACCGGATGCATATCGCCTGCTGCTCGTCTATCTGCAGAACAATGCCAAGGATTCCGGCGCGAAGGAGCGCGCCGACCTATGAGCGCAAGCGCCGGCCTGTCCCGCGCCCCGGACCCGACGGAGATCGAGGCATTCGTCGCGGAGTTTTTGGGCCGCGCGTTCCTCGCGCCCCCGGACGACGCGGCGGTGGCCAGCATGGCCGCGCCCGAGGCGGCGCGGCTGTTGCGCGAGATCGCGGCCAGCCTTGCGGAGGAGGACGCGGCCGACACCATGTGCACGGCGCTGACCCGGGGCCCGCCCGAAGCGGTCGCCGCGGACCTTGCGCGGCGGCATGTGGCGCTGTTCTCGGGCGTGCGCGGCCCGCGCACCATCCCGATCTATGAAAGCGCCTATACCGGCGGGGGTCGGCACGCGGCCGAGACCTTTGCCGACTTGCAGGCGGTCCTCCGTCGTCTTGACCTGCATGTGGCCGAGGACTGCGCCGAGCCGGTCGATCACCTGTCGCTGGAACTGACGATCTATGGCACCGCGCTGCGCAGCGGCGACGGGGCGGCGGCGGCGGCCATGCTGGACCGGCTCGCCGGCTGGGTGCCCGCGTTCTGCGCCAAGGTGGCCGAGGCCGATCCGCGAGGGGTATACGGCGCGGCGGCGCGCCTGCTCGCCGCGCTGGTCCGGCACCGCATCCCCGCCCATACCTCCCCCCTCCAGCAAGAAGGAGCGCGCGCGACATGACGATCGAGCCAAAAGGGGCCTTTCCGGCCGTCTCCCGCCGCAGCTTCCTGCAGGGCGCCGCGGCGCTCGGGGCGCTTGGCACCGCGGGCGGCCCGCTGCTCTCCCCCGGCGCCGCGGCCCAGACCGCCAGCGCCGATATCCTCTCGGCCTGCCACTGGGGCGTGTTCCGGGGCCGCGTCGCCGACGGGCGCGTGACCGAGATGATCCCGTGGGAGGAGGATCCCGCGCCCTCGCCCCAGCTCGCGGGCGTGATGGACTCGATCTATTCGCCGTCGCGGATCAAGTACCCGATGGTCCGCCGGGCCTGGCTGGAACAGGGCCCCGGCGCCGACCCCGACGGCCGCGGCACGGGCGATTTCGTCAGGGTGAGCTGGGACGAGGCGCTGGAGCTTGTCGCCAACGAGCTTGTCCGCGTGCGCGAGGAACACGGCTCGACCAGCATCTTCGGCGGCTCCTACGGCTGGAAGAGCCCGGGCAAGATGCACAACTGCCAGACGCTGCTGCGCCGGCTGCTGAAGCTGGAGGGCGGCTTCACGAACTCGGCGGGCGACTATTCCACGGGCGCGGCGCAGGTCATCCTGACCCATGTCGTGGGCTCGATCGAGGTGTATGAACAGTGCACCACTTGGCCCGTGCTCGCCGAGGATTGCGAGCTGATGGTGTTCTGGGGTGCCAATCCGCTGCGCAACTCCGAGATATGCTGGCAGGTCGCCGATCACGGCTCATTCGCCGGGGTCGACCTGATCCGCGACGCCGGAATCGAGACCATCTGCATCGACCCGATCCGCACCGAGACGGCGCAGCGCCTGGATTCGGAATGGATCGCGCCGCGGCCGATGACTGATGTCCCCCTGATGCTGGGCATCGCGCATACGCTCTATACCGAGGGTCTGCACGATCAGGAGTTCCTCGACCGCTACACCAGCGGTTTCGACCGGTTCCTGCCCTATCTTCTGGGAGAGAGCGACGGCCAGCCCAAGACACCCGAATGGGCGGCGGAGATCTGCGAGGTTCCGGCCGAACAGATCCGCGACCTCGCACGGCGCTTCGCCTCGGCGCGCACCATGCTGGCGCTCGGCTATTCCACCCAGCGCCAGCACCATGGCGAGCAGGTCCACTGGATGCTGGTCACGCTGGCCTCGATGCTGGGGCAGATCGGGTTGCCCGGCGGCGGCTACGGGTTGAGCTATCACTACGCCTCGGGCGGGGCGCCGACACACAATTCGCCGATCCTGACGGCGGTGTCGGACACGCCGGGCGGCGTGGGCGGCGTGGGCGGGCCGGCCTGGCTTGCCGGGGGCGGCTCGCTGACGATCCCGGTCTCGCGCCTGGTCGAGACGCTCTTGAACCCCGGCGCGACGATGCAGTTCAACGGCCACGAGATCGAACTGCCCGAGATCAAGCTGGCCTACTGGGCCGGCGGCAACCCCTTCGCCCATCACCAGGACCGCAACGAGATGCTGCGCGCCTGGCGGAACCTGGAGACCTTCATCGCCAACGACTTTCAGTGGACGGCGACCGCGCGGCATGCCGATATCGTGCTGCCGGCCACCACGTCCTACGAGCGCAACGACATCTCGCAGGTGGGCGATTACGCGCTTAGCCACATCGTCCCGATGAAGAAGCTGATCGACCCGGTCTTCGAGGCGCGGTCGGACTACGAGATCTTCACCGGGATCGCGCAGAAACTCGGCCACGGCTACGCCTATACCGAGGGCAAGACCGAGATGGACTGGATCCGCGGGTTCTACGAAACCGCACGGATCGAGGCGCGCGCGAAGGGCATGGAAATGCCGACCTTCGAGGCGTTCTGGGACAGCAACGAACCGCTTGCCTTCCCGTTGCCCGAGGAGAGCCGCAACTTCGTCCGCTATGCCGATTTCCGCGCCGACCCGCTGTTGAACGCGCTCGGCACGCCATCGGGCCGGATCGAGATCTTCTCGCGCAATATAGAGAAGATGGCCTATGACGACTGCCCGCCGCATCCGACCTGGATGGAGCCGATCGAGCGGCTGGGTATGGAGGGGCAGACCTACCCGCTGCACGTCGCCTCGAACCACCCGCGCATGCGGCTTCATTCGCAGCTTTGCGGCACGTCGCTCCGCGAAAAATACGCCGTGCAGGACCGCGAGCCGTGCTGGATGAACCCCGCCGATGCCGAGGCGCGGGGACTGGCGGATGGCGATGTCGTGCGGGTGTTCAATGACCGCGGCCAGATCCTGGCCGGCGTCGTCGTGACCGACGAGATCCGCCCCGGCGTGGTCCGCATCGACGAGGGCGGCTGGTTCGATCCGTTGAACCCGCGTGAGATCGGCAGCCTGTGCCGTTATGGCGACGTCAACAACCTGACGACGGGCATCGCGACCTCCAAGCTCGCCCAGGCCAATTGCGGCCAGACCGCCCTTGTCGAAATCGAAAAATTCGAAGGAGAGCTTCCCGATGTTCTCGTCTTCTCCGACCCGGTGTCCTGAACGCGCTGCCCGCCGACGGGGCGGTGCCAGGGTCACGGCCGCCCACGCATTGGTGTGCCTGTCTGCGGGCGTTCTGATGCTTCCCGGTCTCGGCAGCGTGGCACTCGGATTCGAGCAGAACGCGGCGCCGGCGCCGCAGGAAGATTACCTGCCGCTACAGAGCCTCGGCGAAGATCCGCCCGGCCCCACGGAAGAGCCGCCGCAGTCGCTTCATGCCGCGTGGTGCCTTGGTCGGTACGACACCTACGATGTCGGGACAAACACCTTCCTCACCGACAATAAACTGCGCCGCGAATGCGTCTCGCCGTATGGCGCTGGAACAGGCGGAGCGGACTGATCAGGCCAGTCCAGAGCGGACAACGGAGATGAAAGACTGCCCCCGTATTGCAGTGCGTCCCTCGGGGAACGACGACTGTCCGTCGTCAGAGTTTTCCGGAGACATCGGCACTACCGTCCACTTGGGGCTGCCGCCGCCGATCAGGGAAACGAAGAACGGCAAAAGCTTTGGCGCACTGGACCATCAGCAGAGGGCCGTTCATGTGACTGCGGCGAATGGCCGTTCTTGACAAGGCGCACTGCCGCGTCGATGATCGAGATAGATGGCTGCTAGCAGGCTGCTGAAAAACCTCGCTCTGGACGTCGGTTGAGGGACGTGATTCACCCCTTGGGCGGTTGCCGGAGGGGTTGGGATGCGGGGCGCGGACGAGACGAGCGGGTCGCTGTTCAGCTATGTTGACATCGAGGCGCGGATCCCGGCGCGGCATCCGTTGCGGCAGATCCGGCGGGTCGTGAACGAGGCTTTGGCCAGCCTCGATGCCGAGTTCGAGACGCTCTACGCCCCGGAGGGCCGGCCCTCGATCCCGCCGGAGCGGCTGATCCGGGCGAGCCTTCTACAGATCCTGTTCTCGGTACGCTCGGAGCGGCAGTTGATGGAGCAGATGGATTACAACCTCATGTTCCGCTGGTTCGTGGGCCTGGGGATCGACGACGCGGTCTGGGTCCCCACCGTCTTCACGAAGAACCGTGACCGGCTGCTGACCACCGACATGGCGCGCAAGGTGATGGGCGCGATCCTGGCTCACCGGGAGGTCGCACCGCTGCTGTCAGACGAGCACTTCTCGGTGGACGGCACGCTGATCAAGGCCTGGGCTTCCATGAAGAGCTTCCAGCCGAAGACCGAGGGCAGCCCGCCCGGCGCGGACGGGCCGGGTGACCCGCCGGGGGACACCGATCAGGATACCAGCCCCGACACCGCCCCTGCCCAGCCCGAAGCCGAGACCGTCCCGATGCCCAGCCCCAGCCGCCGCCACCGCAACGCCGAAGTCGACTTCCGCGGCGAGAAGCGCTCCAACGCCACCCATGCCTCGATCACCGACCCCGACGCGCGGCTGTTCCGCAAGTCGCAGGGGACGGGCGCGCTGCTCTGTTACATGGGGCATGCGCTGATGGAAAACCGCAATGGCTTCGTCGTCTAGGCCGACCTGACCCGCGCCGATGGCCATGCCGAACGCCGCGCCGCGCTCGACATGATCCACCGCCATTCCCCCGGCTCGACCCGCCGCCTCACGCTGGGCGCCGACAAGGGCTACGACAGCGCAGATTTCGTCGCCGATCTGCGACAGGCCCACGTCACGCCGCATGTCGCCCAGAAGGCCCGACACTCCGCCATCGACGGCAGAACCACCCGCCACCCCGGCTACGCCCTGTCCCAGACGCGCCGCAAGAAGATCGAAGAGCCCTTCGGCTGGGCCAAGACCGTCGGCGGCATGGCCCAGACCGTATACCGCGGCCTCGACCGCGTCGCCGCCCGCTTCACCTTCACCATGGCCGCCTGCAACCTCGCCAGACTGCCGAAGCTGCTGGCCGCCTGACGCCAAAGGCAGGGCCGAGACCAAGCACACAGAACAGACGACGCCGGCCTCACGGGTGAGGGTCAGGGAAATCCGTCCGGCCGCAAGAGAATTTCAGCGGCCTGCTAGAGCGTGTCGCCGGCTTTCGGATTCAGGATTCCCAGATTGGCCGTGATGTGATTCCGTCTCTTTGAGGTAGATATGGGGGTCATAGATGGGCAAACCACATCCGATAGAGCTACGCGAGCGTGTCGTCGCGTTCGTGGACGAAGGTCATGGGCATCGCGAAGCGGCACGGCACTTCCGGGTATCGCCGAAGTTCGTGAACGAGCTGATCAAACTGCGTCGCGAGACCGGATCACTCAAGCCCCGGCCCCAAGGCAATGGCGGCGGGCACGGCAAGCTTGCGGGCGTGACCGGCTGGATCGAAGCCCGCGTCGCCGCCAAGGGCGAGATCACGCTCGATGAATTGGCCGTTGAGCTGGCCGAAACCCATGGCATCGAGGTCCATCGCGGCACGATCTGGCGGGTGCTGCGCGGGCTTGGTCTGACGCACGAAAAAAGACCTGCAGGCGCTTGAGCAGAAGCGCAAGGATGTCGCCGATCTGCGGCGCATCTGGATCGCGAAACGCCAGCCCTTCATGGCCAACCATCTGGACCGGCTGGCCTTTGTGGACGAGACCTCGGTCAAAACCAACATGGCCAAGACGACCGGCTGGGCCCCGTTCGGGCAGCGCCTCGTCGATCACGCGCCGTTCGGACATTGGCGCACCCAGACCTTCGTCGCGGCCCTGCGCCACGACCGGCTCGACGCACCATGGATCATCGACGGGGCGATGAACGCCGAGATGTTCGCCCTCTACATCGAAACCCAGCTGGGGCCGACGCTGCGCAAAGGCGACGTTGTCATTCTCGACAACCTGTCGAGCCATAAGGCCCCGGCCGCAGCGGCGTCCCTGCGTGCGATTGGCACCTGGTTCCTGTTCTTGCCGCCTTACAGCCCGGACCTGAACCCCATCGAAATGGCGTTCTCAAAGCTGAAGTCGCTCATAAGGAAGGCAGCCGCGCGAACCTACGATCAACTTTGGGCGGCCGTCGGCCATGTCTGCGACCTCTTCTCAGACCAAGAATGCTACAACTACTTCAAGGTGGCCGGCTATGAGGCCGATTAAATGCGACGCGCTCTAGCCGCCCGCCGGCTCGAGGTGGCCGCGCGCTGGCGCGCGCGGCGCCTCCGGCGGGAGTATTTGGGCCAAGAAGAAGCGGCCGGTCAGCGCAGCCGCGGCGGCGCGTCGGCGGCGCGGGCCGGCCGTGGCGCGGCGGCGGCTGGGCCCGGGGCGGCAAGGTCGATCCGCAGGCCGCGGCGCGCCAGCGCGCCGGCGAGCTTGCCGTCCCTGGCGATGAAGGTGACGTCGAGCGCGCCGGCCTCGAGCCCGCTGAAGCGCAGCGCCTCGGCGACCAGCCGGGCGAGCGCGGCCTCGGCGCCGGGGCGGGCCTCCTCGAAGGCGAGCAGCAGGCCGCTGCCGCCGCCCGCGTAGCGGATCCCGGCGAGCCAGGCGCGGGGGGCCAGGGCGCCCGCCTTGGCGAGATGGCAGTCGAGCGCGGCAAGCAGCGCTTCGGGCAGCGCGCCCGGCGCGGTCAGCGCTTCGGGGTCCAGCTGGAGGGGCGCGGGGGCCGGGGCGAGCGTCTCGGCCCACCAGGCCACCGCATCGGGCGGCAGCAGGTCATGCGCCGCCGCGCCGGGATTGACCGCGAGCCCGAGCCCCTGCCCGGCCAGCAGGTCCGCCAGCGCGCGGCCCGGCATCGCGGCATAGGGCGCGGGCGCGCCGGTGAACGCGGTCAGGCGGGTCTCGCGGTCGAAGGCGAGCACGAAGCGCCCCTCGTCGAGCGGGAACACCGCCGGCACGATCCGGTCCTCCTCGGCCTCGCGGTCGAGCAGCAGGACCAGTTCGCTGGCCGCGAGAAGGCCCAGGTAGCGCAGCCGGGCCGCGGGGTCGTCGGGCGCGGCGGCCATGGCGGCGTGGGCGCGGTCGAGGGGCGTGGGCTCGGTCATTGCAGAACCTCGGCGACACGGGTCCGGAGGGCGGGGACGAGCTCGGCCTCGAACCAGGGGTTGCGTTTCAGCCAGGCGGTGTTGCGCCAGGACGGGTGCGGCAGCGGGAAGACGTCGGGGGCGTGGTCGCGCCAGGCCGCCACGGTGGCGGTGACGCCGGGCCGTGCCGCCGGGCCGAGATGCCATTTCTGCGCGTAGCCGCCGATCAGCAGGGTCAGCGGCACCGGGCCGAGGGCGCGCATCACGCCGGCGTGCCAGGTGTCGGCGCAGAGGCGCGGCGGGGGCAGGTCCGCGCCCTTCGCATCGTAGCCGGGGAAGCAGAACGCCATGGGCAGCACCGCGATGCGGGCGAGGTCGTAGAAGGTGGCGGCGTCGATCCCCATCCACGCGCGCAGCCGGTCGCCCGAGGGGTCGAAGAAGGGCCGCCCTTCCTCGTGGACGCGCATTCCCGGCGCCTGGCCGCAGACGAGGATGCGGGCGCCGGGCGCGAACCACGGCACCGGGCGCGGCGCGTGGGCCGTCGCGGTGGCCGCGAACCGGCCGGCGCAGAGGCGGCAGGCGGCGATCTCGTCGCGCAGGGGGCCGATCCGGGGGGTGGCGGTCATGGCCCCGATCTAGGGCCATTCGCCGGCGGGCGCAAATGGAGGCTTGCACTCATTTCGATATTTCTAGTAATGTCCATGCATGAACACGCGGCCCGACCCGGATCTCACCCTCACGCGCATGGCCACGGCCTTTGCCGCGCTCGGCTCGGAGCATCGCCTGTCGGTGCTGAAAACGCTGGTGCGCGCGGGGCCCGAGGGGCTGTCGATCGGCGAGCTGGGGGCGCGGGCGGGTGTCACCGGCTCGACGCTGACCCATCATGTGCGGGTGCTGGCCCAGGCCGGGCTGGTCTCGCAGGAGCGGCGCGGCCGGTCGATCATCTGTGCCGCAGCCGCCTACCCGGAGATGCGGGCGCTGTCGGATTTCCTTCTGTCGGAATGCTGCGCCGATGCCGCGGCCCCCCATGCGGAGCACGATCATGGCTGACCTGACGCAATCCCCGGCCCGCCTGCCCGCGCTGTGGCGGCGGATCGACAAGGCGTGGCTGGCGATCCTGCTGCTGCCGGCGGTGCTGGGGCTGTTCGATCCGGCCCAGGTCTGGCCGACCGTACGCTTCGCGCTGGGGGCGCTGGGCCATACCGCACCCTTCATCGTCTTCGCGGTTCTGGCGGTCGCCTATCTGAAGGCCACCGGGGCGGAGACGCTCCTGGCGCGCGCCTTCGAGGGCCGGACCGTGCGGATGATTGTGCTGGCCGCGCTCCTGGGCGGGCTGTCGCCGTTCTGCTCCTGCGAGGTGATTCCGTTCATCGCCGCCCTTCTGGCCGTCGGCGCGCCGCTGGCCGCGGTGATGGCTTTCTGGCTGGCCTCGCCGCTGATGGACCCGGCGATGTTCCTGATCACCGCCGGGACGCTGGGCACCGATTTCGCCGTGGCCAAGACGGTGTCGGCGATTTTCATCGGCATGATGGGCGGGTTTCTGACCTATGCGCTGGCCGACAGCAGGGTCTTTGCCGACCCGCTCCGGCCGCGGAAATCGGCCTGCGGCGCGGGCGGCTGCGGCTGTGGCAGCGGGCCCGCCTTCGAGGGGCGCCCGGTCTGGCGGTTCTGGTCCGAGGCCCCGCGCCGCGCCAGTTTCCGCGAGGCGGCGCTGGAAAACGCGCTGTTCCTCGGCAAGTGGCTGCTGCTCGCCTACATGATCGAGGCCTTGATGCTGGAATACATCCCCGCCGAGGCGGTGGCCGCGGTGCTGGGCGGCGAGGGGCTGAAACCGGTGCTGCTGGGCGCGCTGGTGGGCGGGCCGGCCTATCTGAACGGCTACGCCGCGGTGCCGCTGGTCGACAGCCTGCTGCGCCAGGGGATGAGCGACGGCGCGGCGATGTCCTTCGTGATCGCGGGGGGCGTGAGCTGCATCCCCGCCGCCGTGGCCGTCTGGGCGCTGGTCCGCCCCAGGGTCTTCGCCGGCTATATCGGCTTCGCGAGCCTCGGCGCGGTGCTGGCGGGGCTGGCCTGGGGGGCCATCGCCTGACCGCACGGGCGCCCGCTTGCCGCCCTGCCCCGCTTGCGCTAGCCAAGGCGTGACGCAGCGGGGGAGCATCGCGGGCCATGTACCGCGTCCGGGAGTTCGTGACGACCTACGCGGGCCTGCTGATCGCGGGCGCCTGCGTGGCGCTTGTCTGGGCCAACCTGCACCCGCCCTCCTATCACGACTTCGTCGAGGCCGTCCTCGTCGAGGATTTCGTGATCGGTCACGCCTATGAGGCGGACGACGGCGTCGCGCGCCGACTGACGCTGCGATACCTGGTCAACGACGTGGCCATGGCGCTCTTCTTCGCGGTGATGGCCAAGGAACTTTGGGAGGCGCTCGTGCTGGACCGCGGCGCGCTCCGGGGGCGCAAGGCCGCGACGCCGCTTGTCGCGGCCGCGGGCGGCATGCTGGCGCCGGCGGCGGTCTATCTGGGCCTCGCCGCGCTGACGGGCCCGGACACCTACGACGTGCTGGCCGGCGGCTGGGCCATTCCCGTCGCGACCGACATCGCCCTGGCCTATGCGGTGGGGCGGATGGTGTTCGGCGCGGGGCATCCGGCGCTGCGGTTTCTGCTGCTGCTCGCCATCGCCGACGATGCGGCGGCGCTGGCGATCCTGGCGGTCGCCTACCCGCCGGCCGGCCTTGCCCCCGGGTGGCTTCTGCTGTCCGCGGGGGCCGGCGCGGGCGCCTTCGTGCTGTTCAACTGGCTGCCCCGGCGGCTCGACCGGGGCAAGCGGATGCGCCCCAATTCGACCAGGATGCGGCGGCGGCTTGGCCTCTGGCCCTACGCGGCGGCGGGCGCGGCGAGCTGGTTCGGCGTCCAGCAGGCGGGCCTGCCGCCGGCGCTGGGGCTGTTGCCGGTGATCCCGGCGATCCCCCATGCCGACCGCGCCTTCGGCCTTTTCGCCGAGGCCGAGCGCTATCTGTCGGACCTGCTGAACCGGGCCGAGGCGCTGCTCAGGCGCCCCGCCGGGGCCGCCCTGTTCCTGTTCGGGCTGTGCAACGCGGGCGCCGAGGTCTCGGCCATCGCCGCGCCGACCTGGCTGGTGCTGGCGGGACTCGTGATCGGCAAGCCCCTGGGCGTGACGCTGTTCGGCTGGCTCGCCGCGCGTGTCCTGCGGCTGGGCCTGCCGCGGGGCATGCGCCTGTCCGATCTCGTCATCCTCGGCTGCGTCGCGGGCGTCGGCTTCACCGTGCCGCTCGTCATCGCCGGGGCGGCCTTCTCGGGCGGCGCGACGCTGGAGGCGGTGGACCTGCAGGGCGCGGCCCGGCTCGGCACGCTGTTCAGCCTCGCGGCCGCCCCCGTCGCCCTGGCCGCCGCCCGCCTGATGAAGGTGAACAGGCGCCCCGCCTGACGCGGCCGCGCGGCCGGCACGTCCATATGTTCTGCCCCGTTGCGCTCTCGCGTCGCGAAGAGCCGGCACCGACCATAATATCGCCGCAAATCGCCGTTAGGTTCCAGCCTGGAAACAAAGGTTCAACGGCAAGATGGCGACGAGGCGCGCACGCGGAACGGGCAGGCAATGCTGGAATTCATCGATGTCAGCAAGAGCTTCTGGACGGGGAAGCAGCGCAAGGTGATCCTGGACCGGGCCTCCTTCCGGGTGGAGCTTGGCAATTCGTTGGGCATCCTCGCCCCCAACGGCACAGGCAAGACGACGCTGATCAACATGATGGCCGGCCTGGAGAAGCCCGAAGAGGGAAAAATCCGGCGCAATTGCCGCATTTCCTTCCCGCTGGGCTTCATGGGCGGTGTCGTGAACCGCCACACCGGAACCGAGAACGCCCGCTACATCGCGCGGCTCTACGGGCTCGATCCCGACTATGTCGAGGCGTTCTCGCGCTGGCTGTGCGGCATCGAGGAATACTACGACATGCCGATCGGCACCTACAGCCAGGGCATGCGCGCGCGCTTCAGCTTCTCGCTGATGCTCGCGCTCAATTTCGACATCTACCTCATAGATGAAGGCATGCCGTCCACCACCGATGTCGAGTTCAACCGGAAGGCGGGCGCGATCCTGCGCGAACGGCTGGAGGACACGACGGTGGTGATCGTCTCGCACCAGCCCGCGACGCTGGAAAAGTTCTGCCGCTCCGCGGCGGTGCTTACGGAAGGCCAACTCGTGATGTTCGACAGCCTGGACGAGGCAAGACAGCTTTATGACTATGAATCCAACGGCTAAGAAGTATCGCATCCGGCGCAGCGCTGCGGCGGCGCAACCGGCCCGGCCGTCCGCCGCGGCCGGCGCCGGGGACGGTTTCGGCCCCAAACCCGTCGCCAACGCCGCTGCGGAGCCGCGCCCCGCGGCGCCGGCGGCCGCTGCGCCCACGCCCCCCCAGCACGCCCCCCGCGAACCGGCGACCCCCGAACAGGAAATCGCGGCGATCCGCGCCGAGGAACTGACCGGACGCCAGCTGCGCATGGCCCGCCGCGTCGCCCAGAAGCACGGGCTGAGCCCCGCCTCGGACCACGACGCCGTGCGGCTCTTGCGCGGGCAGGGCATCGATCCGTTCCAGCGGGCCAACATGCTGGAAATCGCCCGCAACGAGGTCGCGGACGGCGGGGGCGCGCCGCGCCAAATCCAGCTGCCGCGCACGATGCCCGCGGGCGGCGGCATGCCGGCACGGCCCGCCAACACCCCCGGCGAGACGCGGCTGCGCGAGGTGCGCGAGATCCAGCGCGACATCGCCCGGCGCCGGCGCCGCTCCCTCGCGATGATGTTGGCGCGGCTGGCCGCCTTCGTTCTGTTGCCCACCGCCATCGCGGGCCTCTACTACTTCAAGCTCGCCACGCCGATCTACGCCACCAATTCCGAATTCGTCATCCAGCAGGCCGACGGCCAGGCCGGCGGCGGGCTCGGCAGCCTGTTCCAGGGCGCCGGCCTCGCGGCGCAGCAGGATTCGATCAACGTCCAGAGTTACCTGCAATCGCGCGACGCGATGCTCCGGCTCGACTCCGACCTCGGCTTCCGCACGCATTTCAGCCAGGCGCACATCGACCCGATCCAGAGGCTGGCCACCGACGCCTCGAACGAGGCCGCGTACAAGCTGTACAAGAAGGCGGTCAAGATCGGCTACGACCCGACCGAGGGCATCCTCAGGATGGAGGTGCGCGCCGCCGACCCGGCGACGAGCGCGTCCTTCTCCGAGGCGCTGATCTCCTATGCCGAGCAGCGCATCGACGGGATGACGACGCGGCTGCGCGAGGACCAGATGGCCGGGGCGCGGCAAAGCTACACCGAGGCCGAGGCCCGCGTCGCGGAGGCGCAGCAACGCGTTCTGGCGCTGCAGGAAAAGCTGGGCGTGATCGACCCGGCCAGCGAGACCAGGGCGCTGATGGGCCAGATCGCGACCTTCGAGACCCAGCTTCGCGAAAAACGGCTGCAACTCCTGCAACTGATGGACAATCCCCGCCCGAACGAGGCCAGGGTGCGTGGCGTCGAGGGCGAGATGCAGCGGCTCGAGGATCTGGTGGCGAGCCTGCGCGCCTCGATGACCGAGGACGGCACGCGCGGCGAGTCGCTCGCCCGCATCTCGGCCGAACTGCGCATCGCCGAGGCCGATCTCGCCAACCGCCAGCTTCTGCTCCAGCAGGGCCTGCAGCAACTGGAGACCGCGCGCATCGAGGCGAACCGGCAGGTGCGATACCTTTCGCTCGGGGTCAGCCCCGTCGCCCCCGACGAGGCGACCTATCCCCGCGCCTTCGAGAACACCGCGCTCGCGCTCTTGATCTTCGGCGGCATCTACCTGATGGTCTCGCTGACGCTCTCGATCCTCCGCGAACAGGTCTCTGCCTGACATGAAAGACGTGCATATCGGCGGGCTCACCGTCGGAAACGGCCGCCCGCTGACCGTCATCGCGGGGCCCTGCCAGCTGGAAAGCCTGGACCACGCCCTGGCGATCGGCCGCGAGATGAAAACCGCGTGCGACGCGGCGGGCGCGGGCTACGTGTTCAAGGCGAGTTTCGACAAGGCGAACCGCACCTCGCTCTCGGGCCGGCGCGGGGTCGGCATGGACAAGGGGCTGGAGATCCTGGCCACGTTGCGCGAAAGCCTGGGCGTCCCGGTGCTGACCGACGTGCACGCGCCCGAACAATGCGCCCCCGCGGCCCGGGCCGTCGACATCCTGCAAATCCCGGCCTTCCTGTGCCGCCAGACCGACCTGCTGCTCGCCGCCGGCGAGACCGGCGCCGCGATCAACGTCAAGAAGGGCCAGTTCCTCGCGCCCTGGGACATGGCGAACGTGATCTCCAAGGTCGAGGCCACGGGCAACAGCCGCCTCCTGCTCACCGAGCGCGGCACCTCGTTCGGCTACAACGCGCTGGTGGCCGACATGCGCGCGCTGCCGATCATGGCGCGCACCGGCTACCCGGTGGTGATGGACGCGACCCACTCGGTCCAGCAACCCGGCGGCCTGGGCGGCGCCAGCGGCGGGCAGCGCGAATTCGCCCCCGTGATGGCGCGCGCGGCGGTGGCGCTGGGGATCGCGGCGGTCTTCATCGAGACGCACGAGGCCCCGGACACCGCCCCCTCGGACGGTCCCAACATGGTGCCGCTCGCCGAGATGCCCGCGCTGGTCGCGACGCTGATGGCCTTCGACCGGCTGGCGAAGGCCAATCCGCTGGCACCGTGACGCGGCCCCACGCCGGCGCGGCACGGTGCGATTTTTCGCCCGATGGGGCTTGAAGCCGGCGCGCGCCCGGCGTATCTACGCGCGCACCGTTGGGGTGTAGCCAAGTGGTAAGGCAGCGGTTTTTGGTACCGTGTATCGTAGGTTCGAATCCTACCACCCCAGCCAATTCTCTCACGAAGCCACTGGTATAGAACGGCAAGGGACAGTCCGACACCGGTCCCGGTTCCGTTGCAGAAATTGCGTGGGGGATTCATCTCGTGAATCCAGCGTGGTAGCTGGAAGACATGAGCAGCCCCGCCCCCGCCTACAAGATCAGGAACTGGCCGGCCTACAACGAAGCGCTCAAGCGCCGCGGCTCACTGACGATCTGGGTCGATCCCGAGATGAGCTGGGACGCGGCGCCGACAGGCCGGCGTGGCCGACAGCAGACCTACAGCGATACCGCCATCCAGATCTGCATGACGATGAAGGGTGACGGGCGTCCCGGAAACAGGCCAGTGGCCTGTTTCGGCCCTGAACCGGCGGCGCCCCGGGCAAGTTCGGGATGGCACTGCGGCAGACGACCGGGTTTGTTGAAAGCTTGTTGCGTCTGGTCGGGCCTGGCTGGTCGGTGCCCGACTTCAGTACGCTCTCGCACCGCCAGAAGACGCTGGCCGTGAACATCCCGCATCGTGGCTCCAAGGGACCACCGCCCCTGCTGATCGACAGTAACCTCGGCCATCACCCGATTTGTGCAACAGAGTCCATCCACCCGATCTGCACGGCTGCCCATCAATCGCGACAAATGCTGCGCCATGCACGAATGGCCGGTTCGCGCCACCTGTGAGGGCGGCCCGTCCCCTGCAGTTCTCGACGCTTTCCGAGATCGCCAGCGCGTCCGCCAGATCGACGCCGAGGTAGCGGACGGTGCTGTCCATCCTGGTGTGGCCGAGCAGGAGTTGCACGGCCCGCGGGTTGCCCGTCTTCCGGTAGATCCGGGCGACCTTGGACCGGCGCATGGAATGCGTGCCATAGCAGGTGGGCCCAGCCCGATGAAACGAACACAGTCCCGCGCGAGCCGGGCGCATTGCCGGGTCGAGATGTGCAGGCGTTCCTTGCACCAACCACGGGCGGCGTCATCTGGGGCGCCGCCCCGTTACCGAAGTCCTGATCCTGGGTCGCTGAACGTCCTTGCATCGGGTCCATACTCGGCCATCAGATCATGGCCTCCGCTCCTGCAGCGAGAGAGGTCAGAATCCCTGCGGTCAGGAGCACGGAGGCGCCGCCGAAGATCAGGCCAATCGCAGCGACAAGACCATCCCGCTCTACAAGCCCGACACCGAACACGAAGAGCGAGATGGCAGGGAACCAGCCGCTGAGTGGCACCGGCAGGAACAGCGCGAAGGCGATCACGAACAGTGCGAGACCAAGCACTCGGTCGTTTCGGCGTGCAAAGAGCAGCGCATAGCGCGGTGTCAGCACGCGCTCGAGCCTGCGCGTGACGGGCCTCAGGCCCAAAACAGTCCGTCGCAGTTTGGATTGATCGAGCCGCAGGCGTGCAAGCCGCCCCGGCAGCTTCACATGCGGATAGCCGAGCGCCATCTGACCCGTCGTCACGAGAAGGGGCAAGGCCGTGATCAACGATGATCCGGGCGGCAGCGGGAGCAGCGTGAGTAACGAAAAGACCACGATGGCCCAGCCGAATGATGTCTCGCCAAGCTCGGTCAGCAGGTTGCCGACGGTCAGCGTGCCCGCCCTGTGCTGGCTTCGGGAGGTTCGCAGGATCGGCAGCGACAGAGACGGCCGTCGTCGTGTTCCATCTTCGCGCTTCATCAAACTCCTTTCACATCGGTATCACGGATATCATGTCGCGCGCCGGCTTTTGCAATCGCAGGGCAGGCTCTGGCGAAGAACAAACAGCGAGAATTTCAGCGCAAGTCTCTGCCAGCCGTCCGTTTTCTTGAACCAAAACCCGGATTCGAGGGATGGCCGCGCCGACGCCGGGTCAGCGGGCACGCTTGCAGAACAACAGGATCTTCGATGCTCTACGACCTCCTGCTCGTGGCGGCCGTCCTTGTTCTCCTGTTCCTCGGAGGCGAGGGCCTCGAGCGCGGTTCTGTTGCGATCGCGGAGCGCCTCGGGATACCTCCCCCGTTTCGACGGCCAGCGCCGGCGCCTTCCGCCGGTGATCGACACCTTCCCCGAAATCCGGCTGAGCCGGGCGGCCTGTCTCTGGCTCGCCGCGGTGGCCGCGCTCACCGATCTGCCGGAGCCGGCCGAAACCGCGGCCGTGCGCGACCTTGCGGCCATCGCGGCCAACGCCACCGCGCGGAAGCGCCCGATCCTGCCGCCGGCGGAAGTCGATATCGAACGGGCGGTGCGCGCGCATCTGGAGGGGCAGGTCGAGGCCGGCCTGCCCGAGATCGCCGCGCCGCGCGTCTACATGCCGTTCCGGCCGGTGCCGATCTGGCTGACCTACCCGACGCTGACCCGCGACGACGCCAACCGCAAGGACAGCTTCATCATGCACCGGTTCGAGGCGATCCTGAGCTGGGTCGAGAGCATGAACCTCAACGGCACGGTCGATGACGAGGGCGAAGACACCGCGCAGAAGGCCGTCGACGACCAGGGCCAGATCACGCTCTCGAAACACGACCGTAACAGCAGAGCATCCCGGAAGGCGCGTGGCCCTTGCACCCAATCGATGCATTATCGGGACTGGCTGGATTTTACGCCGCCATCCCGGCCAGTTTCCCGATCGTCATTGGCAGGAGAGGTACATAGCGGACGACCGCCCCGTCGATGATCGCGATCGCAGCCCGTCGGCGACTATCAACACATTTGGCAAGGGGCTTACCCCGGGGAAGACCCCGATCCTGCTCGTGGGGAAGGGCTGGCGGGCCCGGGCCGCACGGTCCGCAGAATCTCTCGCTTGGGCGCGTTTCGCTCCGGACAGAAGGCCCCATATTCCCTGCCGGGGCGGATGAGCCCTGGGCCGCGAGGCTCCGTTTGCGCGGGCTGGGCAGCCCGTGAACGCTTCCCGGCAGCCCAGCGCTTCGGGCGCGGGCCAGCGTCCCGGACTTCGACGACACGGCCACCGGCGATGCGCCATGACGCGTTTGGAGCGCCTCTGTCGCCTCGTCCAATGTGGCCGACCCAGCAGCAGGCATGTGCCCGGTGTCCCTTCTCCGGCTGCCGAACACCGGGCCTTACAGGAGGTCCTCGAAGGCCGCGAGGCGCTGCCAGTCGTCGAGCCAGACCGGGTCGCCCCCGAAATAGAACCTGTGCTCTGCAACCGGAATCGCGATCCCCTTGCTGGCCCGCTGGAACCCTGTCAGGGAATCCGGAGAGAACAGGTTCTCGCGCACATTCTCCCGCGTCGGGAACCCGTAATCCTCGGCCAGGAGTGGCAAGGACCAGCTCTTTCCCCCGTTGACCGTGAAGGACTCGATTGCCCGGACGCCGGTCGTCAGGCGGTCGAGAGACAGGAACAGCGCCCGCCCCGCCTCCCTCCCGCAGGTTAAGAAGATATCGCCCAGCGAGAGCGTTCCGGGCCCTTCGAGCGGCAGCACCACCGGGCCTTCGGCGAAGTCGCCGGCGAACCCGTCGCCATCGATCTCGGTCCGTACAAGGGTGTCGTTGATGTCCTTCGTTCCGATCCTCAGGGACCAGGCGGTGGCGACCGTGATTTTGTTAAGAATGTCGGGCGTCGCGATCGTGGCAAGGATCGGGAGGGATTTCGTGTCGCTGCCGAGAAGGCCGAAGCGGAACGGCGTTCCGTCATCCGTACCGGTGAACGTGTCGCGATCGTCGACCTCGTTATTGCGGTAGCCGGGCGTCAACGCGCCGCCATAGAGAAACCCCACGCGCGGCAGCAGCTCGGTCCACATCAGGCAGCGGGCGCGGTGGCGGGCCTGGCGGACCATCGAGACATAGCGGGCCTGCATTATGTTCTGGGGAAAGGCGGCAGGCAGGTACTGGGTGGCGTATCCGCTGGCCCTGAGAGGTTCAGCAGGCTGCGACGTCATTCCGCCGGGATCGAGGCACGCCGCGCGGGTCCGCGGGGTCGAGAGACACACCTGGCGGCTGAAGCGGATCGCTTGTTCCTGCTCGGTGTAGGCCGTCTTGAGCTCGGTCGCGAGCGCGGAGAGGGCCTGGAGCGCGGTGAAGCCGGCCGCCTGCGGGTTTTCGATGACGCGGGGCGTGTCGGCCGCCTGCCGGGCCTGGCCGAGGGCGAAATTGGCCAAGTTGAGAAAGGTCGCCGCAAAGGGAGCCTCGGAGGCGAGCGCCGCGACCCCGCCGAGAATCGCATCCCCGGTGGCCGTATCGCTTCCCCCGACGGTCGTGGTCTTGCTGGTGAACCCGCCCGACTCGAGCCGCAGCGCGAGGCGGTATTTCTGCGCATCCGCAAGCGCCAGCCGACGCGCATCCTCGATCGCCGCGAGATGCACGCGCATCTGGTCGCCGAGGAGGTCGCGCTCCTGGATCGCATCCCCCAGCATGGCCTTGAGGTCGAGCAGTTCGTCGGCCGAGGGTCGCAGGCTTCCCGGGGCGGCCGCGGCCAGCTCCGGCGCCTGGTAGTGGCGCATCCGGCCGGAATGCAGCAGGACCCAGGCCCCCGACCTCGTGCCCGCCGCGGCCATGATGTCCCGGTCGAGCTGCGTCCAGTGCAGCCGGCTGATCGCGGCATAGGTCCGCATCTCGGCGAATCCCGACCGGAAGGTCGGCAACGCGCGCCCGGCCTCCTTCGCCGCGGCGACGCCGGCGTTGAACGCCTCGCGGGCGCGCTCGACCTCCCCCGACGCGCGGGCGCGGGCCAGGTCGTAGGCGTCGAAATCGAACGCGCGCGCGTTCACGTCGACCGCGTAGTAGAGCCGTCCGGCATCGCCCAGCGCGAAGACGATCTGCCCGTCGCCGCCGTGGAAGACGCCGGTGAACCGCGGCTTGAACTCCGGCGCGGTGGTGCGGTCGAGGGCGCCGAACGAATCGTCGTCGTTGAAGATCGCGACGGTGGACGGACCCCAGTTGTCGAGAACGTCGCGTTGCCAGGCGGCGAACTCGTCGGCGTCGCGGCGGGCGATGTTGCGCGGCCGGACATGTTCGGGCAACACCGCCGCGGTCCGCTGCATGGTGGCCGCGCCGCGGCCGGGGACTGTGCCGTCCACTTCCCGGACCGCGAAATCGGCAACCGGCGCGTCTTCCCCGTTCCAGTCCTCCGCGAACGGCACGGAGATGAAGGTGGTCTCGGTGGCGAAGGTGTCGCCGGCTTCGGCCAGGTCGTCGAGACGCAGGAGGCCGAGCCCGCCCCTGGCGAAGGCCACGTAGACCCGATCCGGATCGGCGAGGTGTGGCCGGAAGGAAACGATGCTGCGCACCTCCCGGCGCCGGTTCCAGATGAGGTCCTCGATCTCCTCGGCGCTCGGCATCTCCCGGTCCTCGGCCGCCTCGAACATCGCGACGATCCGCCGGCGCAGCGCCGCATCGTCGAACCCCTTGTCCCTCAGCACGTCCTTTCGCGCCTCGTCGAAGGCAGGGTCGTTCCGGGCGATGCGGCGCCACCGGGCGCCGTCGTCCTCCGAAAGCCAGATCGCCGTGCCGTCCTGCGATACCCCGACAAGGCGGTCGCCCGCGCGGGCGATGCTCGCCGGCGCAACCGCCAGCGCGTCGCTGGTCCCGGCGACGGTCGGGGTGTCCACCTGCCACTCGTTGCGGCCGCCGTCGCTTAGATCGAGCGACCAGCGTTGCCCGTCATCGGTGAAGAACACGACCGGCATCGACCGGTCGGCGCCCCTCCGGAGGCCGCGCGGGGCAAAATCGCTGCGCGGGTCGATAACCAGCCGGACGCTCTGGGGCAGACGCTCTCCGGAGGGGACCCGCGTCGACAGGTCGGCATGGGAAAACCCGGTGCCCATGGTGACGCTGTCCCCTTCGAGATTGATCTTCGACCACGCCGCCTCGTAATTGGTCGCGAAGGACGGCGTGAAATCGGCGACGAAATCGGCCTCGAAATCGCCCGGGTAGAACCGCTTGAAATAGTCGTAGGCCGCCTGTTCCGTGCGGCTCATCCCTTCAAGGACACGCGCGCGTCCCGCCTTGAGCCCGGCCAGGTCGGCCTCTGGAACGCCAAGCCTGCGCGCGATCTCCGCCGTGCCGGTTTCGAGCAACCGCTCCGAGGAAACACCGGCCAGGTCGGCCTGCTGGAACGCCAAGTCGGCCGATACCGGCGCGGAGGCGCCCCCGGCAAGACAGGCAAGGATGACACCGAATACCGGACGCATGACGTTTCCCTTTGTTCGTTCGGGCAAGCTCTCGCTATGCCCCGGCCGGGATTCTCCCGCCCGCTCCCGCCAAAACTGTAAGCGCGGCTAAGGCCTCCGGTCCATCGGCAATAACCGAGGGGACGGAACGGTGGGTACGAGCGTCGAGCTATGGGTGAACTCGGGTGACGGTGTTTGAGAAGGCGGCGTATCGTGGCGGGAGCTGAAGCCTGCCAGGACCTCCCGAACGAGCGATACGCCATGTGCGGCGATATCACGATCACCCCGGTCTCTGACGATCCCTTGCCCAGATCGCGAAGCTTCGGCCGCCGTACGGTCGGAGCGCCGATCCCGGTCCGAATTTCGCGCTCCGGCCCGTGACCTTGTCGGACCACCCGCTGGCGTCCGTCGGGCAATCGCTCCCCGGCCAGGTCTGCGACGAAAGCATCTGCCTCTGCCCGTAACGCCGCCGCCAGCATCCGGCGCGCGCCCTCCCGGGCAATCTCGGTCAACGGGTCGTCCACCGAATGCGGCCGACGAAGCGGGATGATCCCTGCATCTTCCGTGACGGCGTATCGCTCCCTTCGGAGGTGCTGGCAGGCTTTGGCAGTCGCCTCGATACGCCACCTTTCTCAGGCCGCATCACACATTTTCGGCCATGGCTCTTTGGGACGCCGATCACCCCGCTACGGGATCAGTTTTCCATCTCCGTTCACAGCCGAAACACGTCTGGGCCATTCGCGTCCGCCTGGAAATCGCCGAGAACCACCGCGACCTCGTCCTGTTCAACCTCGCCATCGACGAGCCAAGCTCCGCGCCTGCGACCTCGTGAAACTCAAGGTCGCGGATGTCTACGCGGCGGGCCAGGTCAAGGCGCGCGCCCCGCCCCTCCAGAGCAAGACCCGGCGACCGGTCCGGTTCGAGATCACCGAGGGCACGCGCAACTCTCTGGCGCGCCGGAGGGAAGAGCCTTGATGACCGTATCCGAATACCTCTGGCATGGACGGTTCCATGAACGCCTGCATGTCTCTCCCCGCAAATACGCCCGCCTCGTCAGGGAATGGGTGCGTTCCATCGGCCTCGACCCGACCTCCTACGGCACGCATTCCATGCGCCGCACGAAAGTCGTGCAAATCTACCGGAAGACGGGCAACCTGCGGTCCGTCCAACGTCTGCTCGGACACACCAGGATGGACAGCACCGTCCGCCACCTCGGCGTCGAACTGGAAGATGCGCTCGCGGTCTCGGAGAGCGTAGAGAGCTGAAGGCGACGGGCCGCCTGCGAATGGCGATTCGGTCATCCGGCAGTCAGAACAGCCTCGCGCAGTTCAGTGTGAAGTATCCAGTTTCCCGGGTCGTCATCGCTTGTTTGCTGGCCTCGGCAACCCAGAAACATCATTCCGTCGTGTTCGCTGGTCAGCGCGCCGGGGTTTGCTTCCAGGGAGAGGTAACTGGCGATCAACAGTCCGGCGGATGCCAAGGCGCGATTGGCCGAGGCTTTCGACTTGTAACCGGCCTCGCTTGCAAGCCGCCCCTCGGACAACCCTTCATTATCAGCCAGGGCAAGCGCGGTCAGCATGGCGCGTTGCGGGCGCGACAGGGTTACCTGGGCGACCGCTTCGACAAATTCCTCGGTGCTCGGAACAGGAAAACCCGTTTTCGGATCAGCCCGGCGATCGTCGGTTCTTCGGATTTCCCGTGCATCGATCACGTCATGCAAGGCGGCGATGGCAGCCTCTTCCGTCGCGCCTCTAGCTTCCGCGATCATCCCGCGCGCGTTCGTCGGCGGTTTCGGAAAGGCGCGGGCCACGTATTCTCCGGAAAGGCGCCCGGACTTGATCTGGTACCGGCCGTGTTCGCCCAGCCGGACCGCGGACGGCGTATCCGACGAGCGTTCGGCGCCCTTCTTTTTCTTTTTGTCCTTAAACAGGTTACGGCCAGTGGCCGTTCGAACTTCCGTGTTGAAACGCGTCATGGTGGTGTTCTCCGAAAATGGTGATTGGCGAAATGGGTGCGATTCCGGGTCAAGTCGGCAACCGCTGCGCCTCGGCGCATGTCACGAGCCGCCCTGCGGATTCATTCCATAGAGCGAGGCGTGCGCAGCCGAGGCTTTCGCGCGAGGTGACTCGGCTGAAATTCGCAAGTGCGCCACGGTCACGAAGCACTTCGGGCAGGCGCTAGAACGGGATCGGGCTTGCCAGGGGCTGGGCGTGTTGGACGCCGATGTTTCCGGTGATCCAGCGCAGGATCGAGGGAAGATCGTCGTGCGAACTGCCTTCGAGGACCGCGTCTCGGATGTCCCAATCCGCCTCTTTGTTCCAGCTGGTGTGCTGGAACCGGTGCTGGACGTAGAAGAACCAAAGCCCCGTGCCGGCCGCGAGGAGCACGGTGGGAAAGAAGATCAAGACAACCACGTTCCATCCGCCGGACCAGACCAGCGTGGTCAGCATTGCGGCGATTGCGGCATTCGTCGCCATGGCGCTGCCCCAGTATCTCCATTCCGACCGCATGAGACCGACCGGAAGCCGGTTCCGGAGGAAAAAGCCGTAGAAGGGCACGACACCGCACAGGAACAGCGGATGACGGACAAGGCCATAGAGGCCGCGCGCAAGGCCCCTTCGCGCGATACTCGGCGACCGTCAGGGTCGGCAGGTCACCGATTCCGCGCCGGTCGAGGTTACCGGTGGTGGGATGATGGATGGCGTGCGTCTCGCCCCAGATGTGGTATGGCGTCAGCGTCACCACGCCGATCACGCGACCAAGCCAGTTGCACACTCGCTTGTTGCGGAAGAACGATCCGTGGCCGCAATCATGCCGAATCATGAACAGGCGCACGAGGACGGCGAAATTGCCTAAAGCGAGCAACATCGCCAGCGCCGTGCTGCAGGACAGCAGCCACCAGGCCACGACCCATGTCGCGAGAAACGGCGCAAGCGGTACGATCAGTTCCAGGACGCTGCGCAAGGAGTCGGGCGCACGATACTGCGTCGGAACACGGGACCATTGGCGAGCATCGACCGGATTTTCGGTGCCGGAGCGGGGATCGGTCACGGTGCCCGGGCGCTCCGTAAGGAGCACCCGCCCAGCGCGGTCAGGCAAGCGCCAGATTGGTGGCGCTTTCGCGGCCATCGCGGCCGGTTTCCACATCGAACGTCACCTTCTGGGCGTCCGAAAGGCCGGTCAGACCCGCACGTTCGACGGCGGAGATGTGGACAAAGACGTCCTTGCCGCCCGTCTCCGTCTCGATGAAGCCGAAGCCTTTTTGGGTATTGAAAAACTTCACGGTGCCATTGGCCATATCCGTGGTCTCCTGTTCAGGTGCTGCCCGCAGGATGCGGCAACCCGGCAAAGTCAGACTGAGAGATCCACTGAAGCCGGATGAACGGAAGCAGAAGGTCGCAGAGAAAAACGATTACCCAATCAACATGCGCCTTCCCATCGCGACTTACAAGGTTTGTCGTGCGACGTCGCGAAATTGCTTCACAGGCGATGACCGCTGACGGCACGGCATTGACAAGCCATCGACGGCCTTCCATATACCGACGGCGCCATCGCCCTGCCGCGTGAGCAGGCGGGTTCACTCCCGCCCCCGGCCTTGACGCATCGTTTTCCCACATCACGAAGGGGGGACGCCGCCCAACGCGGTTCCGGACACAATGCGGTGCCGGAGTGTTCGCTTGGGTGCACCCCGACCGACCGCACGCATTTGCGTTCGTCGGTGATACCGGACGAAAGGTCCGGTCAAGGATTGACATGACTTTCAAAGAACTTGGGCTCAATGCCCGCATGGTCTCGCGGCTCGACGCCCTCGGGCTGACTCAACCGACCCCTATCCAGGAACAGGCGATCCCGCAGGCGCTGCAAGGCCGTGACATTCTGGGTATCGCCCAGACCGGGACCGGCAAGACCGCCGCCTTCGGCATCCCGCTGGTCGTATCGCTGTCGAAGAAGCAGGAACGCCCCGTGCCCCGCTCGGCCCGGGGATTGATCCTCGCCCCGACCCGGGAACTCGCGGGCCAGATCGTCCAGAGCCTGCAGGGGCTGACGGCCGATCTCCGCATCACGCTTGTCGTGGGCGGCAAGTCGATCAATGCGCAGGCCCAGAAGCTCGCCCGCGGGACGGACATCCTCGTGGCAACGCCGGGCCGCTTGATCGATCTGATGGATCGCCGGGCCATCGACCTGGGCGAAACACGGTTCCTCGTTCTCGATGAGGCGGATCAGATGCTCGACATCGGCTTCGTCCATGCGCTGCGCCGCATCGCGCCGATGCTGGGCAAGGATCGGCAGACCATGATGTTTTCGGCCACGATGCCGAAGGCGATGGCAGACCTTTCCCGCCAGTACCTGGACAAGCCCATCCGCGTGGAGGTCTCGACGCCGGGCAAAGTCGCGGACAAGGTTGCCCATTCGGTGCATTTCGTCGCCAAGGAGCAGAAGCAGGCTCTACTGATAAACCTTCTGAACGGGCACCGCGACGACCGCGCGGTGGTTTTTTCGCGCACGAAGCATGGGGCCGAGCGGCTGATGAAACAGCTCGAGCGGGCCGGTTTCGCGGCCACCTCGATCCACGGCAACAAGAGTCAGGGTCAGCGCGACCGGGCCATCGCCGCCTTCAAGGGCGGATCGGTGCGCGTCCTCGTCGCGACGGATGTCGCGGCACGTGGGATCGACATTCCCGGCGTGGGCCATGTCTACAATTACGATCTGCCGAACGTCCCGGAAAACTACGTGCACCGGATCGGGCGCACCGCCCGTGCCGGCCGCGACGGACGCGCGGTCGCGTTCTGCGCCGCCGACGAAGTGTCGGAACTCAAGGCCATCGAGAAGGTGCTCGGCATGCGCGTGGAAGTCGCCGGAGGCCGAGCCTGGGAAGGGATCGGAAACGCTCCGAAAGCGAAAAAAGGGCGCCGTCGCCGCCGCCGGTCTTCGCAACGCCCGGAACGGATGGCCGCTTGACGGCACACGGCAGGCGGCTTCGCGCCTGACGCGGAAGAAGGTGCTGGGTCGGCGGCTGACGCCGCTCCGGACATGTTTTCATGGCGAGGCGGCGCTTTCTCCGCAGGAGGATACAGCATGAACACCCCCGAGTGGCTCAAACCCGGCCGCTGCGGCGCGGTGATCGGCGCCGCCATTACCGCCTTGCTTACCGTCTGGGCGTTTCCGGTCCTCGCACAGGACGGTACAGGACCTCTGCCGGAGAATGCAGAGGTACGGAGCTATGGCGGAGGCTGGCACTGTACGCTCGGTTACCGCGTCAATGCCGGGGATTGCGTTGCCATCGACGTCCCCGACAACGCCTACGCAACTGGCCGGTCTTACGGCGCGGGGTGGGCGTGCAAGCGGGGCTACCAAGAAGTGGGCGGTGCATCCTGCGAGGCGATCCCCGTCCCCGAAAATGCCTTCCTCCGATCATCGGGCTTCGACTGGCAGTGTGATCGTGGATATCGGCAAGATCGGGAGACATGCGTTCTGATCGTCCTTCCCGAGAACGCCTACCTTACCGACGATCCCTCGGGTTCCGGCTGGGCATGCGACCGCGGCTTCACCGCGAGTGAAGCCGCCTGCGTTCCGATTGCGGTTCCCGAAAACGGCTATCTCACCAATGCGGACTAAGGTGCCGAATGGGCCTGTGAACGGGGCTTCGTCGAAGTCGATGGCCGCTGTAATCCTGTAGCGCTTCCCGCGAATGCCTTTGTGGACCAGGATTCCTATGGACCGGGATGGCGTTGCAAACGGGGCTTCGAGGCGGTGGACGATGCCTGCGTCGCAATCGACCTGCCCGCAAACGCCCATCTCGATCGATCCGGAAACCGTTGGCGCTGCGACCGCAGCTTTCAGCTCTCCGACGGGGAGTGCGTTCTTGGACGATAGCGCGCCACAAGCATTGCGTGACGACGTGCCCGGCATACGGATGCGGATCGGTTGCCGCCTGCGCTACCGGCTAACCCAGCCGACGCCCTTCATCGCCATGCTGAATGTGCACTACTCGCGTTTCGGTGACCTGGAACGGGCCGACGATCTCGTGACGCAGCCGAGCGTCCCGCTGGAAAGCTATCGCGACGGCTCCGGCAACCGGTGCACGCGGATGATGGCCCCGGCGGGGGACTTCACCCTGTCGACTGACGGGATATTCCGCGACAGCGGAATGCCTGATCCGACAGCACCCGATGCCGCACAGCACGCCGTTCAGGACCTGCCCGTCGAAACGCTGGTCTATGTTCTCGGCAGTCGCTATTGCGATACCGATCTTCTGTCGACGGAAGCCTGGCGCCTTTTCGAGAACACACCGCCGGGCTGGGCGCGCGTGAAGGCGATCTGCGATTTCGTGCACACTACCGTCTCATTCGACTACATGGAGGCAAGCGCAACGCGCACGGCGTCTGACACGCTGGCCGGACGGAAGGGTGTCTGCCGGGATTTCGCCCATCTCGCTATCGCTCTCTGCCGTTGCATGAACATTCCGGCCCGCTATTGCACTGGCTATCTGAGCGAATTCGGCGAACCCGAGCCGCATGTGCCCAACGATTTCGCGGCCTGGCTGGAAGTCTATCTCGACGGCCGTTGGTGGGTTTTCGATCCGCGCAACAACTCAAGACGCATGGGACGTATCCTGATCGCCCGTGGCCGGGATGCAGCCGATGTGCCGCTAACCCAGACTTTCGGGCCGAGTACCCTGACGCAATTCGACGTCTGGACCTGGGACGCAAGACACGACGCAGCCGAGACGTCGCCTGTGTCTAGCAATTAAACTGTAGCGTCCCATCGCAGGACGGATGTGTTCGTACGTTGTCGGCTCGCGAGGCCGGCCGCTCTGCCGATTTTCCGTCATGGCATCCCAAGTCACCAATTCTCCTAGAGAACCGAGATGACCGCCTCGATCAAGACGACCGCCTTTTTTTTTCCGCCCCTTCCAGCTTCCGAGCTTCAACGAGACCCTGCCGCCGGGCGAATACGAGATCGAGACCCAGCTGCTCGAGCCCGTGGACTGGATTGAACGGGGCACATGGACGTCTTCGGTTCTCGTACGCCTCCATCCGCGCGCCGCGCGTCCCGTGCTCGACCGAACGCTTACCGTGCCGCTCGCTGACTTGGAGCATGCGGTTGCCAAGGACAGCCGATGTTGAATGGGGCCTTACAAAAGGCCGTCTCGATCCCGTCCAAGTCAATCCTGTTCAACATCGACCAGAAGGTCGATGTCATTGACCTGCCACGGGATTTTTCCTCCACCTGCGATTAGAGTCCGACCCAAGGAGGGGACGGACAATGAAGCGAACGAGATACAGCGAAGAGCAGATTATCGGCATCCTGGCCGAGCATGAGGCCGGGGCGAAGTGTGCCGATCTGTGCCGCAAGCACGGCATGTCGGAGGGGACGTTCTACAACTGGAAAGCCAAATACGGCGGCATGACGGTGTCAGAGGCCAAACGGCTGAAGGCGCTCGAGGACGAGAACGCCAAGTTGAAGAAGCTGCTGGCGGAGCAGATGCTGGATCTGGCCGCGATGCGCGAGCTGGTTTCAAAAAAGTGGTGACGCCCGTCGTGAAGCGCGAGGCGGTCGCGCATCTGAAGGCCCGGTTCGGGCTGTCGGAACGACGGGCGTGCCAGATTGCCGGCGCGGATCGGAAGACGATCCGCTACCGGTCGCAACGCGCACCCGACACGGAACTGCGCGGCCGATTGCGGGAGCTTGCCAACGAGCGTCGGCGGTTCGGCTACCGGCGGCTCTTCGTCCTGCTCCGGCGGGAGGGCGAGCCCTCGGGGATCAACCGTATCTACCGGCTTTACCGCGAGGAAGGGCTGACCGTCCGCAAGCGGCGCGCGCGGCGCAAGGCCATCGGCACCCGCGCCCCGATCCTGGTCGAGGCGCGCGCAAATGCCCGTTGGTCACTGGATTTCGTCCATGACCAGTTCGCGTGCGGGCGGCGGTTCCGGGTGCTGAACATCGTCGATGACGTCACGCGCGAATGCCTCGCCGCGATCCCGGACACGTCGATCTCCGGCCGGCGCGTCGCGCGGGAGCTGACGGCGCTGATCGAACGTCGCGGCAAGCCGGGAATGATCGTGTCGGACAACGGGACGGAACTGACCTCGAACGCGATCCTGAAGTGGTGCGCCGAGAACCGGATCGAATGGCACTACATCGCGCCGGGCAAGCCGATGCAGAATGGCTTTGTCGAGAGCTTCAACGGCCGGATGCGGGACGAGTTCTTGAACGAGACGCTGTTTCGTAACCTCGCTCATGCCCGCGACCTGATCGCCGCTTGGGTCGCCGACTACAACACCGAGCGCCCCCATTCGGCCTTGGGCTATCAGACCCCGGCTGACTACGCGCAGACCCTGACCACCGCAATCGCCCGACCCGCTGCGCGAGATGAGAGCTCCGCGCGTCGGGCGATTGCTCAACCCGCGCCATTTGGCGTAAACACCAACCGGGCTCCGGTCGCGGCTGGATGAAAGATCAGTGGCAGGTCAGTTGAGTGCCATCGAGTCCTTCGACGTTGAACGCTACAAAAAGGCCCGCCGCTCTGCGGGCGCCGCAAAGGCGACCGTAAATCGAGAACTAGCCACGCTTTCCCACCTGCTGAACCAAGCTGTCGAGTGGAAGTGGATCAAGAGCAAGTCGGTCAAAATCGCTCGCTTCAAAGAAGACAACCAGCGAATAGTGTACCTGACCGATGATCAGTGCGTCGCGTTGCTGGAAGCGGCAGCATCGGATCACAACGAAAACGTCCACGCTTTCGTCATGGTCGGACTGCACACAGGGATGCGTCATGCAGAAATCCTCGCGATCCGTCGCGAAGATGTCGATGTCGGAAAGCGAGTGATCTGGGTTCCGCAGGCCAAGGCGGGGTCTCGCGAGCAACCGATCACGCGCGAACTGGCTGAGTATCTGGAAAGACGCATGGACATGTTGCCGCCGGGCTGCGATTGGGTGTTCCCTTCGCCGGGAGGCGCCACCGGCCATGTCCATACGATCCGCAAGGCTTTTCGTCGCTCCGCTGAACGCGCTGGGCTTGATCCCGACCAGATCACGCCTCACACGCTTCGGCATACAGCGGTGACACATCTGGTGCAGGCGGGCGTCGATCTGCCCACAGTCCAGCGCATTTCCGGTCACAAGACGTTGTCCATGGTTGCGCGCTATGCGCACCAAAGCGGGTCGCACATAGAAGCGGCAATGGATCGGCTTGAAGGCCGGGTCAGCGGCACCTGGGAAGACAACATCCGCAAGCTAGAGCCAAAAAGTTTGGCCTGATTACACACGAATTACATGTGCGCTTGAGCGCTTTGAGCTGAATGGGGTCTAAGTTATTGATTTTTATGGTGCCCGGGGGCGGAATCGAACCACCGACACGAGGATTTTCAATCCACTGCTCTACCCCTGAGCTACCCGGGCACGGGGAAGCGGAGACCGCTTCGGGTGGCGAGGTTTTAGACGCAGGGGGCGGGACTGTCCAGAGGATTCCGGGCAGAATTTCAGTGCGGCTTCGGCGGGTTGCGGGAGAGTTCGTCGGCCGCCTCCTCGAGGTCCTCCGGGCTGTCGGCCGGGATCGCGTAGCGGCCGCCGAGCCAGCGGCCCAGGTCCACATCCGCGCAGCGGCGCGAGCAGAACGGACGGTAGGCCGGGTCGGCGGGTTTCTTGCAGATCGGGCAGCTCATGCAGGAAGAATGTCGGCAAGGGGCAGGCGTTCGCGTTTCCGTGTCAGTTCAGCGTGCCCCAGCGGGCTCCAGCCCACAAGGGTCGTCTCGACCGGGTCGCCGCGAAGCGCCGATTTCAGCACCTGTTCGAGAGAGGTCCGATCCTTCTTGGGCATCGGCGCGAAGTCGATGACGACCTGGCCGGCCAGCCCCCTGAGGCGCAACAGACGCGGCAGCGCGCGGGCGGCGGCGATATTGGCCTTGAGGCCCGCGGCCGGCGAAGTGTCGGGGCCGGTATTCACGTCGACGGCAACCAGCGCACGGGTCGGTTCCACGAACAGCCGCCCGCCCCCCGGCAGCGGCGCCGGACCCGCAAGCGCGTCGATCGCCTCGCGCACGCCGGTGTCGGAAAAACCGCCGGGCCGGTCGATCACCTCGTCGGGGTCGGCCTCCGCCCAGTCGCGCCAGGCGCGGGTATGGGCGTCGGGGGCGTCCAGCAGAAGTTCGGCGGCGCCTTCGGACGGTTCTCCGAGGATGTCCTCCGCCAGGCCGCGCATGACCGCGATGTCCCCGGCGATGGCCGCTGCGTCGACGCCCGCACAGGCCGAGCGCAGGATCACGCCCAGATGGTCGACCGCGCCCGCCATGGCGTCATGGGCGATCTCCAGCAACCGGTCGCGCTCGGCGTCGTCCCGCACGCTGCGCGACACGTTAAGGCCCGGCGCGTCAGGCGTGACAATCGCGTAGCGGCCCTTGAACAGCAGGCGCGGCGTGACCGGCGCCGCCTTGCCTTCCTCGGCATAGCCCGTCACTTGCACCAGTAGGCCCTGGCCCGGGCGCAACCCCTTGGCCTGCCGCAGGAAGGCGCGGCCCTCGGGCAGACGCAGGAACACGCCGCCCTGCCCCTTCACCTGCCGGTCCACGACCGCCCGGAAGATCGCCCCGGGGGCTGGCCGGTCGTCGGGCGGGTCGACGAGCAGGTCGTCGAGGCGCCCGTCCACCATCAGCGCCGCGGCCTTGCAGCCGCCGAGCCGGTCCAGGATGACGCTGCGCCCCTTCATGGCGCGGCGCCATAGAGCGGGTAACCCGCGCCCGAAAGAAGCGCGGCCGTCTCGGCCAGCGGCAGGCCGACCACGGCCGAGAACGATCCGTTGATCCAGGGCACGAACGCCCCGGCCATCCCCTGGATGCCGTAGCCGCCGGCCTTGCCCTGCCAGTCGCCCGAGGCGAGATAAGCGTTCACCTCGTCGTCGGAAAGCTGCTTGAACCTGACGGTGGTGACGACGTCGCGCTCCCAGACATGATCGCCCAGCCGCAGCGCGACGGCGGTGATCACCCGGTGCCGCCGCCCCGAGAGCGCGAAAAGGAACTCCGCCGCTTCGGCCGCATCGGCGGGCTTGCCGAGAATGCGCCGCCCCATCGCGACGGTGGTGTCGGCGCAAAGCACCAGCTCGTCGGCCGCCACACTGACGGCGCGCGCCTTTTCCATCGCCATCCGCGCACAGTAGGGGCGCGGCAGTTCGCTCTTTTCGGGGGTTTCGTCGATATCGGCCGGGCACACAGCGTCGGGCACGACGCCGATTTGCGCCAGCAGGTCCCTGCGGCGCGGGCTCGCCGATCCGAGAATCAGCCGCAACGCTTACTTGAAGCGGTAATTGATCCGACCCTTGGTCAGATCGTAGGGGGTCATCTCCACCTGAACCCGGTCGCCGGCCAGAACCCGAATGCGGTTCTTTCGCATCTTGCCCGCCGTGTGCGCGATGATCTCATGGCCGTTATCCAGCTCGACCCGGAATGTCGCGTTCGGCAGGAGTTCCTTCACGACGCCGGGAAATTCGAGCATTTCTTCCTTGGCCATGGTCACTCCGTGTTGAGTCGCCTGCCAGAGCGCAGGCGGGCTAGTAGATGCGCCCGATTAACCTCTATTTCAAGGCTTAAATGCGTGGAATGCCACAGAGACAACCTTCACCGCGCGGCTGTCCTGTTCCGGCCAGTGGGCCATGTTGAGCACCTGCCCCGCCGACCGCACATGGGCAAGCGCCGCCCGGTCGACCCCGGCGTGCACCCAGCCGCGCACATTCAGCGCGCCTTCGGCCAGGACGCCCGTGTCGGGAAATCCCTGATCGGGCGGGCCGTAAATTGCCGCAGCGCCGACATTTTCGTCGACCGCCGGGCACCAGACCGCGGGGCCCACGGTGGGCGCCTGCACCACGATGCACTGACCCTCGAGCGCCCGGGCCATCGCGCCGACACGCACCCGCCAATAGCCCGAAAGCGCATCCGTGCAGGACGGCACCAGCAGGATCTCCGCACCGGCCGCCACAAGGGCGCGCGCTAGCAGCGGAAACTCGGCGTCGTAGCAGATCAGCACGCCGATCCGGCCCAGCGCGGTCTCGATCAGCGTCAGCGGCCCGCCCGAGCGTACATCCCAGGTCTCGCGCTCGAAGCGGGTCATGATCTGCTTGTCCTGGAACGCGGTCTGCCCGTCGGGGCAGAACAGCCGGGCGCGGTTGACCGGGCGTTCCCCGTACCAGACCGGCGCGCTGGCGCCCAGGATGTGAACGCCGTGCGAGGTGGCAAGGCGCGCGTGCAGCGCATCGGCCGGCTCGGCCAGGTCGGACACGGTGCGGAGCGCCTGTTCAAGGTCCCCCGCCACGGCGGGCCCGGCGAGCGAGGCCAGTTCCATCGTGCCGTATTCGGGAAACACCAGAAGGTCGGCGCCCTCTTCGGCCGCCTCAGCGACCCAGCCCGAGATCTTGTCCTCATAGCTGGCCCAGCTGTCGTGCCAGTCGATAGGATAGGCGGCGGCGGCGAGCTTCACAGCGGTTTCATCCAGAACTGAAGCGTGTGCGCGGTGGCGGCGGGCTGGTCGATATCCTTCCACTCGAACTCGGCAACAACCCCGGCCAGCTTTTCATAGCCGCGCTTGCGCCAGAACGCGTCGAGCGGGCGGTATTCCGCCGGGCGCAAAGGGTGATCCTCGGGCCGCACCACGCCGCAGAAGGTGCAGAACCGGCGGCCAAGCTGGCGGCCATGCGCCTCGCGTGCCTCGAAGAAGGCATGGCCCGCGCCCTGCCCGCGATACTCCGGCAGCAGGACGCTTTCGGCGCAGTAGAAAATGTCCACCAGATCGTGCCCGGTGTCGGCGAAGGCGGCGGCGAAATCGTCCGCATGGTCCTCGAGCGGGGTGCCGGTCGAGGCCCCGACCAGACGCGCGCCGTCGAAGGCCGCGACCAGGATCGCGCGCGGGTTGTCGCGGTAGCCGGCCATGTAGCGGCGCTCGTACTCGGGGTCGCCGTCGTAAAGATAGGGCCAGTCGCGGAACACGCGGATGCGCAGCGCGGCCAGGTCGTCGAGCGCGGCCTCGACCTCCGCTCCGGTCAGGACACGGTAATCGAGGCTCATTGCACCTGCCTCAACCAATCGGCGAGGTTGTAATAGGTGGTGACGCGGGCGATCTTGCCGCCGCGCAGCGTGAAGAATGACCCGGCCGGTAGCCGGTAGGTCTGCCCCTTCGCCTCGGGCAGGCCCGCGTCGGTCTCCAGATAGGTGCCGTCCACGACATATTCGGCGGCAGCTCGCGTGCCGTCCTCGGTCGCGAAGATCACCATGTCGGTCAACTCCTCGCGGTAGCATCGCGACATGTGCGCACAGAACTCGGCGAAGGCGGGCTTTCCGTGCCGGATCACGCCCTCGTTGACGTGGTGTTCAACGTCGTCTGCCAGTTCTGCCAGCATGGCGGCGGTGTCGCCAGCGTTGAAGGCGGCGAAATAGCGTTGGATCACCTCACGAGACATGGGCGTCTCCCTGGGTTGGCGGGCCGAAGCGGTCGAGCAGCCGCTCGACGATCTGGTCGCGGGCCTGGCGATAGGCCGACAGCTTGTCGGCCCGCGTCTCGCCGAGGCCGGTGGGGTCGAGCACCGGCCAGTATTCGACGTCGAGATGGTAGTAGCGGGTGAGTTCCTGCGCCCGGCGCAGGCTCGCCGGGCTCAGCGCGACGATCAGGTCGAACCCCGACAGGTCGTCGCCCCAGTCCTCCATCTCGTCGAAGGACCGCGCGCGATGACGGTGCAGCTGCACCCCCATCTCGTCGCAGACCGCGACGGCGAAACCGTCGATCTCGCGGTCGCTGTGCACGCCCACCGACTGCACATAGGCCTGCTGGCCGTAGAATTTCTTCATGAGCCCTTCGGCCATCGGCGAGCGGACGGAATTCTGGTCGCAGCAGAACAGCACCGACGAGGGAAGCGGCCCCGGCACCTCACCCCCCGTAATGCAGGACGCATACCAGGGTGAAGAGCCGGCGGGCGGTATCGATGTCGAGCTCCGCCTTGCCGTCGAGACGTTCCTGCAGGATGCGCGCGCCCTCGTTGTGGATGCCGCGCCGGGCCATGTCGATCGCCTCGATCTGGCTGGGCGGCAGGCGCTTGACCGCGTCGAAATAGCTTTCGCAGATCTGCCAGTAATCCTTGACCGCCTGCCGGAACGGCGACAGCGCAAGGTGGAACTCGGCCGCGGGCTCTCCCGCGTCGGTGCGGACATCGAACACCAGCCGCTTCTCGCGGATCGAGAGCGTCAGCCGATAGGGCCCCTCGGGCGCCGGCCGCCCCTCGCGCCCCGGCAGGGCGAAGGAATTGTCCTCCAGCAGGTCGAACAGCGCGACCTTGCGCTCCTGCTCGATCTCCGGCGTCGGCGGCGGAAGGTTGGAATCGTCCAACTCGACATGGACAAGACGGGCGGTGCTCATGACGCGTCCTCGTTCAGGTGGTCCAGCCGGGCGCGAACCGAAAGGCCATGCGCTTCAAGGCTTTCCGAGATGGCAAGCGTCTCGGCCGCGGCGCCGATCGCCTTCAGCGCCGCTGGCGTCATCTGCGCCACGGTTGTTCGTTTCATGAAATCGAGGACGCTGAGGCCGGAGGAGAACCGGGCCGAGCGGGCGGTCGGCAGCACGTGGTTCGGCCCGCCGATATAGTCGCCGATGGCCTCGGGCGTCCATTGGCCCAGAAAGATCGCGCCGGCATGGGTGATCCGCGAGGCCAGCGCCTCGGGATCGGCCACGCACAATTCCAGGTGCTCGGGGGCGACCCGGTTCGACAGCTCGGCCGCCTCGCCCAGGTCGCGCACCTTGATGACCGCGCCGAAATCGCGCCAGCTCGCCCCCGCGATTGCGCGGCGCTCCAGCGTGTCCAGCCGCCGCTCCACGGCCTTTGCCACCGCTGTGCCGAACCCGGCATCGTCGGTGACGAGGATCGCCTGGGCGCTTTCGTCATGCTCGGCCTGGCTGAGAAGGTCCAGTGCAACCCAATCGGGGTCGTTGTCGCCATCTGCGATCACCAGGATTTCCGAGGGACCGGCGATCATGTCGATGCCCACGCGCCCGAAGACCCGGCGCTTGGCCGCCGCCACATAGGCATTCCCGGGGCCGGTGATCTTGTCCACGGGCCGGATCGTTTCCGTCCCGTAGGCCAGCGCGGCGATCGCCTGCGCGCCGCCGATCCGGTAGACCGTCTTCACCCCCGCCAGCTTTGCCGCCAGCAGGACCAGCGGATTGGCCTTGCCGTCGGGCGTGGGCGCGCAGATCACAAGCCGCTCGACGCCGGCGACCTGCGCGGGTAGCGCATTCATCAGCACCGAGGATGGGTAGCTCGCCAGCCCTCCCGGCACGTAAAGCCCCGCCGCCGAGACCGGCGTCCAGCGCCAGCCCAGCGTCGCGCCCTCCGGGTCGGTCCATTGCGCGTTCTCGGGCATCTGGCGGACGTGATAGGCCCGGATCCGCTCGGCCGCGAGTTCCAGCGCGTCGCGCTCGGCGGCGGGCACCTTGGCGCATTCCGCCGCGATCTCGTCCTCGGAAAACGCCAGCGTCTCGGGCGTCAGCGCCAGCCGGTCGAACCGTTGGGTCAACTCGATCACCGCGGCGTCGCCGCGCGCGCGCACATCGGCGATGATCGCGGCCACCGCCTCGTCGACATCCGGGCTGTCCTCGCGCTTGGCGCCCAGGAGGGCCTCGAACTCGGCCTCGAACGTCGCGGAGCTGCTGTCGAGAAATTGGGGCATGTCGTCCCTCATACGCGTGTCGCGGATTGTGTAGCGGCAATTGCCCGCAGGGGAAACACCCCAAACGGCCGCGCGCGGCGCGGCCGTTGTGCGCCGTCAATGCGTGGGGACGTCCGGTCCCTGTAGACTCGGATCGTTGCCAGAAGCACGACAAGTGCGCCGTCTTGACAGTATCGTCGCGGCGCAGGGGAAGGAGGAAACGAGATGACCCGCACCGGATTCATATATACAGCCTTGGCTGCCGTGCCGCTGACGCTGGGCCCGGCACTGGCCCAGGACGTGGGCAAGGAGGAATACGTGCAGGCCTGTGCGTCCTGTCACGGCGACTCCGGCCTCGGCGACGGGCCGCTGGCCGAGTTGATCAACGTGCCGATGCCGGACCTCACGGGGCTTGCGGCCGCCAATGACGGCGCGTTCCCGATGCTGGAGGTGATCCAGATCATCGACGGGCGGACCGGCGTGCGCGGCCATGGCGAACCCATGCCGATCTGGGGCGACCGGTTCAAGGCCAAGGCCGCACCGGAGGCCGGAGACTACGGGGCCGAGTTGGTGGTGCGCGGACGCGTCCTCGCGCTGGCGCAATACCTGCAGTCGATCCAGAAGTGACAGACGGCGGCCGGTGTCAGCCCTCTGGGTGGCGCGGCGCCCGGCCCGACGGCGCCTCGTAGGGCTGCGTCACGTCGTGAAGCGTGACCTCGAGGCATTCCACGTCGATCGCCAGGGCCCCGTCGCCGGCCAGAGTCAGCAGCACCCGGCCGGTGCCCTCGGCGCCGGGTTCGAAGCCGACGGACAGGAGCGACAGGACCAGTTCGGAGTCGCTGCGGTCGACACCCTGCACCGCCACGCCCAGCACGTCCTCGACCGTCAACACCGACTGGACGCGCTGATAGGGCCGGTCGCGGCGGTCCGCGGTGGCGCGGTCCTCCCAGCGGAAGCGGTTGAGAAGCATCGCAAAGCGCCGGCCGCGGCGGTCCCAGCGCATCTCGGTCACGGGCAACACCGCGTCCTGCGTGAGCGCCGAGATCACGGCGAGATCGTCTTCGCCCAGCGCCAGCAGGTGCAGCGGCCGGTCGGCCCCGTCCTCGAAACGTGCGTCCTGGCTCATTCTCCGCTCACCCGCTCGATATGCGCGCCGCAGGCGCCAAGTTTCTGCTCAACCTTCTCATAGCCGCGATCCAGGTGATAGACCCGGCTCACCATGGTTTCGCCCTCGGCTGCGAGCCCCGCGAGGATGAGCGAGACGCTGGCGCGCAGGTCGGTCGCCATCACCGGCGCGCCCTTCAGCCGCTCGACGCCCGTCACCGTCGCCACGCCGCCCTGCACGTCGATCCGCGCGCCCATCCGCATCAGTTCGGGGGCATGCATGAAGCGGTTCTCGAAGATCGTTTCTTCCAGCCGGCTCTCGCCCTCGGCGGTGCAAAGCAGCGCCATGATCTGCGCCTGCAGGTCGGTGGGAAAGCCCGGGAAGGGCGCCGTGGCCACGTCCACACCCGCCACGCGGCCGTTCCTGCGGGTCACGCGGATGCCGTGCGCGGTCTCCTCGCAGGACACGCCGGCCTCCTCCAGCTTCTCGGCGAAGGACGCCACCAGTTCCAGCTTGCCGCCCAGACAGGTGACGTCGCCCCCGGTGATCGCCGGGGCCAGCATGTAGGTGCCCAGTTCGATCCGGTCGGCGACCACCTGGTGGGTCGCGCCGCCCAGGCGCTCGACGCCTTGAACCTCGATCTCCCCGGTGCCCTCGCCGGCGATCTGGGCGCCCATGGCGCGCAGGCAGCGGGCGAGATCCACGATCTCGGGCTCGCGCGCGGCGTTCTTCAGAACCGTGGTGCCCTTTGCCAGCGTCGCGGCCATCAGCGCGTTCTCGGTGGCGCCGACCGAGATCTTCTCGAACTCCACAACCGCCCCCTTCAACCCGCCGGGCGTTCGCGCATGCACGTAACCGTCGCGCAACTCCAGCTCGGCCCCCATCGCCTCCAGCGCCCTGAGGTGCAGGTCCACCGGCCGCGCGCCGATGGCGCAGCCGCCCGGCAGCGAGACCTCGGCCCGGCCGCAGCGCGCCAGCAGCGGCCCCAGCACCAGAATCGAGGCGCGCATCTTGCGCACGATGTCGTAATCGGCGCGCTGCCCGGTCAGGTCGTGGCTGGACAGCGCCAGCACCTTGCCCCGGTGCAGCGACGAGACCTCGACGCCCAGCGATTGCAGAAGCGCCGTCATCGTGCGGATGTCGGACAGCCGCGGCGCGTTGGTAAGCGTCAGCGGCGCATCGGTCAGCAGCGTCGCGGGCATCAGCGCAAGGCAGGCGTTCTTCGCCCCCGCGATTGGAATCTCGCCGTGAAGCGGCGCGCCCCCGCGGATCATGATCTGGTCCATCAGCCCTGCTCTTTCTGCCCGTCGGCCTTGTGCCCGCGCGCCCTTGCCTGCGCCTTGCGCCGGGCGAGGTTCGCCTTGAGCGCCTTTTTCAGGCGGTCTTCGCGGGTCTCGCCCCCCTTGCCCGCGCTGGTTTTCGGGGGTTTTTCACTCATGGCGTCCTGTCTAGCGCAGGGGGAAAATTGCGTCCAGATAGCGCTTGCGTCGGGGGGCGATTGCGTCTAATCAGCCGCCCACGCGAAGGCCGCAGTAGCTCAGTGGTAGAGCGCACCCTTGGTAAGGGTGAGGTCGGGAGTTCAATCCTCCCCTGCGGCACCACCAGAAATTCGGAAAGCACTTCAAATTAGAAGTGATGGCCGAACAAGGGTGAGGCCTGTCCACCCTACCGCTCACCTGTATGACTTTGGCCGGACAGTATGTTTGCCTGCAACTCGACCATCGCCTGCGCGCGGGCCGGTCCGCCTCCGGACAGAGCCCTGGTCTTCGAATCCCGTCCCCTCCGCCACTTGCCCCCGCGAAAGCGTTCTCCCGTCCGGCTGCGGCCGGATTTTCTCATTGTTTTCGAGGGTTATGCGAATGGGGCCGTTAATTGGCCTTGATGCCAGGAGGGGCGAAAACGGTCTCTCAGGGCTGGTATTTTCCAGACCTATTGGCCGCACCTCGGCGGCCTCCCTATTAAATGCTTGATTTTGATGTATTTTTAAGCTGCGCGATTGAGAGGTTTTTATAGCCTACGTGCCGCAATCGAGACCCGCAACGAAAGTGCGACTTCAACGAACAGAAGTACCTGCAAAGCGCTTCCTTCGCCCGTTCTGCCGCGTCAGTGCTACGGCGACCGCGACGCCAAGCGTGCGCATGACAGCGTGCCGGCGCTGATCGTGGCGAACTGGGTGGAGGGGCTGCTCTGACGTCGCCCCGACCGACAGCGACGGCCGCGGCAATCGCTGAATTGGGCGCCCTCGACAATCGAGCCGGGCTTGCCGGAAGCGTGCAACGTTCATCTCGGTGCGGCGGCGACACCCGGCGTTGGTAAGGCGCGTCAGCCTCGGCGGGCCCAACCGGCAGAAAAGCCACGGCTTCGCGCTCTTCCGTCCCCGCTGGGTCTCAGAGCGCGGCATTGAGCGCCTTTCAGTCCAACGGCTCCGAGCGACGGGCCTAACAGGCCGCTGAAATTCTCTTGCGGCCGGACGGATTTCCCTGACCCTCACCCGTGAGGCCGGCGTCGTCTGTTCTGTGTGCTTGGTCTCGGCCCTGCCTTTGGCGTCAGGCGGCCAGCAGCTTCGGCAGTCTGGCGAGGTTGCAGGCGGCCATGGTGAAGGTGAAGCGGGCGGCGACGCGGTCGAGGCCGCGGTATACGGTCTGGGCCATGCCGCCGACGGTCTTGGCCCAGCCGAAGGGCTCTTCGATCTTCTTGCGGCGCGTCTGGGACAGGGCGTAGCCGGGGTGGCGGGTGGTTCTGCCGTCGATGGCGGAGTGTCGGGCCTTCTGGGCGACATGCGGCGTGACGTGGGCCTGTCGCAGATCGGCGACGAAATCTGCGCTGTCGTAGCCCTTGTCGGCGCCCAGCGTGAGGCGGCGGGTCGAGCCGGGGGAATGGCGGTGGATCATGTCGAGCGCGGCGCGGCGTTCGGCATGGCCATCGGCGCGGGTCAGGTCGGCCTGGACGACGAAGCCATTGCGGTTTTCCATCAGCGCATGCCCCATGTAACAGAGCAGCGCGCCCGTCCCCTGCGACTTGCGGAACAGCCGCGCGTCGGGGTCGGTGATCGAGGCATGGGTGGCGTTGGAGCGCTTCTCGCCGCGGAAGTCGACTTCGGCGTTGCGGTGGCGGCGGCTGGGGCTGGGCATCGGGACGGTCTCGGCTTCGGGCTGGGCAGGGGCGGTGTCGGGGCTGGTATCCTGATCGGTGTCCCCCGGCGGGTCACCCGGCCCGTCCGCGCCGGGCGGGCTGCCCTCGGTCTTCGGCTGGAAGCTCTTCATGGAAGCCCAGGCCTTGATCAGCGTGCCGTCCACCGAGAAGTGCTCGTCTGACAGCAGCGGTGCGACCTCCCGGTGAGCCAGGATCGCGCCCATCACCTTGCGCGCCATGTCGGTGGTCAGCAGCCAGTCACGGTTCTTCGTGAAGACGGTGGGGACCCAGACCGCGTCGTCGATCCCCAGGCCCACGAACCAGCGGAACATGAGGTTGTAATCCATCTGCTCCATCAACTGCCGCTCCGAGCGTACCGAGAACAGGATCTGTAGAAGGCTCGCCCGGATCAGCCGCTCCGGCGGGATCGAGGGCCGGCCCTCCGGGGCGTAGAGCGTCTCGAACTCGGCATCGAGGCTGGCCAAAGCCTCGTTCACGACCCGCCGGATCTGCCGCAACGGATGCCGCGCCGGGATCCGCGCCTCGATGTCAACATAGCTGAACAGCGACCCGCCCGTCTCGTCCGCGCCCCGCATCCCAACCCCTCCGGCAACCGCCCAAGGGGTGAATCACGTCCCTCAACCGACGTCCAGAGCGAGGTTTTTCAGCAGCCTGCTAATGCTGACGAGATGTGTTCGCCCGGTATGCCGAGGGGGTCTGACCGAATGCTCTCGAGAACGCCCGCGAGAACGTCTGCGGCGACCGGGCCGCCGAGCCCGTCCGCCAGGTGGAGCCGGGCGGCGGCGCCAAAGGCGCGCGCGACCTCCTGTGCGCCGGGGCCACCGGAACCGCCGGCAGCCATCGGGCCCAGGAGGACCGCCCCGCATCGACCAGTCGGAAAACCGGCGTCGGCCGATGCGGCGGCGAGCTGCTCCACCTCGGACCGGCTCAGGTCGCAACAGGACCGGCTGACATACGCCAGCCTGAAAACGCCCGTTTCATCGCGCCGTGCGGGAAGGACTTCGGTCGAGAGCATCCACGCGGTCTCCGTCTTGGGCGGCGGGGGGCCGTGGCATGGTGCAGCGGATGGTTCCGGTGGCCGGGGTCGATCTGCACCGTGTCCCCCGGGGCACCCCGCCCGTTCTCGACACCAAGCAGATCGCAGGTCTCCTGGCTCGTGGGTCGTCGCCTGTCCGGACCTTGCCGGGCATATCGCCCAGTGGCATCTCCGGACCCGCGCGCCATATACAGTTGCGGGGTCAGCCGCGGCTTCGGGACAGGTGCCCTACCGCGTTCCCTTTTCACGCGCCCATCCGCAGCACGGGGCCCGCGCACCATCTTGGGCGATGTTAGAAAGCCGCGACCGCCCTGTCGAAGAAAACCGTGCGCCTGGGATACCACAGACGGCCGCGCACCCCGGTGCGCGGCCGTCCACCCCGTTTCGTGGATCGCCCCGCCGAGACCCGGTTCATCGCGTCCGCCGCCCCGGGCGTGGGCTCCGAAAGGCCGCGCACTTTCTGCGCCGGCCGCAGCGGGCGAATGAGCCCACCCGGTGAGGCCGCATTGCGATCCCTGGACGTGCAGCGCTGCACGCTCAGCGTATTGCACCGGCCAACGTGGCAAGACGCGCGGGTTCGCTTTCTCCGATGACCGCGAAGTCCATGCCGTCGCTGGTCCAATAAGCCACGGATCGCCCGGAGACCGACTGCACGGCATATGGATAAAACGGTTGGCTTTCGGGATGCGGACTCATCGCCACGGTGATCTGGCCACCGCCATCGATCTCCTCGTAGGTGAACTGCGCGAGCGGGCCGTTCTCGCCCTCCACAAGGCGCCCGCCAATCACACGCAAGCCCAGCTCTTCGAGCCGTGGACTTTCGATCTTGCGCTGCATCTGGTCGGACAACCAGGCAAGCGAGGCCTGCATCCTGTCTTCCGAAACATCGAATTCCTCGATGCCCCTCTGGTCATAGACCGTGTGCAGCATGGCGGCTTGCGTGACAAAGCCGGGCTGGCCCGCAGCCGACGGCCCCCCATCGGACACGTAGAGCGCGTGACCGCCCCAGCCCGCGACGAAGATCGCAACGCTTGCCGCGACCTGCCGCAGCGCCGGCCGCATGACGAACCCGCGCAGCCGGGCCGTGCGGATACGGCGCTCGAGTTCGCGGCCCAGCAACTCGGTGCGCATGTCGGACGGACGGTCGTCGGCCGCGGCCGCCGCTTCGCGGATCAGGTCGCGGTCGCGCGCCCATCCGGCGACTGCGTCTCGATCGGCCGCGTTTCCAACCAAACGCGCTTCGACCGCGGCCATGCGCTCGGGTGACAGTTTCCCATCGACGAAGGCATGCAGTTCGGGATCGAGCGCCAGTTCGGCCTCGGAATGGATATCTTGGTCGGTGTTCATGTCATCGTCCCTCATGAAACAAGACTTATCTTGCTGCGCTTCACCTCGCCGAGCAGGTTGCGCAGCGCCTGCCGGCCGCGGCCGAGCCGGGACATGAAGGTGCCCAGCGGCACGTCCAGGCTCCGGGCGGCCTCCGCGTAGCTCATGTCCTCCAGGGCCACGAGGATGATCGGCCTGCGCTGCGCCTCGGGCAGTTGTTCAAGCGCATCGAGCACCTGCTGAAGCTCGAGATGCCGGTGCTGGCGCTCGGGCGTTACAGGTTCGGGCAGGTCGGGTTCGGCGGCCTTGCGCACCTGGGCGCGCCTAAGCCCGCTGACATGCGTGTTGTGCATGATGCGGAACAGCCAAGGGCGCAGGTCGCTCGAGGGATGCAGCGTGTCTGCCTTGGCGATCGCCTTGACCAGCGTTTCCTGCACGAGGTCTTCCGCCTCGTGATGGTCGCGTGTCAGAACCAGCGCGTAGCGGCGCAAGCTGGCGATGTGTGTCCGAATTTCCGACTTCGGTGATCCTGGCAGCACGTGGTCCTCCATCTTTTCGAACCACATACGCGCGAGCGGCAGATTTCATCCCCCGCGGTCGAAAGAAATCGTCCGGAGACGCATCTTTCGTTGCCGCCGGGATGAAATCGCCGGGTGGCGCGTCGTTAGCGGTGAACAGATTGCGCCGGTGCAACGCCTTGCCCCAGCCCTTGCCAATCAAGGAGGACCAGATGGCAAACGACCTGATCATTCGCTCGGAGAGACGCGAAGACGGAGCGCACGGCTCGTTTTCGGGCATCGTCTTCGGCAGGAAGCCCAAGACCATCTTGAAGCGCACTTCGCTGATGATAGTCACGGCGGTCGTACTCTATTTCGGGGTCTTCGGGACGGCCTTGCAGCGCATCGATGCGGACCCGGACTTCATGCCGACGGTCCAGGCGGAGAATGGCAGCCACGCCGTCGACATGCTCGCCTCCCTGATCGAGCGCGAGGTGGATACGCTGCGCTGGGCGCCGAACGATCCGGTCTTCTACCCGACCGCCTTTCACGACAACATGGCCAACTACCAACGCGGCGTGATGCGGGCGGTCAGCCGCTTCACGCTCGAACTCGAAACCCAGATCGGCCGGCTTAACGGCACCTCGGCCATCGATCTCGACCTCCAGCGGGCGGCCGGCCTGCTCCAATTCCCGACCGATATCTGGCTGTTCGATTTCCAGCAGTCCTTCCTGCCGGTTCAGCCGGCCGACAGCCAGTATCGCGCGGCGGCGGAGGCGTTGCGCGCCTACAACGCGCGCGTGGCGGCCGGTCATGCCGCGTTCGAGACGCGGCCGGACGCGCTCGTTCTGACCCTGGAGCGCATGATCGGCGAACTCGGCTCACGGGCAGCTGTCATCGAACAGCACACGCAGCAGGGCGCGGGTCTCATCGACGGGATGTCCGACGACATCTTCTATTTCAACAAGGGGCTCAGCTACGCGACCTATCTGCTGGTTCGGGAACTGGGCCGAGATTTCGACCGCGTGATCTCGACCGTCGGGATCGAGGCGGTCTGGGCGCAGACACTGGACAGTCTGCGGCAGGCGGCGACACAACGTCCGCTCGCGGTGCTGAATTCCTCGGGCGAGAGCAGCATCTTCGCGAACCACCTGCACCTGCAGGGATTCTACATGAAACGCGCGCTCCTGCAGCTCGACGAAGTGGTGCGCGTGCTGCGTAACACGCGCTAAGCCGGTTGATGAGGCGTATTCGCCTTGAGCCGCCCCGAGCCATGGCCGGGGCGGCGTCTTCTTGCATGGAGACACCCCGTCGCGCGGCCAACCAAAGTCTGCCGGAACCTCGCAGTGAGACCGCGCGTGCATTTGAGGCCCGTGAAAGACCCAGGCCGCTATTCGGCCCTCCGTTTCGTTCACGTCGCATCGCGAACGGGCGCGCCAACCCGGATCATCAATCCGCCACGGGCGCGGCCGGTCGTTTGGCCTTCAGGGCTTTTTCGAGATGTCCGGTCGACGGGCGCGCGTTCGAGGCCGGCGTCGCGTTCAAAGCCGTGACAGCCTCTCTGATGGTCCGGTCAGGCGCGCGCCGCGGAACCGGCCGAGCGTGGCCTTCCCGGGCCCAAACTCCGCCGGAAGGTCACTCAAGGCCTGAGCCTTGCGGGTCAGCAGACCATCGCACCGACGGAACAAAGCGTGTCCGCACCGCCCAGACCGCAGTCGGGAAACCGAAGCGGAACCCGCCGGTCGATCCTCCTCCGGTGCGCCTCCGTGAGCGGGAATGTGTTCCGCGTCACCACCGTTTCCGGTCTTGAAGCAACGTTTTCCCTCGCCGGGGATCCCTCAAATGCAGGTACCGCGAGAGCAAGACAAAAGAAATGCGCGCTTCTGTGACCGGGCGCGCATTCCTCGGGTTCGTCTGCAAGGGGCCGGGCACTGGCTCCCGTCGCAAGTCGGCTCGGGCCTCTGCCTTATTCGGCCGCCACCTGGTGAGCCATCTCGCGCTGATCCCGCGCGTTATTGCTCTTCTCCACGATCTCCAGCGCCTCGCTGACGATCGAACTGTTCCGCGCGCTGATCTCCATCATCTTCTCGACGTCGAGAACGAGGGTCTCGCGATTGAGCCCGATCCGGTCGAGTTGCCGATCGGACAGGCGCGAAAGCGCCGCCGTTATCACGACAATGTCACGCGACTCCAGCCATTCGTCATAGGCCGCCGGATCGCGATAGTGCAGCGCGGCGACGGATTCGATGAGGCTGCCGCGCCAGAACCCGCGCAGCTTGGCCAGCCGGTCCTGCGCCGGCGCTTCGGTCTTCTCGGGAGTCGTTTCGGTGTGCGTCATGGCATCCTCCTTCACTGGATGTCCGACAAACGCCTTCGGCGCCGGTTTAATCCCGCGCGCCGAACAAATTGCAAGGCAGGTCCGATCTGGCACGAATTGCCAGGCCGCGGGTCCGATTGTCGTCGTTTTGCGGGGATTAAGCGGCTGCCTCGCGCGTTCTTTGGTGGATTGCGGCGACGGGATGTCGGCGCGACAACAGGGACACCCACGCTCACGGCGCGACGCGCGCAAGCCCCGCCACCGCCGCAGCGTATCGGGAACGCTTCCCGCCGATGGAGAGGACGACATGCGCGAGCCAGACCGTTTGCGCCGGGCCGAGGATATGCCGACTGCCATTCGCGACGCGCGGGACGTGGTCTCGTCAACACCCGTATTGCCCTTCACGGCGCGTCCGCAGGAGGCCGTGCCCGCCATGGCCGACCCCGATGGGATGCCGGACCGGACAGGGAGCCGCGGCTGGCGCAAGCTGTTCCTGACGGCCGGGACCCTTGCCCTGATCTGGGGCATGCTGACCGGTTCGGACCTTGCCAGTTGGGTCTTCGGCGGTCCTGCCGTCGCCACGGCGACGGCGCTCGCGATGAGCTTTCCGGCGGCACCCGCGTGGCGCCTTTCGATCAAGGGGGCACTGGACTTCGTCGTGTGGTTCGCCGTGGCCTCGGCGCGCGGGTCGGTCGACGTGGCCGGCCGTGCGCTGGCGTGGCGGATGCCGCTCGCGCCCGGGTTTCGCAGCTACGAAACCGATCTGCCGCCCGGCGCCGCCCGCCTCGTCTTCGTCAACGCGATCACGCTTCTGCCGGGCACGCTCTCGGCCGAGATCGTCGATGATCGCATCGAGGTGCACATGCTCGACAAGCACAGCGATCTCGAGGCCGAACTCGCTCCGCTCGAGGCGCGGGTGCGCGCCCTTTTCGCGCTGCCCGATGTCCCCACCGACAGTCGCAATCTGACGGAGACCGCGAAATGAGCCAAATCCTTGCAGCAATTCTGTTCGTTCTCCTGGCCAGCCTGCTCGGCGGCCTATGGCGCGTGATCCGCGGCCCCTCGGACGCCGACCGGATGCTTTCGGCGCAACTTCTGGGAACAGCCGCAGTGGCGATCACGATTGTCCTGGCACGGATACAGGAGATGCCCGCGTTGCTGGACGTGGCGCTTGTGATGGCGCTGCTCGCCGCAGTCACGCTCGTCGCCTACGTTGCGCTTTCGGCACGGAGGGGGCGGTGATGCTCGAGCTTGCCGGAACCGTCCTCATGACCCTTGGCGCGGGCTTTTTCGTCGCCGGCACCATCGGGCTGCTGCGCTTTCCCGACGTGTTCTGCCGTCTGCACGCCCTGACCAAGGCCGACGGGATGGGTCTTGCGCTGATCTGCCTGGGCGCCGCCATCGCCGCGCCGGATTGGGGCGAGACGCTGCGCATTGTTCTGATCTGGGCCTTCGTCGCCCTGGCCAGCGCCACGGGCGGACATCTCGTGGCCCGTCATGCGCGCCGGGCCGGGGCTCTGGTGCTCAAGGTGCGCGCATGACCGGCCTGTTCCTCGCCTTCGACCTGATGCTGGCTACGGCCATCGTCGGGCTTGCCGCCGCCACGCTTCTGGTGCGCGATGCCTTCGCGATGATCGTCGCCTTCGTCGTGTTCGGCATGCTGGTGGCGCTCGCCTGGGCGCGGCTCGTGGCGCCCGACGTGGCGCTGGCGGAGGCCGCCATCGGCGCCGGTATCACGGGCGCGATCCTGTTGCGGACGCTTGCCCATCTGCGGGGCGGGGCCCTGTCCGCGAAGGCCGACGCGCCCGTTGCCGCGGCCGCCCACCGCCCCACGCTTGGCATGAACGCCGTGCTCGCCGGGCTTGCCACGGCTGCGCTGGGGCTCGCCTTTCTCGGCGCGCCGCAGGGCGGGGCGGGGCTGGAGGCGCAGGTTGCCGCAGCCATGCCCGAAAGCGGGGTTTCGCATCCGGTGACGGCGGTCCTGCTGAACTTCCGCGCCTATGACACGCTGATGGAGGTGGTAGTGCTGCTCTCCGCCGTGATCGTCGTCTGGCAGGTGGAACGCGGGCTGGCAGATGCGCCTGTGCCGGCGCTGGGGGACGTCTACCAGGGCTTTGCCCGCGTCGCGCTGCCGGTCGCCGTGATCGCAGGCGGCTATCTGCTCTGGATCGGGGCCGAGGTGCCCGGCGGCGCCTTCCAGGCCGGCGCGGTGCTGGCCGCGGTCGCCGTGCTGGCGCTGCTGTCGCGCCAATACCGGCCCGTGCCCGGCCACCGCCCGCTGGCGCGCGGCGCCTTCGTCGCGGGCACGGCCGTCTTTGCCGTCGTCGCGCTGGGCATCGCGGGGGCGGGACGGGCGGCATTCGAATATCCGCCTGCGCACGCCAAGACCCTGATCCTGCTGATCGAAGCAATGGTGACCATCTCGATCGCCGCGACCCTGGCCGCGCTGTTCCATGGCCGCGAGCCGGTCGCGGTTGCCCAGGTGGAGAGCAAGAGATGACGGAAGCCACGATATACGGACTTGCGGGTCTTGCCGTGTTCGGCCTGGGGCTGATGGGCGTGCTGGGCGCAATCGACCGGATGCGCCGCGTGATCGCGCTGCAACTCTGCTCGGTCGGCGCCGGGATGGTGCTGGTCGCCGCCGCCTGGCGCGGCCCCGCAGCCGCCGCCGACCCGGTGCCGCACGCCCTGGTGATCACCGGCATCGTCGTGATGGTCAGCGCCACAGCCGTGGCGCTCGCCCTGATCCGCCGTCTGCACAGCCTCGAGGCCAGAACCGATGACTGATGTCCTGCCGGACCCGATGACGCTTGCGATCCTGCTGCCGCTCTTCGGCGCGATCGCGGCCTTCCTGCTCCCGCGCGGCGCGCCCGGGATCGGGTTGGGGACGGTGGTCGCCACCGCGGCGGCGATCGCGGCGGTGGGCCACGCCGTGGTGCAGGCCGGGGCGGTTTCCGTGCCGCTCGGCGGCTGGGGGGCGCCGCTCGGGATCGAGTTGCGGGCCGACGGTCTGGCACTGGCGATGCTGGGCCTGACCGCGCTGATCGCCCTAGCCGTGGGCCTCGGCGCGTTGGCCGCCTTTGCGGGCAAGGACGGCCCTGCGGACGATCCCGGCGCCGAGGGTCAGCCGATGTCGCGCCAGCGGGCGTTTTTCTGGCCGCTCTGCCTGCTGCTGCTCACGGGGATGAACGGAGTCTATCTCAGCGCCGATCTCTTCAACCTCTACGTCATGCTCGAGGTGATCTCGCTGGCCGCCGTGGGGCTGGCGGTGCTGGGCGGCACGGTTGCGGCGCTGCGCGCGGGGCTGGCCTACATGTATGCGAGCCTTCTCGGCGCTCTGATGATGCTGTTGGGTGTCGGCTTCGTCTACCTCCAGACCGGGCGGCTCGATTTCGCCGGACTCGCCGATGCACAGCCATCGGTGGCGCTATCGGCGGCCTTTGCGCTGCTGCTTGTCGGACTCGCGCTGAAGGCCGCGCTGTTCCCGCTGCATTTCTGGCTGCCGGAGGCGCATGCCAACGCCACCGCGCCCGCCAGCGCGCTGCTGTCGGCGCTGGTCGTCAAGGCCGGGCTCTACATCCTGCTGCGGCTGGCCGAGGCCGGGCCATTTCCCGACGAGACGTTGCTGACGCTGCTGGGCGTTCTCGGCACCGGCGCGGTGCTTTGGGGCGGCATTCAGGCGCTTCGGGCCGATCGGCTGAAACTGCTGGTCGCCTGGTCGACGGTGGCGCAGATGGGGTTGATCTTCATCGCGCTGGCCCGCGCCGGCCCCGAGGGGCTGTCCGAAAGCTGGCGCGCCGCGACCCTCCTGATCCTCGCCCACGGGATCGCCAAGGCGGCGATGTTCCTTGCCGCCGGCCGGATCAAGGACGTGATCGGCCATGACCGCATCAGCGAGCTTGACCGGAGCGCGGTGCGCCCGGCGCTGGCGCAGCTCGCCTTCGCGCTGGCCGCGATCAGCTTGATCGGCTTGCCGCCCTCGCTGGGCTTCATCGGCAAGTGGTCGCTGATGGAAGGCGCGATGATGGCCGGGAACTGGCACTGGGTCGCGGTGACGATGGCCGGAACGCTGCTCAGCGTCGCCTATTTCACCCGCGCACTCACCGGCTTCCTGCGCTTCGACCGGGTGCGCGCGCCGCTCGACGAGCATCGCGGCTGGGCGCTGGCCGATGCGCCGCCTTTCGCGCTGGCGGGCCTGGCCGTGGGCCTCGGCCTCGCCGCCGGTCCCATCCTTGCCGTCCTCGACCTCGGCCGCCCGTTCGGAGTGACTCCATGATCGACATGCCGCTTCTGCCCCTCGTCATCCTCCTGACCTCGCTGGGCGCCGCGCCGGTGCTGCTGGCCCTGCCCGAGCGCAGCGCGCGGTTGCGCACCGGGCTGAACCTTGCCGTCGCCGGGGTAAAGGTGGCGCTGGTGTTCTGGCTGGCCTGGAAGGCCACCCATGGCGTCGTCTACGACCTGCGCCTGAGCGTTCTGCCGGGTCTCGACCTGCATCTGCAGGCCGATCCGCTGGCGCTGATGTTCGTGGCGCTGTCGGCGGTGCTGTGGCTGATCACCACGGTCTACTCGGTCGGCTACCTGGAGCGCGGGCCGCACCGGGCGCGGTTCTTCGGCTTCTTCAGCCTCTGCGTCGCCGCGACCGTGGGCATCGCCATGGCCGGCAACCTGTTCACATTCCTGCTGTTCTACGAACTGCTGACGATCGCGACCTATCCGCTGGTCATCCATCGCGGCACCGCGGCGGCGCTGCGCGCGGGGCGGATCTATCTGATCTACACGCTGGCGGGCGGGTTGGCGCTGCTCTTGGGCACGCTGGCGCTTTGGGGCCTTGCGGGCACGACGGATTTCGTGCCCGGCGGCGTGATGGCCGACGTCGCGGCCGAACGACCCGGGGCCGCACAGGCGCTCTTCGTGCTGCTGATCGCAGCGCTCGGCGTGAAGGCGGCGCTGGTGCCGTTCCACGGCTGGCTGCCGATCGCGATGGTCGCGCCCGCGCCGGTCTCTGCGCTCTTGCACGCCGTCGCCGTGGTCAAGGCGGGGGCCTTCGGGATCATCCGTGTCGTCTACGAGGTGTTCGGCATCGAGCTCGCGCAAAGCCTCAACGTTACCGGGCCGCTGATCGCGGCCGCGGCGGTGACCATCATCTACGGCTCGCTGCGGGCGCTGTCGCAGGACGACATCAAGGCGCGCCTCGCCTATTCGACCGTCAGCCAGGTCAGCTACATCACGCTGGGCGTGGCGCTGGCGGGGCCCGTCGCCGCGATCGGGGCGCTGGCGCACCTGATCCACCAGGGCGTGATGAAGATCACCATGTTCATGGCGGCGGGCAACCTGGCCGAAGGGCTGGGCGTCAAGAAGGTCAGCCAGATGGACGGGGTCGGCCGCGCCATGCCCGGCACCCTGGCGGCGTTTTCGCTGGCCGCGCTGGCGATGATCGGGCTGCCGCCCTTCGCGGGGTTCATCTCGAAATGGTATCTCGCGCAGGGAGGCATAGCGGCGGGGCAGGACTGGGTGATCGCCCTGCTGCTTGGCTCCAGCTTGCTCAACGCGGCGTATTTCCTGCCGCTCCTGCACCGCGCCTGGTTCTGCGACCCGCCCGCCGAGGCCGCCAGCGCCCCGGCCCGGCCGCGGATCAGTCCATGGCTGGCCGCGCCTCCGATGATCACCGCCGGATTCGTCGTGGCCATCGGCCTTCTGGCGGGCTCGCCGTTGAGCACGCTGGAATGGACGCGCTTCATCGTCGCCCGCGAATTCACCGGAGGTCTCTGATGCCCGCGCTTGCCCTGACCGCCGCGATCGGAACGCCGCTGCTTCTTGCGGCTGCGCTCACGATCGCGCCCGCCCGCGGGGTGGTCTGGAGGGCCATGCCCTTCGCGCCCCTGCCCGCACTTGCGCTGGCGCTGTTCGCACCAGAGACGGTTGCTGTCGAGGAGAAATGGCTGATCCTGGGGGCCGTCCTGGGCCTGGATCCGACGGCGCGGCTCTTCCTGATCCCGGCGGCGCTGGTCTGGACGGCAGCGGCCGCGGCGGCGCGCGTGTGGATGGCCGATGATCCGCGCGCCACCGGCTTCGGCCTGTGCTTTCTCTTGGCCATGACGGGCAATCTGAGCCTCTTTCTCGCCCTGGATGCCCCGAGCTTCTACTCGTTTTTCGCTTTGATGAGCTTTTCGTCCTACGGCCTCGTGCTGCACGCGCGCAGCAGGGCGGCTCTGGTCGCGGCGCGGCTTTACATCGGGTTCGTCATGGCCGGCGAACTGGCGCTTTTCGCCGGGCTGGCGCTCGCCGCGGCCGAGACCGGCTCATTGATGCTGGCCGATCTCCGCGGGGCCACGCTCTCGGAGGGGACCGTCGCGCTGCTGCTGGCGGGGTTCGGCATCAAGCTCGGTGTGATGCCGCTGCACTTCTGGCTTCCGCCCGCCCATGGCGCCGCACCGGCGCCGGCTTCGGCCGTTCTCTCCGGGGCGATGATCAAAGCCGGGCTTTTCGGGATTGCGGTGACGGTGCCGGTGGGCGGCGCGGCCTATGCGGATCTCGGTGTGGTAGTGACCACGGCGGGGCTTGTGACGATCTTCGCGGCGCTGCTGCTGGGCGCGCGCGAGCCTTGCCCGAAGACGGTGCTCGGATTCTCGAGCGTGAGCCAGATGGGGATCGTCGCCCTTGGCCTGGGCATGGCGCTGATGGCACCGGACGCCTGGGGCGCCGTGCTGCCGGTTCTGGCATTCCTGGCCGCCCATCACGCGCTTGCCAAGGCGGGGTTGTTCCTGGGCACGGGCGCCTTCGCGACACAGCGCAGCCGCACCGGGCGGATCACGGTGACGGCGGCGCTTCTCCTGCCCGCCCTGATCCTAGCGGGACTGCCGGGGTTCTCCGGCGGGCTCGGCAAGGATGCGTTGAAATCGGCCCTTGGGGCCGGGCCCGCCCTGTGGCTGCCCTGGATGACGCTTGCGCTGACGCTCTCGGGCGTAGCCACGACGCTGCTGATGGCGCGGTTTTTCGTGCGACTCTGGTGCGCACCGCCGGCCGCGCCCGCGCGCGTCGAGGCCGAGGCGCTGGTGCTGCCCGTCGGTCTCCTGGCGCTCGGGGTCGCGGCGCTCCCCGCGGTCTGGCCGCCCCTTGCGGGCAGCCTCGCCCAGCCGATCGCCGGGGCTGCGCCGGGCCCGGCCTGGCCGCTCCTGGCCGGAGCCGTCCTTGCCGTTTCGGCGGCGGTCATCGCGCACACGCGCCGCGTCGGGTGGAGCGCCTTCCTGGCCTCGCTGACCGCCCCGGCCCAGCGTGCCGCGGCACGGGGCAGCGACGCGCTGGCCCGCCGGCGACGCGCCCTTGTGCGGCAGGCAAACGGCCTGCCCCCCGCCCTCGACGCCTGGATCGGTGCGCGGCGGCTCGGCCAGACCGGCATCGCGGCGCTTCTGCTCGCCATCCTTGCGATGGACGGGATCCAGCATCTCGTCGCCGCCGACCCGGCGACCGCCGCGCCGCCCGCCTTACAGCGCGGCCCCTGACCCACACCACGCTCACACCGACCCATCAGGAAGGAGACTGACCATGCGCCACGATTCCATTCCGCACACGCCCGCCCCCGAGGCCGTGACACCGCCGGAGCCCGGACCGACGTCGTCGGACCAGTTGACGTTGCTGCGATACCGCGTCACGAACTTCCGCTCGGTGAAGGACAGCGATTGGCTCGATCTCGGCCGTATCACCGCCCTTGTCGGGGTGAACGAATCCGGCAAGACCAACCTCCTCTTGCCGCTCTGGAAACTGAACCCGGTCGCCGACGGTCTTCTCGATCCGGTGTCGGACTACCCCAAGGCGATGTTCGCGGAAATCCGCAACGCGCCTGACGCCTATCGCTTCATCCTGGCCGAGTTCGACACCGGGCAAGCGGCTGACGTAATCGCCGAACGCGCCAACATCCCCGTGGACGCGGCCCGGCGCGTTGCGGTCGGCCGGCTCTTCGACGGCAGCTATACCGTCGATTTCCCGGACTACGCCCGCCCCCGCCAAACCGACGCGCGCCGCGCCGCCGAGCGCCTGCGGTCCGCGCATGCCAGGATCGAGGCCGCCGAGACGCAGCCCGGCGAGGACGAGCTGCACGCCAGCGTTCTGGACGGGATCTCTGCGATGCTGGCCGAGATCGAGGCCGAGCCGGTGCTGACGGGCAATGACATGATGCGGCTGCGCAACCGCGTCAGCGCGATGATCCCAGAAGAGATCCGCATCGTCAGCGCGACCGTGGCCGAGCTTCGCGCCCTGCGCCGCGACCTCGGCGCCTGGATGACCGACATGCTCGCACCCGACCCGGGGCAGATCGACACGGTGCGGGACGCGGTGCTCTCGCGATTGCCGCGCTTCGTCTACTACTCCAGCTGGGGCAACCTCGACTCGGAAATCTACCTGCCGCATGTGGTCGACAACCTTGGCCGCGGCGATCTCGGGCCGAAGGAGGCATCAAAGGCACGCACGCTTCGGGTGCTGTTCGGCTTCGTCGGGCTCGAACCGACCGAGATCCTGGAGCTCGGCCGTGATTTCAGCGAAACCCGCGACGAAGCGCGTCGGCGGCTTGCCAGGGCGAAGGCGGAACGCAACCCGCTCGAAAGCCTGATCGATCTGATACGGTCGACGAATTCACCCGATCTCGGCCCGGACCCCATGGCCCGGATCGCCGAGGCCAAGCGCACACGGTCGATCCTGCTGCAATCGGCCGGCAACCGGCTGAGCGAACGGTTCGGAGAGTGGTGGCGCGTGCGCGATTACCGATTCCGCTTCGAGGCCGACGGCAACCATTTCCGCATCTGGGTGTCGGATTCCGAGCGCGCGCAGGAGGTCGAACTGGAAGAGCGGTCGACCGGCCTGCAGTGGTTCCTGAGCTTCTTCCTCGTGTTCCTGCATGAAAGCGCGGGGCTGCACCGGCGCGCGGTGCTGCTGCTGGACGAACCGGGGCTGTCGCTCCACCCGCTCGCCCAGCGCGACCTGTCGACCTTTTTCGACGAGATCGCCCGCAACCACCAGATCGTCTACACGGCCCATTCCCCCTTCCTTGTCGACGCCGACCGGCTTGAACGCGCGCGCAAGGTCTTCGTCGGCGAGGACGGCTCGACGCGGGTCACCTCGGATCTCTGCGCACCGGAGGGCCGCGCGCGCGATGGCGGGGCCGCTTACGCCGTGCGCTCGGCGGTCAACATGGCCGTGGCCGAGGCCAGCTTCGGCGGCGCGGACACCGTGCTGGTGCCGGGCGTGGTCGAACAGATCTACCTCACGGCGATGAAGACCATGCTGATCGGGGCCGGCGACTTCAAACCGGCCCGCGACATCCTCTTCGCCCCGGCCGGCGATCCAGGCATTGCGCTGCGCATGGCCGAAGTCCTGACGGGGCGCAAGGATCGGCGCCCCACCCTGGTGCAGGACCATCCCGCCGCCGGCGCTGGCGACCGGGTGCTCAGCCTTGCCGATCTGGTCGGTCGACCCGGTGCGACCGTCGAGGACCTGATGCCGCCCGACATGCTGGCAGAGATCGTCGACCGCCTGGAACGGCGCCCCGAGACCATGCTGAGCGACACGCTCCGCCCCGACATTCCGTTCGTCTCGCAAGTCGAGGCCTGGGCTTCGGCGGCCGGCGTTCCCCTGCGCCCCGACTGGCGGCTCGACCTCGCCCGCCGCATGCGGGACCGCCTGCTGGCGCGCGGCCCGGAGGCCTTGCCGGGCGAGACCAGGGCGACCTGGCTCAAGGTGATCGAGGCGTGCCTCGCACCTTCTGGCGCGACGCGGGATGTCGGCGAAACGGTCTAGGTCGTTTGTGACGCCAAGGTCGTTCGAACGGACTGCCGCCGGTCCACAGGATCGCCGGTGCCGGCCTGGTCGTCGGTACCGGCGAACCAGCCAAACGCGGGCCGATCCCGATCATCCAGACCGCCTCCGCAACTGCGATCTTCCAGGGGGCGTTGGCGCCGGCGACCAGATCACGCTCGAAGGCTCGCCGCATTGGAGGAGGACAGGGATGATTGGGGTCGGTGCTCCTGCGTCTTGCCGGGTGAAGACGCAGCCCTCCTCGCGGCCTTGCCGACCCGCTGTGCGCAGCGCACCAGCGTCGCGTTGGCGTCGTGGCGCGGCGTGGCGGATGCAAGGATACGCCATGCCCACCGCCGACCTCCCTGCCATTCGCGCCTAGCGCCGACCTTCGAACTGGCATGTCGCAGGACATGCCGCGGCCGCTCACGAGGCTTCTTTTGTCCCGACATCCAATCGGTAACCCACGCCGCGCACCGTGACCAGTTTCGGTGCGCCGGGATGATCCAGCTTCTTCCGCAGGCGGGCCACGTAGACGTCGACCACGTTGGTCAGGGGGTCGGCATCGGCGCCCCAGGCATGGGACAGGATCCTTTCCCGGCTGTGGACCCGATCCGGGTTGGCCACGAACAGCCACAGGACATCGAATTCAAGCCGCGTCAGGGCCAGGTCCTTTCCGTGCAGGCATCCTTGCCGCCGGCTGCGGTCCAGTGTCAGGGAGCCGATCCCCGCGCTTTCCGCAGGCTTGCCCACACCCGCGCCGTTGCCGCGGCGCAGCAGCGCGGACAGACGCGCCAGAAGGACGTCGAAGGCGAAGGGTTTGGCAAGGTAGTCGTCGGCACCGCGCTCCAGCCCCTCGACCACGTCTTCATCCGCGTCGCGCGCCGTGAGCATCAGGATCGGCGCGGACACCCCGCCAGCGCGCAGCCGCTCGCACACATCCATGCCGCTCATGTCCGGCACCATGACGTCGAGCACGATCAACGCGAAATCGCCCGAGAGCCCCGCCTCGAGCGCCTCGGCGCCGGTCGCCAGGCAGGTCACGTCATAGCCCTCGGCGGCAAGGCCACGCCTGACGAAGGACGCGATGCGGGCTTCGTCCTCCAACATCAGCAGGGGAATCATTGGGCTGTTCCTTCCTCGGTGATGGGCAACGTGAGCGTGACGCAGGTCCCTCGGCCTTCACGGCTGTCGATGGTCAGCTGGCCGCCATGCGCTTCGGCGATGGCCTTCGCGACGGGCAGGCCCAGCCCGGTGCCGCCGGGCAGTGCGTTCGACCCGCGCACAAAGCGATCGAAGACATGCGGCAGGTCCGCCCTCGGGATGCCGATGCCGCTATCGCGGACGGCGACGGTGACCTGCGGACCCACGCGTTCGGTCTCGATGGAAATGGTGCCGCCCTCCGGCGAATACCGCAGGGCGTTGTCCAGCAATACCATCAGAAGCTGGTGCAAGCGTCCGCGGTCGACCTCGATCGGCGTGGCAAGCGCGTCCGCTTCGCCCTGGAGCGTGATCGTCGGGGCCGGCGCAAGCTGCCGGGCAATGGTGACGGTCCGTTCCAGCAGGTCACCAAGGGCGAGGCGCGAGAGCCGCAGGGGCGCTTCGCCCGCGTCGCGGCGCGCAACGAACAGCAGGTCGTCGACCAGCCGGCTCATGTGTTCGCTCTGCTCGACCACGGCGGCCAACGCGTCGCGGGCCCCGTCACCGAGCGACGCGTCGCGGGCACGCAGCGCAACCTCGGCCTCGCCGCGCATCACGGTCAGCGGCGTGCGCAACTCGTGGCTGACATCGGCCAAGAAGCGCCGCCGGGTCGCGTCCTGCGCAGCCAGCCGCGCGTTGGCCTCCTCCAGTTCCGCCGTGCGCTCCGCGACGCGGTGCTGCAGCTCTTCCTCCTCCGCGCGCAATGCCCGGTCCGAGCGTTCGATCTGGACGGCCATCTGGTTGAAGTCGCGGCTCAGCCGGCCCAATTCGTCCCGCCCGCCTTCCGGGATGCGGAACGACAGGTCCCCCTGCGCCAGGCGCGAGGCGCCCTCGATCAGCGCGCCGAACGGGCGCATGAACGAGGACAACAGGGTCAGCGTCCCGACCAGCGCGGCCAGCAGCGTCAGCGCTCCGGCCACCGTGCCCGCCTGCGCGCTGCGGCGGCTGAGTTCGGCAATGTCGTTGCGCGCGGCGATCACCTCGGCGGCCTCGTCCGCCACGGCCCGGTCCACCAGGGGCGCAAGCCTGTCATCGAGGGCTTCGACCACTTCCAGCAGCGGCACGGCCAGCGCGTCGATCGGTTGGGGGCCGATAGCGGCGGGCGCAATCCTGTTGAACGCGGCTTCGATATCGTCCAGCACAAGCTCGATCCGGTCGAGTGTCAGCAACTCGCGCGCTTCCTCTTCGCCGCGCAGGGCGATCTCCTGCTGGACGATATCGCGGATCGTTGCCACGTCCTGCCGGACGGCGGACTTCGTTTCGGCCAGGCGGGCCATCGTGTCCGGCGACTGCGCCGCGGCGGCCGTGATCTGGAGCCGCAGCATGTCGCTGATATTCGTCTCCATCGTCAGGTAGAGGGCAAGCTGATCCTCGGCCAGCGTGACCGAGGCGAGATCGCGCTCGATGCCGCGCGCAAGGGCCAGAGTGAGCGTGGCGCAGACTGCGGCACCGCAGGCCAGCAGGACGGCGAAGGTCACGATCTTGGTGCGGAACTGCATCGCTCAGGTCCGTGCCGGGGCCGCGGCGGTCTCAGTCGTCGTCATCGCCGCCGCCATCGTCGCCGCCGCCACCGTCATCCCCATCGTCGCCACCGCCGCCGTCGTCACCATCGTCGCCGTCCCGGTCGTCGTCATCATCGTCCCGACCCTCGTCGGTCCGGCCGCCGCCGAACGATCCGCCGCTCCGGTTGTCGTCGCCCTCCTGCGGACGCGATGTCCGAGACGGCCTGCGCACCACGTAACCGAACTCGCGTATGGTGTCGTAGAGTTCCTGCGCCGTCTCCATGTCACCGCGGCGTTCCGCACGGACGGCACGCTGCGCCAGCAGCCGCACGACGTCCGGAATGTCCTGCTGAACGGAGATCACCGGCGGTCCGGCCAGTTCCGGCACCCAGCCGCGCGGCGCGATCGGCCCGGCATCGGCAGACGTCGGGGCCGCAACCAAGACCAGAAGCGCCAGTGCAGCGGCGCCGAAAGCAATCACGTTGGACGACCCTCCATGGCGACCGGTCCGCGGACGCGTGACCGCGCGCGGCTCCCTGCATCTTGATGCCCTGCCGGACCGTGCCAAGTCCAGCCTGTCGGGCGATCATGAACGCAGCTTAACGGCCTGTTCATCTCCGGTTCATGATCGCGAAAGGACCGTCTCAGACTGGTGCCTTACCACTGGGTTCATCCGAAGCCGTCCACAAGAGGACCCAGAGATGAAGTATTTCAAGCGCATCCTGCACGATATCCCGACCGAGCCGCTTCTCGAAGAGATCGCCTCGGTCGATGACGCCTGGGCGCAGGCGACCGGCCGGCAGGACAAGATCGCCGTCCAGCGCGAGGCGCTGGCGATCCCGCTTCGCGGCCTGCGCAAGTCGATGATCTTCGGCCGCAAGCGCCGCGACGTGCACGAGAGCCGCTGGACCACCGCCTCGGCCGATTTCCCGCTGGCGCGTGCCTTCCTCACCGACGTGGCGACGCGGCTCGATGCCGATCTCGGCCGGGCCAAGATCGTCTGCCTGCCGGCCGGCAACACCGTCTATCCCCATATCGACCGCGGCGAATACTACCGCTTCCGCGGGCGCTACCACATGGTGCTGAAATCCTCGGCCGGGTCCTGGATGAAGGCGGGCGACGAAGAGGTCCGCATGCGCGAGGGCGAGTTGTGGTGGTTCGACAACGACCAGATGCACGAAGCCCATAACGACGGGGACGAGGACCGCATCCACGTCATCTTCGACCTGCTGGCCGCCGGCATGCGGGAAAAGGCGGCGGCGGCGACGGAACGCGCCCGGCGGGCCGCGCAGGCGGCGGCCTGAGCCATGAAAAGGACCTGTCCCGTCTTCCGGCCGGGCGTGCCCGGCCTGATCCCGGACGCCTGGATCGTGGAGTCCGACTGCGGCCCGGCGGCCCCTGCCGTCGTCGCGGTGCACGGCATCACCCGCGGCGTTAAAGAAATGGTGTCGCATCTGCTTCCCCGCGCCCGTGCGACCGGCCGCGCGCTGGTGGTGCCCCATTTCGACGCGGCGCACTGGCCCCGTTACCAGCGCGCCGCCTGCCGAAACCGGGCCGACTGGGCGCTGCTTCGCCTGATGGCGGCCCTGCGCAGCGAAGGGCGGATCGATGCCGGGCCCTTCGACCTGTCGGGGTTTTCCGGCGGCGCGCAGTTCGCGCACCGCTTTGCCTGGCTCTACCCCTCCATGGTGGAGCGGCTCTGCATCACCGCGCCCGGCTGGTGGACCTTTCCCCATGCTGACATGGCCTGGCCGGAGGGCATCGCCACCGCGCCGCGGAAGAGCAGTCACGGCTTCCAGATGCGGGCGAACCTGCGGCGACTCCTCGATCGCCGGATCGTTGTCTGCGTCGGCAGCGACGATGTCGCGCGCGATGCAAACCTGCGCCAGGGCGCGTCGATCGATGCACGCCAGGGTGCGAACCGGGTGGAACGGGCCCGGCGCTGGTGCGCCGCGGCCGAGGCCCGCGCCCGTGACGAGGGCCTCACGCCCGCGATCTCGCTGCGGCTTCTCCAGGGTTGCGGACACAGCTTCGTCGATTGCGTCGCCCGCGGCGGGCTCGACCGCGATTTCATCCGGCCGCTCGCATGCTGCGCGGGCTGCCAGCACGCACTGACCTGCGCCGGCGGGAAGGCCCCGCGCACCATCGAAAGGATTTCCGCATGACCGCCTTCACCCCGAACCGGACCTTCCGCGCCTGCCCAACCCTGGGCGCCAAGTGGAGCTTCGCCACCCGCCGTGTCCAGCGTGCCGACGCCACGACGCTGGACGGCGATCTTGCCGCCGCACGCCCGGGCGACCTCGTGCTGGCCGAAGTCACTCGCATCGGCAATCACAAGCGCCTGCAACTGGCGGACGGCCGTTTCTCGCCGCTCTGGCCCGGAGACCGGATCGTCGTTGCCTGCGCTGACCGCTACGCCGTGGACCAGTTCCACGGCGTCGCGCGCCTGTCCCCCGAGGGCGCCGACCTTCTGGCCGGTGGCGGGATCGCCGGCGAAATCCTGTCGCGCAACAACCGTGTCGCGCGCGGGACACGCCTGGCGGTACTGGGCCGGCTCGCCGACGGCGACGGTGCGGCGATCAATGTCAACCGCTACGCCCTGCCACAGGCGGCGCCGCGCCGGCCGGCGCTCGTGCTGGCGGTGCTGGGCACCGGCATGAATGCCGGCAAGACAGCCGCCGCCGCCGGGCTGGTCAACGGCTTCGCCCGGTTGGGGCGGCGCGTGGCGGCGATCAAGGCCACCGGCACCGGATCCTTCGGGGACCTGCACGAATACGAGGCGGCCGGCGCCGCGCAGGTGCTGGACTTCACCGACGCCGGAATGGCATCGACCCACCGCCAGGCGCCAGAGCGACTGATCGCGTCGACCGACCTGCTGCTCTCTCATGCCGCGGAATGCGACGTGGCCGTGGTGGAACTGGCAGACGGCGTCGCGCAGGTCGAAACCGCCGCGCTGCTGTCACGGCCCGACTTCGTCGACCGCTTCGACGGGACGCTCCTCGCCGCGCCCGAGGCGCTGACCGCACACGGCGCCCTGGCCTGGCTGGCCGAACGCGGCATCGCGCCCCTCGCGCTCACCGGTGTGATGACGCGCGCGCCGCTGGCCGCGCAGGACGCCACGGAGGCGACCGGGCTGCCCGTGCTGTGCCGCACGACCCTGGCGGACCCGGCCACCGCATCGGCTGTCGAGGCGAGGTTCGCCGACCTTGACCGCGGCGCGGCATGAGCCGGCGGCCGAAAATCCTCGGAGGAGAGCGCCGGCGCGACCTGGCCGTGCTGGTGGCATTGTCCTTCGGGCAGGCGGGCGCGATGGTCGCAACGGCCTTCGCGACCCGAGACGTGTTCGTCGTGCTGCGCGGGGGAGGCGAGGCCATGCCGATCGGTGCGCTGATCTCGATCGCGGCGGGCGGTCTCACGCTCTTTGCCTGCCGCGCGCTCGAGGGGCGGGTGGGCGAGCGTGCGGGCCAGAGCTATGCCGCCGAGATCCGTCGCGCGCTGTTCCTGCACGTCTCACAGATGCCGCTCAGCGCCGTGGCGCGCCGCCGCTCCGGGGCATTGGCCTTGCGCTATGTCGGCGATCTTGCCGCTTTCAAGGGCTGGATCGCGCGCGGCCTGTCACGGTTGATCTCGGCCTTGATCACGATCCCCTCCGCGCTGGTCGTGCTCTACCTTCTGGAGCCGCTGCTGCTGGTTGCCGCAATCGGACCGCTCTGCGCGGTTATGGCCGGAATCCTCGTGATGAGCGCTCCGCTGGGGCATGCTCATTCGGACCTGCGCAGCCGGCGCGCGCGGCTCGCGGCCGCCATGGCCGAGCGGTTGCCGCAGGGCATCCAACTCCGCCGCTCCGGCCGGCTACGCACCGAACTCCGGGCGCTGAAGGGCTGGTCGGGCGAGGTCGCGAAGGCAGGGGTGCGGCGCGAATCGCTTGCCGCGGCGGTGCGCGCGCTGCCCGACGCGGGCGCGGGGCTGGCTGGCGCGCTGTGCCTCGGCGCCTGCGTGCATCTGGGCCTCGGCATCCCCGAGGCCGTGGCCGCCTTGACCGCGCTCACGCTCGTCGCCTGGCCGTTGCGCCAGTTGGCCGACGTCGCCGACCGCCGGCGCGGTTTCTTGGTGGCGTCGGCCAAACTGGACCGGCTGCTCGACGCGCCGCGCATGCCGGCCTTGGGCCGCCCCGGCGGGCGTCCGAATGCGCCCGCGATCCGTGTGGACGCGGCGGAAATGCCGGGGGGCACACGGCTGGACTTCGTTCTGGAGCAGGGCGGCTGCCGCAGGCTCGCCGGCCCCCAGGGAAGCGGAAAAAGCGCGCTGCTGCTTACCCTCGCCGGGTTCGACGCACCGATCCCGGCGCGACGCATCCAGGTGTTCGGCCGGGCGCCTGGCGCGCTTGCTCCGGGAGAGGTTCTTTACCTGGGCCGGCCGGCGCCAGGGCTTGCAGGATCGCTGAGGCGGGAGGCCACCCTCGGGATAGGCCGAAGGCCGGACGATGCGGAGATCCAAGGCGCCCTGGAGGCGGCGGCGCTTGGCGCGGCGGTCGCCCGCATCGGCGGCCTGGCCGGCAAGGTCGCCGAGGGCAGGCGCAACCTCACCGCGTCGGAACAGGCCGGACTGCTCCTGGCGCGCGGGCTTCTGGCGCGTCCGAAGCTCGCTCTCGTCGATGCCGACGAGATCGGACTTGGACGGAAGGAGCTTGGCCGACTGCTTGATCACCTGACCTCCCTTGGGGCCGCGGTCTTGATCGTCACGTCGGACGCCGAAGCCGCTCTTCGCCTTGGCCCGGCGATCCTGCTTGAGCGCGGGCTCGCGCCCGCGCTCAAGGCGGAATGCGATCTGTGACGGGGGTATCGGCATGCCGTCCCGCGCCATGGCGGCGAATACGTCCGACCCCAGCGTCCGCTTCCGCCGGAGACGACGCGCAAGCGCCGTGACCGGCGTGGTATCCGCTCGGCGCGGTTGCAATGCGCCCTGGGTGCCCCCACGCACCAGTCGGGGACGTTGCACCGGAAGCCATGCGCATTGGAGCGCCCGCCAGCCCCATCTCCCGCCGCCGCCCGTGCACGGTGACGCGCGGCAACCACTGCACGCCGCGCCCCGGGGCGCGCGTTCAGCCACAGCCCGCCGCCATCGGCGCCGGTTCCGTCCGGTGGCGCGTCACCGCTTTTCTAGTCCGCCCACTCCCAGGGCACGGCGAAATTACCAAGCACATGGCGAACCGACTCCGCGTCGGTGCCGTCCTGCCGGGCAAGCCGCGCGACGAGGCCGCGCTTGCGGTCCTCGACCACGTCGTCCACCCGCGCCTCCAGCCCCGCCTCGGCCAGCGCACGGTCATAGACGCGCCGGATCGCACGCTTGCGCAGTTCGGGCTTGAACACCTTGCCGACCGCGGTCTTCGGCAGTTCGTCCAGGATTTCCAGATGCTTCGGGATTGCCGCACGCTCGTGGATATGCACACGGGCATAGTCCAGAAGCTCGTCAGAGGTCGCGATTGCCCCCTCGACCAGTTCGACATAGGCGCAGGGCAGTTCGCCCGCGAAACTGTCGGGCTGCCCGATGGCGCCCACGAAGGCCACGTCGCGGTGGCCCGCCAGCGCCTGCTCGATCTCGGCGGGGTCGATATTGTGGCCGCCGCGGATGATGATGTCCTTGGCCCGCCCGGTGATGTAGAGATACCCGTCCGCATCCAGCCGGCCCAGGTCGCCCGTGCGCAGGAACCGCCCCTCGGCGTAGAGCCCGAGATTCTTGGTGGCATCGGTGTAGGTCGCGCCTTCCAGCACGCCGGGATTGGCCACGCAAATCTCGCCCACCTCGTCCACGTCGCATTCGGCGATCACGTTGCCCTCGGCGTCGCATTTCAGGATGCGCACATCGGTGTAGGGGAAGGGAATGCCCACCGAGCCGATCTTCTTGCCGCCTTCGGGCGGGTTGATCGACACCAGGCAGGTCGCCTCGGTCAGCCCGTAGCCCTCGCAGATCGTGACGCCGGTGGCCTTCTCGAAGCGGTTGTAAAGCTCGATCGGCAAGGGCGCCGAGCCCGAGAAGGCATAGCGCAGCGTCGAGACATCGGCATCCACCTTGCGCTGCATCAGGGCGGCGATGGCGGTGGGCACGGTGATGACGAAGGTCACGCCCCAGCGTTCGATCAGCTTCCAGAAATTGTCGAACACCCCCTCGCCGCGATAGCCCGCGGGCGTCGGCAGCACCACATGCGCCCCCGCCGCGATCACCGACATCAGCACCGGATAGGCCGCGAAGACGTGAAACAGCGGCAAGGGGCAGATCAGCGTGTCCTCTTCGGTGAACAACAGGCGATGCCCCAGCCAACCGTTGTAGACCATGCCCGAGACCCTGTGCTGGGCGACCTTGGGCAGGCCGGTGGTGCCGCCGGTATGGAAATAGGCGGCGATCCGGTCGTCGGAATGGTCAGGAAAATCGAGGCCGTCGGCGCGCTCCTTGGCCAGTTCCTTGTGGAAATCCAGCAGGTCCGCGTGGTGGTTGTCGGGGTTCTTCGGCCGGATCAGCGGCACGATCAGCTTCTTCGCGCCGGTCAGGTAACGCAGAAGGTCGACCTCCAGCACGGTGTCGACGTTCGGCGCGTGTCGCACCGCCTCGGCAACCTTCTGGCCCACGTCGGTCTTGGGGAAGGTCTTCAGCGTGACGACGACCTTGGCCTTCGTCTCGCGCAGGATCGCCGCGATCGTCTCGGCCTCCAGAAGCGGGTTGATCGGGTTGACGATCCCCGCGACAGCGCCGCCCAGAAGCGTGACCGCCGTTTCGGTGCAATTCGGCAGCACATAGGCGACCACATCGTCCTCGCCGATGCCGAGCCGGCGAAAGAGATTGGCGGCCTGGGTAACGCGGCCGTGGAATTCGCCCCAACTCAGCGTCTCGGCACGCGCCTTCGGGTCCGAAAGCAACTGGAACGACAGGGCGGGCCGGTCGGGATGGGCCTGCGCCGTCCGGCTGAGAAACCCGTAGACGCTGCGCGACACCTCGCGCCCCTGCCAGTGCGATTCCGCCTCGATCGCGTCGCGATCGGCGCGTGAGGCAAAGCCTGCCATCGTCTTTCCTCCCTCGGACCCGCGTTCCCGGGCCTTTCGTCGGAAGACGAGGATGACGGGAAATGCCGTCGGCGGCAAGCCGGTTGGCCCGGGAAACGCAGCGTCAGCCCGGGTCACCCATCGCGGGCGGGCGCTGCCGGCTCAGCCTTGCGGGATGCGGAGCACCTGGCCGGGATAGATCTTGTCGGGGTCGGACAGCATCGGCTTGTTCGCCTCGAAGATCTCCGTATAGCGCGCGCCGTCCCCCAGCGTCGCCTCGGCGATCTTCCACAGCGAGTCGCCCTTGACGACGGTGTGGAACACCGGATCGGTGCCTCCCGCCTCGTCCTCGACCTCGGCAATACCCTCGATGTTGCCGACTGCGACGATGACCTTTTCCTTGGCCTCCTGGCTCTTTGGCGTGCCCTTTACCTTGACCTTGTCGCCCTCGACCTCGATCTCCAGTCCCTCGGCATCGAGGCCCAGATCGGCGATTTCCTTCTGCAATTCTTCGGCGCTCGGCGCCTCGGCGGCCTCGGCCCGGCCGGTCAGCTTCTTGCCGGCATCCTTCATGAACTTCCAAAGACCCATATCTTTCTCCTCCGCGAAAAATCGTTAACGATGACGCAGACTAGACCGGGTTTTGCGACGAGGGAACGAAAACGATGCCGCTCAGGCGGCGCTTTCGATACCCTCAGTGAATTGCAGCCGTGCCAGCCGGGCGTAGAGCCCGCCCTGGGCGACCAGCGCCTCGTGCGTCCCCTCGGCCACGATCCGACCCTCGTCGAACACCAGGATGCGGTCGGCCTTCTTCACCGTGGCCAGCCGGTGCGCCACGATCAGCGTGGTGCGGGTCGCGGCCATCTCGTCGACGGCATGCTGGACGGCGCGCTCGGATTCGGCATCCAGCGCCGAGGTCGCTTCGTCCAGCAGAAGCACCGGGGCATCGCGCAGAATCGCGCGGGCGATGGCGATGCGCTGCTTCTGCCCGCCCGACAGCATGATGCCGCGCTCGCCCACATAGGTGTCGTAGCCGTCGGGCAGCGCGGACAGGAAGCCATGCGCGGCGGCGGCGCGGGCCGCGGTCTCGACCTCGGCATCGGTCGCCTCGGGCCGGCCGAAGCGGATGTTCTCGCGCGCGGTGGCGGCGAAGATCACCGGGTCTTGCGGGACCAGCGCGATATGGTGGCGGAAGGTGGCGCGCGTCGTCGCGCGCAGGTCCACCCCGTCTAGCAGGATACGCCCCTCCTGCGGGTCGTAGAACCGCTGCAGCAACTGGATGATCGTCGTCTTGCCCGCCCCGGAGGGACCGACGAGCGCGACCGTCTCTCCGGGCTTCACATGCAGGCTGACCCCGTCGAGCGCCGCCACGCCGGGCCGCGAGGGGTAGAAGAAACGCACCTCCTCGAACCGGATGTCGCCGCGCACCCGTGCGGGCATCGCCGCGGGCCGGGGCGGGTCGTTCACCGTGTCCTCGGCGGTCAGCAGTTCCACCAGCCGCTCGGTCGCGCCGGCCGCGCGCTGCAACTCGCCCCAGACCTCGGTCATCGCCCCCACCGCGCCGGCGACCATCACCGAGTAGATCACGAACTGCACCAGTTCGCCCACTGTCATCGCGTCCGACCGCACGTCCCGCGCCCCCATCCAGAGCACGCCGACGATCCCGGCGAAGACCAGGAAGATCACGATGACGGTCATCACCGACCGCGTGGCGATCCGCTGCCTCGCCGCCACGAAGCTGTTTTCGGTGACCTCGTGAAAGGTCGACCGGCTCGCCGCCTCGTGGGTGAAGGCCTGCACCGTCTGCACCGCCAGCAGCGCCTCCGAGGCGTTGCCCGACGAGGCCGCGATCCAGTCCTGGTTCTCGCGCGACAACCGCCTCAGCCGGCGCCCCAGCAGCACGATCGGCACGATCACGGCGGGCACCAGGACCAGAACCGCGCCGGTCAGCTTGGGCGAAGTCGCCAGCATCAGCACAAGCCCGCCGAAGAAGATCAGCACGTTCCTGAGCGCCACCGAGACTGACGATCCGATCACCGAGAGGATCAGCGTCGTGTCGGTGGTGATCCGGCTCAGAACCTCGCCGGTCATCAGGCGTTCATAGAAGGCCGGGCTCATGCCGATCATGCGGTCGAAGACCGCGGTGCGGATATCGGCCACCACCCGCTCGCCCAGGCGGGTCACGAGGTAGTAGCGCAGCGCCGTGCCCAGCGCGAGCAGCGCCGCGATGCCCAGCGCGGCGGCGAAATAGCTGTCCAGAAGGCGCGCGGCCTCGGTCTCGAACGCATCGACGACGCGGCGCACCGCCATCGGCAGCACAAGCGAGACCATGGCCGTCAGCACCAGCGCGGTCAGCGCCGCGGCCAGGAGGCCCCTGTAGGGGGTTACGAAGGGCCAGAGCGCCTTCAGCGCCCCGATGCGCTTCGACTTCGCGCGGTCCTGCTCCGGCTGGGCCTTGGGCGGCATGGCGTTGTCCTCCGCTTTCGGGGGTGTTGTAGGGCCTGGGGTGGCAGGCAACAAGGCGCTCGGGCCGGGAAATCCGACGTCGTCGCCGGACACGCCCGACGCATCGTTACGCCACGCAGGCGTTCTGGCCAGAGTCTTGTCAGGCGGGAAGGGCTGGAGCGGGTAGACGGAATCGAACCGACATCACCTGCTTGGAAGGCAGGGGCTTTACCATTAAGCTATACCCGCGAAGGCACATGGTGCGTAGTCCAAGGGCCTTGCCGGGTCAAGCCGAACCGTTGCGTTTCGGGGGCGGGTCGTCGGCGAACGGCGCGAACTGGGGCAAGACCACCGCATGATCCGTGGGGTCCTTCTCGATATCGCGGGCGTCGTCTATCGGAACGAGAGGCCGCGGGCCCGGACCGGCGCGACCGGCCCTACCCGCCCTCGCCCGGCGCGGGTTTCTCCGGGATATCGACAAGCTCCCCCTTCGGAATCCGGCGCCTGCGGTCGTACATCGGCAACCCGCAGGTTTCCGCCGGGCGCACCTGCGCATCGTGGCAAACCACATCGACAACCGTGCCCGGCCCGGCCTCCGGGTCGTCGAGCCGCACGATCGCCACGCCGCAGCGCTGGAACGGGGACCACGCCGAGGAGCAGACGCGGCCGGCCGGCTTGCCGTCCCTGCTCAGCCCGCAGCCGATCCGGGCCACGCCCCCGGCGACGCGAAGCCCCCAGGTCCGCCGCCGCCGATCCCGGTCTTGCAGCGCGGCCTTGCCGATGAACTCCGGCTTGTCCAGGTCCACCATGCCGCCCAGCCCGGCCGCGAAGGGCGTCACCGTCCGGTCGAAGTCCGACCCGGCGTTGAGCAGCCCCGCCTCGATCCGGCGGGCGCCGCCCACGGCCACGGGGGTCATCCCGTAGGGCCTGCCCGCCTCCAGCAGGCGCTCGCCGACGGCCCGCGCATCGGTGTCGGGCTCGAAATACACCTCCCACCCCAGTTCGTTCGTGAAGCCGGTTCGCGTGACGACGACCCGCTGCCCGGCGATCGCGGCGCGTGCCGCATCGAAATAGCGGAACGGGTCGGGGACGTCCCCGTCCACCGCGGCCTCCAGGATGCGGAGCGAGTCGGGTCCCTGCACCTGGCTGACCCACACCTCGGGGTCGAACACCTCGACCTCCAGGGCCCGCGCATGCGCCCGCAGCCAGTCCGACAGGTCGCCATCGGCCTGCCCGTACCAGAAACGGTCCTCGGCCAGACGGACGAGAACCCCGTCGAGAATCATGCCGCCGTCCGCGTAGCAGGCGATCTGGTAGCTGCAGCGCCCGACCCTCGTCTTCGAGACGTCGCGGGTGAAGACGCGGTTCAGCAGCCTCTCGGCGTCCGGGCCGCGGATCTCGATCGGCAATTCGCCGGTATGTCGCAGGATCGCCCGGCGGCGAAGCGTCCAGTAGGCATCCTCCGCCGACCCGTTGGACATGCGCATGGCGGTCAACCGGCGATTGTAGACCGTGTATTCCGGGTCGTGGGCAAGCTCCTGGTAGACGAGCGGATGCGGCGCCATCGTGCCCGCGAACTCGTTCGGGCCGGCGGTCTTCCCGGCCAGCGGCAGCACGGCGAAGCGAACGGCGTCGGTCCTGTCCGGCATGCGATCCTCCCGTCTCCCATGCGCGGCCTGCCATCCCCCCGGCATGATCCGGCCCTGCGGCGGCATCGGGTCCGCGCACCACATGTGTCCCGGGCGCTTTCCTCCGACCTCCATGAAACAGACGTGCGGTCCCCCAAGCAATCCCCCACACCCAAGATGTGATCGTCCGCGGGCAAGGCCGCCCGACGGGCGAAAGACCGGGCGGACCCGGCGGGACGGGGAAATCGCGCGCCCGACCGACCGGGCTAGCGCATCAGCACCACGGGCACCTTGCACGACCGGATCATCTCCGTCGTGGTCGACCCGATCACCAGGGTGCGGATGCGCGAATGGCCGTAGGCGCCCATCACCAGAAGGTCGATATTGCCCGCCTCGACGAGGTCGGCCAGCGCCTTGTCCGGCGCGCCCTTCAGCACCTTCGCCTCGGCCTCGTGCCCGCCGGCATTCAGCGTCGCGCGGGCATTCTCCAGCGCCTTGCGCAGTTCGGCCGTCTCGCTGCCCACCGTGGCGACGACCACCTTTAGCCCCGCGAACAGCGGATCGCGGGCGACGTAGTCGACCGCCTTCATCGAGGACACGCCCCCGTCATAGGCGATGAGCACGCGGTTGATCGGGCGAAAGCTGCGGTTCGCGACGAAGACGGGCTTGTGGCTGGCGCGCACGATCCGCTCGAAATTCGAGCCGAGATGCGGCTTGTCGAGGCCCGCCGCCTCGCCGCGCTTGCCGATCAGGATCATGTCGGCCACGCCTTCCTTGGCCTCCACGGTGGCGACGATGTCGTCGTGGCGCAACCGGGTGATCACGTCGCTCACGCCCTCGGCCTCGATCAGCGCCTTGGCATCCTCCAGGATCGCGCGGCCCTGCGCCTGGGCGAGCTTCGCGTGCTGTTCGTCCAGCGCGCTCAGCTTCTCCAGCAGGTTCGACCGCGCCCCCAGCCGGATCGAGCCCGACAGGTCGCGCTGCCCCTGCGCGCGGCGCGGGTCGAGCACATGGTAGAGCTTGACCTGCGCACCGGTGCGGCCCGCGATCCAGGCGGCGTGGTGGCAGACGCTTTCGGAATAGGCCGATCCGTCGACCAGCGCCATCAGGATTCCGGACATCTCTCTCCCCTCAGTGATCCGTCAGCGCGTCCATCGCGCCGGGCTTGTCATGGACGGCCAGCCGGTCGACCAGCGTTTCCGAGGCCGCGTTCATGCCCTTGATCTCGACCTCCGCGCCCTCGCGTCGGAATTTCAGCACGGCCATGTCCAGCGCCGCAACGGACGAGACGTCCCAGATATGCGCGCCGCTGACGTCGATGGTGACGCGCTCCAGCGCCTCCTTGAAGTCGAAGGCGCGCATGAAATCCTCGGTCGAGGCGAAGAACAGCTGCCCCTCGACCTTGTAGGTCCGCTCGCGCCCGTCGGCCGAAATCTCCGAAGTCACGCGGAACAGCTGCGCGATCTTGGCCGAGAAGAAGATGCCCGACAGCAGCACGCCCACCAGAACCCCGATGGCGAGGTTGTGGGTGTAGACCACGAAGAACACCGTCGCCAGCATCACGATGGACGAGGACCGGGGATGTTCGCGCAGGTTCTTCAGCGACGACCACGAGAAGGTGCCTATGGACACCATGATCATGATCGCCACCAGCGCCGGCATCGGGATCTGGCCCACAAGGTCGCCCAACACCACGATCAGGAACAGCAGCATCGCCCCCGCGGTAAAGGTCGACAGCCGCCCGCGCCCGCCGGATTTCACGTTGATGATCGACTGGCCGATCATCGCGCAGCCCGCCATGCCGCCGATGAAGCCGGTCGCGGTGTTGGCGATCCCCTGCCCGATGCATTCCTGGTTGCGGTCGGAGGGGGTGTCGGTCAGGTCGTCGACGATGGTCTGGGTCATCAGGCTTTCCAGGAGGCCCACCGCGGCCACCCCGATCGAGTAGGGCAGGATGATCTGCAGCGTCTCCAACGTCAACGGGATGTCGGGGATCAGGAACATCGGCAGCGTGTCGGGCAACGCGCCCATGTCCGACACCGTGCGCACGTCGAGCCCCAGCGCCATCGTCACCGCGGTCAGCACGATGATCGTGACCAGTGGCGAGGGCACGGCCGTCGTGAGCATCGGAAACAGGTAGATGATCGCCAGCCCCGCCGCGACCATCACGTAGGTCACCCAGGTCACGCCCGTCAGCTCCGGCACCTGCGCCAGGAAGATCAGGATCGCCAGCGCGTTGACGAAGCCGGTGATGACCGAGCGCGAAACGAAGCGCATCAGGTGCCCGAGCTTCGCGAACCCCGCCCCGATCTGGATCAGCCCCGCCAGCACCGTCGCGGCCAGCAGGTATTGCAGCCCGTGCTCCTTGACCAGCGTCACCATCAGGACCGCGGTCGCCGCCGTCGCCGCCGAGATCATGCCGGGCCGCCCGCCGGTGATCGCCACGATCACCGCGATCGAGAAGGACGCGTAGAGCCCCACCTTGGGGTCGACGCCGGCGATGATCGAAAACGCGATCGCCTCGGGGATCAGCGCCAGCGCCACGACGAGCCCGGCGAGAATGTCGCCGCGGACGTTTCCGATCCACTGGTCGCGATAGGCGTAGAGTGCGTTCATGGTCACTCCGATGGCGGGCCGTCGGCGCTCTGGCAGGGCAGCGCGGCGGTCTGGGTTGGCGATGGTCCGGCTGGCTGGGGTGAAAGCCACTACCCGGCGCAACGCCGGGTCCGGGCGGGTCGCCCCCCGCATACCGAAAAACGGGCGCGACGCAAACCGGCAAAGCCGCACAGGCCCCGGCGAGCCGGCGACCGGCGCCGCGTTCTGCGAAAATCGCGCCCCGCGGATGCCGGCCGGCCCGAAAGCGGCCCGCGAGCGCGCCCGCAGCCGCCTCGGCGCTTGTCCATTGATTCCCAAGCGGAAAACCCCGCACCCGCCGGTTTCCTTGACAGCGGGGCTGCGACTTGCGACCGTTAACCACATGAAATCGCTGACACGGCAGCCTTGCCGGGGCGTCCGTTCGGCCTGACCCCGGCCCCCGTGGCGCTTGGCTGAGGTCGCGGGCGCATGAGCGGCCGCACGCTTCACCCGAAGGTTCGGACCCTGCTTGGTCCGTGCGAAAGCAACCAGAGGAGACATCCCATGAGAAACTTCCACCGCCTTGTGGCGACGACCGCGCTTGGCCTTGCCCTGACGGCGACGGCCGCGCAGGCCGAGACCTGGCGCTATGCCTTCGAAGAGGCCATCGACGAGGTCCAGGGGGTCTTCGCCCAGAAGTTCAAGGAAGAGGTGGAGGCCAATTCCGACCACACGATCCAGCTCTTTCCCTATGGCACGCTCGGCGAATCCGCCGACATCATGGAACAGGCGCAGGCCGGCATCCTGCAGTTCGTGGACCAGTCGCCCGGCTTCACCGGCTCGCTGATCCCCGAGGCGCAGGTTTTCTTCGTGCCCTACCTGCTGCCGACCGACACCGAGACGCTGGCCAGCTTCTTCGAGAATTCCGAGGCGATCAACGAGATGTTTCCCGAGCTTTACGCCGAGCAGGGGCTGGAGCTGCTGACCATGTTCCCCGAGGGCGAGGTGGCGATCACCACCAAGGAGCCCTTCGCCAGCCCCGGTGAACTGGACGAGGTCAAGGTGCGCACCATGACCAACCCGCTTCTGGTGGAAAGCTACAAGGCGTTCGGCGCGACGCCGACGCCGCTGCCGTGGGGCGAGGTCTACGGCGCGTTGCAGACCAACATCATCCAGGGCCAGGAAAACCCGATGTTCTTCATCGAGTCGACCAAGATGTACGAGGTCACCGACCACGTCACGATGATCGGCCACAACAACTTCACCACCGCGGTGATGGCCAACAAGGAGTTTTTCGACGGACTGTCGGAGGACGAGCAGCAGGTGATCCGGAACGCCATCGACGTGGCCTTCGACCACATCATCGACTACCAGGAGGGCCTGCACGAGGCCTCGATCGAGAAGATCAAGGAAGCCAAGCCCTCGATGACCTTCACCACGCTGAGCGAGGAAGAACGCGCGCCCTTCAAGGAGGCCGCGCAGGAGGTCGAGGACGCCTTCATCGAGATGACCGGCGAGAGCGGCCAGAAGATCCTCGACCAGATGAAGGAGGATCTCGAGGAAGCGCAGGAAGCGACCTCGAGCTGACGCGGCACGCATGTCCGGCGGGCGCGTTGCGGCGCGCCCGCCCTTCTATGCCTTTCCAGGGAACACGCCATTGTCAGAGCCGCATTCCTCCCAGACGCAATCCCAGACCGATACGACATCCACCGACGACGGGTCGGAAACCGCCTATGTCTCGACCCTCCCCGGCGTTCTCGGCACGTTCGACGTGATCATCGCGCGGCTGGAGGCGGTCCTGCTGGCCGCGGGCGTGCTGTTGATGGCGCTGAACACCATCGCCAACGTGGTCGGGCGTTACGTGTTTCAGGAAAGCCTTTTCTTCAGCGAGGAACTGAACCGCATCCTGATCATCGTCATCACCTTCGCCGGCATCAGCTACGCCGCGCGCCAGGGCCGGCACATCCGCATGTCGGCGATCTACGACGCGCTGCCCGCCCGCGCGCGCAAGGGGCTGATGATCGTGATCGCGCTGGTCACCGCGGTCCTCATGTTCGGCCTGTGCTGGTATTCCTTCCAGTACATCCTGACCCAGGCCGGGCGCGGCCGGGTGCTGCCGTCGCTGCAGATTCCGGTCTGGACGACGCTGCTGATCGTGCCCGTGGGGTTCTTCATGACCGGCGTGCAGTACCTGCTGACCGCGGTGAAGAACATCATTTCCAAGGATATCTACCTCTCGACCGTCGTGCTCGAAGGGTACGAGGAAGACGAGATGGAGGTCTGAGCCATGGCTGTCACGATCTTCTCCATCATGATCGTCCTCCTGCTGCTGGGCTTTCCGATGATGATCCCGCTGATCGTCGGGGCCTTCGTGGGGTTCTTCTCGCTGTTCGGCGGACTCTCGCAGCTTGAAACCATGATCCAGCAGATGATGGCCGGCATCAGGCCCGCCTCGCTGATCGCGGTGCCGATGTTCATCTTCGCCGCCGACATCATGACCCGCGGCCAGTCCGCGGCGCGGCTGATCGACATGGTCATGGCCTTCGTCGGCCACCTCAAGGGCGGGCTGGCCATCGCCACCGCCTCGGCCTGCACGATGTTCGGCGCGGTGTCGGGGTCGACGCAGGCCACCGTCGTGGCCATCGGGTCGCCCCTGCGCCCGCGCATGCAGAAGGCGGGCTACGGCGACAGCTTCATCCTGGCGCTGATCGTCAACGCCTCGGACATCGCCTTCCTGATCCCCCCCTCGATCGGGATGATCATCTACGGCGTGGTCTCGAACACCTCGATCGCCGAGCTTTTCATCGCCGGCATCGGGCCGGGGCTGCTGATCCTGCTGCTGTTCTCGATCTACGCCTATATCTACGCCAAGCGCATGGGCGTGCCGGTCGAGGAAAAGTCGAGCTGGAAGGAACGCTTCCGCGCCACCCGCGCGGCGCTCTGGCCGCTGGGCTTTCCGGTCATCATCATCGGCGGCATCTATGGCGGCATCTTTAGCCCGACCGAGGCCGCGGCGGCCTGCGTACTCTATGCGCTGATCCTCGAGGTGATCGTGTTCCGCGAACTCGACCTCAGGGGCGTCTACAACACGGCGAAATCCACCGGTCTGATCACCGGCGTGGTGTTCATCCTGGTGGCCGCGGGGGCGGCGTTCTCGTGGGTGATCTCGTTCGCCCAGATCCCGCAGGCGATCCTGTCGGGCGTCGGCATCGACCAGATGGGCCAGATCGGGGTGCTCTTCGTCATCTCCATCGCCTTCTTCATCGGCTGCATGTTCGTCGACCCCATCGTGGTGATCCTGATCCTCGTGCCGATCTTCGCCCCGGTGGTGGACCAGGTCGGGCTCGACCCGGTGCTGGTCGGCGTGGTCATCACCCTGCAGGTGGCCATCGGCTCGGCCACGCCCCCCTTCGGATGCGACATCTTCACCGCCATCGCGGTGTTCAAGCGGCCCTACATGGAGGTGATCCGCGGCACGCCGCCCTTCATCGTGATCCTGCTGGGCGTGTCGGTCGCCCTGATCTTCTTCCCGCAGATCGCGCTGTTCCTGCGCGACCTCGCCTTCGCCGATCCCGTCAACTGAGCGGAGAAAGGAGCGTACATGTTCACGTCGATCCTCGTGCCGTTCGACGGCTCGAAGGGCGCCGAGCAAGCCCTGCGCAAGGCCATCGACCTCGCGCGGCTGTGCAAGGCCGATCTCTCGATCCTGACGGTCTACCGCCATCACTCGATGCTCGAGGCGTCGCTGTCGATGGTGCGCTCGGTGGAGCCCGGCAATCTCGACGACGTGATGCGCGAACACGCCCGCGAGGTGGCCGAGCATGCCAAGGGCATCTGTCAGGAAGAGCGGGCGGAGGGCGTGCGCGCCTTCGTCAAGTCCGGCCACGCGGCCCGGACCATCGTCCGCTTCGCCGAAGAGCACGGCAACGACCTGATCGTGATCGGCAGCCGCGGGCTCGGCTCCATCGAGAACTACCTGCTGGGCAGCGTCTCGCACAAGGTCACGGGCCTCGCCGACATCCCCGTTCTGGTCGTCTGAGCGGCCCGCCCGCCCCCCGCGCGGTCACGCGGGGGCGATGCGCTCCAGCACGCCGGCGGCGATCCCGGCGGTGTCGTCCCAGCCGGGCAGCGCAGCGCCGTGGCGCGCCGAGGCCGCCGCCAGCGCCGCGCGGGCGGCCGGGTCGCCCAGCACCCGGCGCAGCGCGGCGGCAAAGCCGGCCACGTCGTCCGGCGGCACCAGCAGGCCCGCCCCCGCCGGCACCGTCTCGGCCACGGCCCCGCCGCGCGCGGCCACGATCGGCAGGCCATGGGCCAGCGCCTCAGCAAAGACCATGCCGTAGCCTTCGTAGCGGGTCGCCAGGGCAAAGACGGAAGCCTGCGCGAAATACCGCGCCAGGTCGTCCTCCGCGACCAGCCCGGCGAACTGCACCCGCCGCGCCAGCCCGAGGCGGGCGCGCAGGGTTTCGAGATCGGCCGCGCAGGCCGGGTCGGGGGCGTCACCCACGATGACCGCGCGCCAGGGCAGGTCAGCGATCTCGGCCAGCGCGCGCAGCAGCACGTCATGCCCCTTGCGCGGCACCAGCAGCCCGACCGAGACGATCAGCGGCGGCGCCGTCGCGCGCCCCGGGGCATCCGTGGGCGGCCGCGTCACCCCCGGCGGCGCCACGGTGATCCGCCCTGCGGCGACGCCGTACTCCGCGACCAGCGTCCGGGCCGTCTCGGGGCTCGGCACCAGGACATGGGCCGCCCGCGCCAGGTTGGCCCGCTCCACCCGGTAAAGATGCCCCGCGCGGGCCGGCGGTAGCCCGGTTTCCAGCGCCAGCGGGTGATGCGTCACCGCGACGAAGGGCGGGCGCAGGCGGGCAAGCTGCCCCGGATCGGTCGCGCCCGGAAGGAACCCGTCCAGGATCACCGGGACATCCGGGTCGAGCGCCGCGAAGGCGTCGCCCGTCACCCGCATGTCCTCCGGTGTCGGGTCTGGAAAACTGCCCGGCAGGGGAAGGTGCACCACCTCCCACCCGGCGCGGCGCAGCCCCAGCAGCACTTGCTTTTCGTAGACGTAGCCCCCGGTGACGGTGTCGATGTCGCCGGGTATCGCAAAGACCGCGCGTCGGCTCATTTCCGCCGCCGCCCTGCGCGAGGGGCCGCCGACCGGGGGGCCGGGGCGCCGGGACACGAAGTTTTCACTGGACCTCCGCCGGAATGCAGCCAATTGCAGTGGCTTGTAGACCACCGAGAGGCCCCGAGCCAATGCCGTCGACCCTGCCCCGCCCCGCGCCGCACGCCCCGGCCGCCGCCCGGCCCCCGGGGCCGTCCGCGTCCAGCCCGGAACCCCGCCGCGTGGCCCGGCGCCGCCGGCTGGTTCTGGCGCTCAACCTTGTGACGATGGGCGCGCTGATCGCGGGGATGGCGGCGATCCTGTCCCATGGCGGCCTGCTGGTGGCCGAGTGGGTCATGCTGGCGGCCTTCGCCGTCACCCTGCCCTGGCTGACCATCGGGCTGTGGAACGCGATCATCGGGTTCGCGCTCGACCTGCGCCACGGCACCGGGGCCGCCGCGGTCGTCACCCCGGCGCTCGCCCGCGTGACGGGGGACGAGCCCATCGCCGCGCGCGTCGCCCTCGTCATGCCGCTGCGCAACGAGGACCCGGCCGCGGCGCTGGCCCGGTTCCGCGCCATCCAGGCCGATCTGGCGCGCACGCCCTGGGCTGGCCGCTTCGATTTCCACGTCCTCAGCGATACCGACTGCCCCGAAACCGCCCTGCGCGAAGAGGCGCTGGTGGCGCGCTGGCGCAAGGCCGCCCCAGGGGTCGCCATCGCCTATCGCCGGCGCACCGACAACGCGGGCTACAAGGCCGGCAACATCGCCGACTTCCTGCACCGGACCGAGGGCGAGTACGACTACTTCCTGCCGCTCGACGCCGACAGCACGATGGGCGCCGACACGATCCTGCGCATGGTCCGCGTGATGGAGGCAAGCCCCGAGATCGGCATCCTGCAAAGCCTGATCACCGGCCTGCCGTCGCAAAGCTTCTTCACCCGCGCCTTCCAGTTCGGAATGCGCCACGGCATGCGCTCCTACACGCTGGGCTCGGCCTGGTGGCAGGGCGATTGCGGGCCGAACTGGGGGCACAACGTGCTGATCCGGGCCGAACCGTTCCACGCACACTGCATGCTGCCCCTCCTGCCCGGGGACGGTCCGCTGGGGGGGCACATCCTCAGCCACGACCAGGTCGAGGCGGTGCTGATGCGGCGCGCGGGCTACGAGGTACGGGTGATCGCCGAAGAAAGCGAAAGCCACGAGGAGAACCCGCCCAGCCTTGTGGATTTCATCCGGCGCGACCTGCGCTGGTGCCAGGGCAACATGCAGTATTTCCGCCTGCTCGGCCTGCCGGGGCTGAAGCCGCTGAGCCGGCTTCAACTCTACCTCGCGATCCAGATGTACCTGGCCGCCCCGGCCTGGATGGCGTTCATCTTCCTGGGCGCCGGACTCGCGGCCTGGCCGCAGCAATTCGCCGGCATGTCGATCTGGCTGGGGCTCGGCTTCTTCGCGCTGATCATGAGCATCAACCTCGCGCCGAAACTCATGGGGCTGGCGCAGATCCTCGCCCGGGGCGATCGCGCCGCGGCCTATGGCGGCCGGGCGCGCGTGGCGCTGGGCGGGATGGCGGAAATCGCCGTCTCGATGCTGATCGCGCCCGCCGTGGCGCTGGCGACGGCGCGATTCATGGCGGGCCTCGCGCTCGGCCGGCGCATCGGCTGGCCCGCGCAGCAGCGCTGCCGGGCGCGGCTCGGCTGGGGCGAGGCGGCGCGCTCGCTCTGGCCCCAAACGCTGGCCGGACTTGCGCTGGCGGGCTGGCTCGGGGCGTTCGCACCCTGGACGCTGTGGTTCGCCGCGCCGTTCCTGTTGTCTCTGGGCTTCGCGATCCCGCTCGCGGTGGTCTCGACGCTGCCCGGCCTCGGCACCTGGTCGCGCGCCGTCGGGCTGTTCGATATCCCCGAGGATCGCCAGCCCGATCCGCCGGCCGCGCCGCGCGGCGTGCTGGAGACGGCGGCGTGAACAGGCACGCTCAGGCGGGCCGGGGCTTCCACGGCTGCGACTTGACCCAGCCGATCCCGTAGGCCGCCCCGACCAGCAGCGCCAGCCCGCCCAGGTTGGCCAGCGCGACGCTGACGGCGCTCCGCCCGGCGATGTCGAGCCCGAACCCGATCAGCGGCGCCAGCGCCATCGAGAAGACGAAGATCGCCAGCGATTGCTGCCCCACCCGCGCGGTCACCCTCACGGCACCGCGCCAAAGCCGGGCGAGGCCCGCGCCCTGCGGCACGAGCCGGATGCCGCGCGGCCCCATCGCGACCCAGCACAGGTAGGCCACCGCCAGGAAATGAAGGTAGCGCAGGATTCCGAATTCCGTCTTGCGCCGGAGTTCGAAGATGCGCGGATAGATCTCCATCGCCCAGTCCGCAGCGGGCATCCAGACCTGTTTCAGCAGCGTGACGACATGGGGCGAGGACAGCGGGCTTGTCAGGATCAGAAACGCGACCGCCCCCCGGACCAGCCCCCGCCGCACCGGGGGGGCAGGCAGCCAGCCGGCGAGGAAGGCGAAGCCGGTGAAGAACAGCAATTGCCAGCCGAACGGGTTGAAGAACCATTCCCGGTCCGACCAGGGTTCGGCCGGCAGGCCCAGCAGGCCGGCGTTGCAGGCCAGCCAGACCGCGACGCTCGCCCCCATCGCCAGCCGGGGATCGACCCGCGCCAGCGCCACGGCCAGGGGGATCAGCGCGAGAATGGCGATATACATCGGCAGGATGTCGAAATAGTTCGGCACGTAGGTCAGGGTGAACAGGCCGACCAGCGGCGGGCCGGGGCCGTCGAAGAACCGGTCGAGGTTCAGCCGCTCGACATAGGACCGCTCGACCGCGCCGAGCATGTCGAACGCCACCATCATCATCGCCACGAAGAAGAACAGGCCCAGATGCGCCCAGTAAAGCTGCCAGACCCGTGTGGCCGTGCGCGCCGTGCCCATCGCCCAGCCCGCCCGCTCGAAGGTGCGGCCGAAGGACAGCGCCGAGGCCATGCCCGAGCAGAACACGAAGATCTCGGCCGCGTCGAAAAAGGTGAACCGGCCGATCATCCAGTGCCACCACGGATTGCGGGGGATGTGGTCGATCAGGATGATGAACATCGCGAGCCCGCGGAACAGGTCGATCCGCAGGTCGCGGCCGGGTCCGGTAGCGGGCGCACTCATGCCAGTTGCTCGCTTGCGAAGACGGCAAGGACACGGCGTTCCACGGCCGCCACCGCCGCATAGCCCGCGCAGGACACCAGCGCGAGCACGACGAGCGCGCTCCACAGCATGCCGTAATCGGACACCGACGCCGACAGCGCCATCAGCGCCCCGATGCCCGCCCCGGTCGCCAGCCATTCCACCACGGTCACCGCCAGCACCGCCGCCGGAACCGCCATGCGCGCCGCCGCGAAGAAGGCCGGCAGCATCGCGGGCAACTGCACATGCACCAGCCGGTCGAGGCGCCCCGCGTCATAACTGTCGAGCACGTCAAGCACCTGTCCGGGCGCCTGCCGCATCCCGTGCAGGCAGGCCACGAAGGTCGGGAAGAACACCATGATCGCCACCAGCGTCACCGTGCCCGCCGCGCCCCGCCCCAGCAGCAGCACGATCAGCGGCGCGGTGGTCACGATCGGCACCGAGCGCAGCGTGATGGCAACGGGCATCGCGACGCCGGCAAGACCGGGCAAAAGCGCAAGCGCCGCGGCCAGCCCCGCCCCCAGGGCGAGCCCGGCAAGGTAGCCCGGCAGGACGTAAAGCGCGGTCTCGGCCAGCGCCGTGCCCAGCGTCGCCCGGTGCAGCGCGGCTTGCGCATCGGTGAAAAGGAAGGCCAGCACATCGCCCGGCCGCTTGCCGAGGAAGGGCGAGAGACCCGCAAGCTCCAGCGCGCCCCACCACAGCAGCAGCGCCAGCCCGCCAACGGCGGCGACAGTGGCCAGCGTGGCGCGCCAGCCGCCTTTCCCCGCGGCCGCCGGCGGCGGCGCGAGGATCAGCGGCGGCGGGTCGCGCAACACCAGCCGCGCGATCCAGCCGACCGCGGCGTAGACCAGGATCGAGGCCGCCGTCGCCACGGTCGCCAGCGCCCAGGTCGCCTCGACGTCGAGCGCGCGCATCGCCCGGATCGCTAGCACGCCCAGGCCGCGCTCGGCCCCGGTGAACTCGCCCACCATCGCGCCCAGAACGGCCGCCGGCGCGGCGATCTGGAGCCCCGCGAACAGGTAGGGCAACGCCGCCATCGCCCGCACATGCACCAGCGTCGACACGCGCCCGCGGCCATAGCTGCGCACCAGGTCGAACCAGGTGGCGGGGGCGGCGCGCAGCCCCACCAGAAGCGGGATCAGCGTGGTGTAGTAGACCGCGAGCGCGGCCAGCGTGATCTGTGGCCCCGGGCCGGGGCCAAACACCACCCGCAGGATCGGCCCGGTCGCCACGATGGGCAGGCAGAAAACCAGCAGCGCCAGCCACGAGATCGCGCGCTCGGCCCGCGGCAGGATCAGCGCGAGCGCGGCCAGCGCGACGGCCGCGAGATTCCCGATGACGAAGCCCGCCGCCGCCTCGGCCAGCGTCACCCGCAGCGCGCGCCCCATCAGCCCCGCATTCCCGGCCAGGTAGGCCAGCACATCGCTCGGCCCGGCCAGAAGGTAGGCGCCGGCCAGCGCGCGGGCCGCAAGCTCCCAGCCCAGGACCAGCACGAGCACGCCGAGGACGGTGCGCGGCGCGCCGGGCGGGGCGTCCGCGCGGGCGGTCATTGCGCCGCCAGCGTGCCGCGCCCGCCGGCGATCCCGCGCGACAACGCCTCCGACACCCTGTGCGCCGGATCCAGGAACCCGGCGCCGGTCGTCATCGCATCCGTCCGCGGATGCGGCAGGTCGATCTCGATATCCGCGACCAGCCTCGCGGGCCGGGGCGAAAACACCAGCACCCGGTCCGACAGCAGGATCGCCTCGGTAACCGAATGCGTCACCAGCAGCGTGGTGGTGCCGCGCGCCTGCCAGATGCGGGGCAGGTCCTGGGCCAGCTGCCGGCGGGTCAGTTCGTCCACCGCGCCGAAGGGTTCGTCGAGGAGCAGAAGTTCCGGCCCGGTCACGAGACAGCGCGCGATGGCGGCGCGCTGGCGCATGCCGCCCGACAGCGCCGCGGGCCGCGTCTCGGCAAAGCCGTCGAGCCCCACCAGCCGGATCAGCTGGTCCACCGCCGCCGGATCGGCGGGCTGGCGCGCCAGGCGCCGCGCCAGGCGGATATTGCCGCGCACCGTGCGCCAGGGCAGGAGCGAGGCGTCCTGAAAGGCGATGGCCAGCCCGGCCCGACGGCGGATCGCGGCGGGCGGGGCGCCGCCGATGGTCACCTCGCCGCCCGTGGGCGGTTCCAGCCCGGCGATCATCCGCAGGATCGTGGACTTGCCGCAGCCCGACGGGCCGACCAGCGCCGTGGTCCGCCCTGCCGCAAACGCCGTATCAAGCGGGCGCACCGCCTCGACCCCGCCGGGAAAGGTCTTGGCAAGCGCGCGGCAACGCACCTCCGGCGGGCCTGTTTCAGCCGCCATGGACCTCCTCGAGGATCGAGCGGTCCCACAGATCGGGCGTCACGCTCTGCCCCAGCAGCGCCAGGGTCTCGATGTTCCGCGCGACGGCCTCTTCGGTCCACCAGCCGAACCCGTGCCGGTCGGTCACGTCCGAGAACATCAGCGGCACCTGGCGTTCGGCCTGCAGCTTCTGCGTCTCCAGGTCGAGCCCGGCATCGGGAAACATCTCGACGGTCAGCGCCGCGGCGGCGTCGGTGTCCTGCCTGCAGGTCTCCCAGCCCCGCACCTCGCCCGCCAGCAGCGCCACTAGGGCGTCGCGCCGGTGAACGAGGCTGTCCTCGGTGGCGATGTAGGTCTGCGAATGCAGCGCATAGCCATGGTCGGCCATCAGCATGGTCACGCTCTCCACCCCCTGCATGGCCATCGCCACGGGCAGGTCGGTGGCCCAGCACAGCAGGCAATCGACCTCGCCGGCCAGCAGCGGCGCGGCCGAATACTGGGTGGGCACGATCTCGATCGCGTCGAAATCGACATCGTTGAGCGTGCACAGCGCGCGCAGAACGGGGGTGTTGGCGATGGCCATGCCGATGCGCTTGCCCCGCAGGTCGGCCGGCGCCTCGACCGGGTTGCCCGGCAGCGAGGCGATCGCGAACGGGTTCTTCTGCATCGCCACCGCGAGAATCCGGAACGGCGCGCCCTGCGCCACCGCCGCCGCGGTGTAGTCGGCGGCCGAAATCCCCACCAGGGCATTGCCCGACACGACCGGCGGTTCCACCGGCGCGTTCGGTCCGCCGGGGGCCAGCACCACCTCCAGCCCGCGTTCCTGCCACCAGCCTTCGTGCCGGGCGATGTAGCTGCCCGCGAACTGCACCGAATGCAGCCACGACAGCTGCAGCGTTACGGCGGTCTGCGCCCGCGCCGGGCGCGGCCCGAGCCCCGCGGCCAGGGCGCCCAGCCCCGCCGCTCCGCTGGCCAGCGCCGCCCGGCGGGTCAGAAATCCTCGCGTCATCCATGCTCTCCCCTTGCCGCCTTCATCTTAGGCGATGCGGCGCCGTGAACAAGGCGGGGCGGCGTGCGCCGGCGCCTTCGCGCCGGGCCGGCCCGCCGCGGGCTTTGACCTGCGGCGAAGGGATGCTACGCTGCCCGCAACGGTGGGAGCGCGCCATGCCGGACCGGTCGATACGCTATTCCTTTCTCTCGCGGGCGTTCCACTGGAGTGTGGCGCTGCTGGTCCTGCTGATGATCCCGGCGGGCGCCGTGATGATCCAGGACGGTCTGCCGCAGCCGGTTCAGAACACCCTGTTCATCCTTCACAAGAATACCGGCCTGCTGGTGCTGGCGCTGGTGCTCCTGCGGCTCGTCTGGCGCCAGATCGCGCCGCCGCCGCCGCTGCCCGACCGCGTGCCGGGCTGGCAACGCCGGGTGGCCGACCTCAACCACCGCCTGCTCTACCTGCTGCTCGTGCTCATGCCGGTGGCGGGCTATGTCCGCGTCAAGGCGGGCGGTTTCCCGATCGAGACGCTCGATGCCTGGGGCGTGCCCGCGCTCGTGCCCGAATCCGAGGCGCTCGCGACCTTTGCCAAGAGCGTGCATTACTACGGCGCCCTCGCGCTCGGCGCCCTGATCGGCCTGCACCTGCTCGCGGCGCTTTACCACGGCGCGATCCGGCGCGACGGCGTGGTCGCCCGGATGTGGGCCTGACGCGTCCGCGCGGCGTCAGCCCCACGGCCCCGCGTCGCGGCCCGCCGGCATCCGGGAGGCGGCAGGGCCGGACGGCGCGCCGCCCGCGGCCCCGGCCAACTGGCGCAGCGCCGCGATCCGGTTCTCCGTCGCGGGGTGCGTGGCAAAGAGGTTGTCGCGCTTGTGCGCGTGCAGCGGGTTGATGATGAACATGTGCGCCGTGCCCGGATGCCGTTCGGCCGCGTCGTTGTCGATCCGCGCCGCGCCCTGCTGGATGCGCGCCAGCGCCGAGGCCAGCCACAGCGGCTGGCCGCAGATCTCGGCCCCCGCCCGGTCGGCGGCATATTCGCGGGTCCGGCTGATCGCCATCTGCACCAGCGCCGCGGCCAGGGGCGCGAGGATCATCATCGCGATGGTCCCCACAACGCCAAGACCGTTCTCGCGCCGCCCGCCGAAGAACAGCGCGAAATTCGCCAGCATCGAGATCGCCCCGGCGAAGGTCGCCGTCACCGTCATGATCGCGGTGTCGCGGTTGCGGATATGGGCAAGCTCGTGGGCGATCACCCCGGCCAGTTCCTCGCCCGAGAGGCTGCCCATGAGCCCCGTGGTGACCGCGACCGCGGCGTTCTCCGGGTTGCGCCCGGTGGCGAAGGCGTTGGGCTGCGGCGTGTCGATCAGGTAGACCGCCGGCATCGGCAGCCCCGCATTGCGCGCCAGCCCCGCCACCATGTCGGTCAGGCCGAACCGGTCGCCCGCGCCCAGGGGCTGGGCGTTGTGCATCCGCAGCACCATCTTGTCGGAGTTCCACCAGGCCAGACCGTTCATCCCGGCGGCCACGACCAGGGCGATCGCGATGCCGCCCGTTCCGGCCAGCAGATACCCAAGCCCCATGAACAGCGCCGTCAGCGCCGCCATCAGCAGTGCGGTCTTGAAATAGCTCATCGCTCCACCCTCGGGTTGCCCGCCCTCGACCGGCGATCGGGAAAGATATAGGAGCGGTCCAAGACCACGCAAAGGCCGGCCCGGCAGCACGCGCCGCCCGGCCCCTGCGCCCGCCGCCGCGCCAAGGCTTGCCGCGATTTCGCACTGTCCTTAACCTGAGAGCCCATGCAGACCGTCCCGCAAAAGCACGACCCGCCGCGCCGCATGCCGGACCCGACCGCCCCCGACCGGCCCCGGCACGGGAGACCCTTCGGCCCCAGGCGGCCCGAGGTCTGGTTTCTCGGGATCATCGCCTTCGCGGTGATCCTGTTCCTGCTGGTGCAGGCCAAGTTCCTGCTGATCTCGCTGGCGATCGCGGTGATGCTGTTCTCGCTGACCTCGGACGCGATCGAATACCTGCTGCGGCTGCGCATCGGTAAGGCGCGGTTCTCGGTCTGGGCGGCCTCGGCGCTGGCGGTGGCGCTGATCGCGGCGGTGCTGATCTCGGTCTCGGCGGTGATCCTGAGCCAGGCGAACGCGGTCGTGTTCACCACCCTGCAATATGCCGAACCCGCCCAGCGCGCGGTGGCCGAAATGTTCGGCTGGCTGGGCGCCGACGTGGAGGAGGCCGTGCTCGACTGGCTCAAGGGCGTGCAACTCGGGCCCTGGCTCACCACGATGGCCGGGCAGGCCGGCAACATCGCGTCGGGCGCGGTCCTGGTCACGCTGTTCGTCGGCTTCCTGTTTCTCGAACGGCTGTGGTTCTCGGCCAAGCTGACAAGCCTCATGGGCGACGAGGACAGCGCCGCGCGGGTCGAGCAGATCGTCGCCTCGATCCGGCACCGGCTGAACCGCTACCTCGTGGTCAAGGCGGTGATCAGCACCGTCACCGGCGCGCTGGTCTACCTGGTGATGGAGCTGTTCGGCCTGGAACTGGCCTTCGCCATGGGCGTCTTCGCCTTCGTGCTGAACTTCATCCCGAATATCGGCTCGATCGTGTCCACCCTCGTCGTGGCGCTGGTCGCATATGTGCAGACCTCCGATCACATCACCGCGCTCAGCGTCCTGGCCATCGTCAGCGCGGTGCAGTTCACCATCGGGCAGGTGCTCGACCCGCTCCTGCTGGGCAAGACGTTGCGGCTGTCCTCCTTCGGCATCCTGATCTCGCTGGCCTTCTGGGCGGCGGTCTGGGGCGTGCCGGGGATGTTCCTGGCGGTGCCGATCATGGTGTCGATCATGATCGTCTGCTCGCATATCGGCGGGCTGCGGCCGGTCGCGGTGCTCCTGTCCCGCGACGGGCTGCCCGATTCCGGGCTCGACCCCGAGGGACACCCGCCACCCGTCGGCACCGCCTGACGCCGCACCGCACCCCGGCACGGCGCGCTCTGGAAATCGTTAACGCCCCGCCTAACTAATCTCCCCGATGCGGCATTTTCGCGCACGCATCGACGCAAGGACGTTGAACCTGGGGAGGAACAAGACGTCATGGACGGGAACTTCACTGACGACACGGCCGGCGCGGGCGGACCGAACGATCGCGACCGGCGCCGGTTTCTGAGAACGACGGGCCTCGCGGCGCTGAGCGCAACCGTGGCCGTGCCCTTCGCACGCTTCCTGCCCGAGGGCATGGCGCCGATCGGCATGGCCCATGCGGCGGGCGCGGACATGGACGCCTACCAGTTCAAGGACGGGCTGACCCTGCTGAACGACCGGCCGATCAACGCCGAAACCCCGGCGCACCTGCTCGACGACAAGGTGACGCCGGCCAACCGGCTGTTCATCCGCAACAATGGCCGCGTGCCGGAACATGCCCTCGCGATGGACGCCTCGGGCTGGACGCTGACCGTGGATGGCGAGGTGGACCAGGCCCTGGACCTGACGCTCGACCAGCTGGAGAGCGACTTCGAGGTGATCACCCGCCAGCTCACGCTGGAATGCGGCGGCAACGGGCGCGCCTTCTTTGTGCCCGGCGCCTCTGGCAACCAGTGGACGACAGGCGCGGTGGGCTGCCCGGAATGGACCGGCGTGCGGCTGCGCGACGTGCTGAACGCCGCCGGCGTCAGGGACACGGCGGTCTATACCGGCCATTTCGGCACCGACCCGCACCTCTCGGGCGATCCCGAAAAGCTGCCGATCTCGCGCGGGATCCCGATCGCCAAGGCGCTGGAGGAGGACGCGCTGATCGCCTGGGCGATGAACGGCGAGCCGCTGCCCGCGATCCACGGCTTCCCGCTGCGGCTGGTGGTGCCCGGCTATCCCGGCTCGGCCTCGCAGAAATGGCTCACGCGGATCCGGGTGCGCGACCAGGTCCATGACGGGCCAAAGATGGGCGGCTATTCCTACCGCCTGCCCGCCTACCCGGTCGCGCCCGGCACCGAGGTGCCGGAGTCCGACATGGTGGTGATGGAGACGATGCCGGTGAAATCGCTGATCACCAGCCCGGCCACGCGCGCGCAGGTGGACGGCCTCACCCTCGACATACGCGGCCATGCCTGGGCCGATGGCGATGTCGCGGCGGTGCATGTCTCGCACGATTTCGGCCAGACCTGGGCCGAGGCGAACCTTGAGGCGCCCGCCAACCGCTATGCCTGGCAGCATTTCTCGGCCACGGTCGACCTGCCCCAGGCGGGCTATTACGAGATCTGGTCGCGCGCGACCGACACGCAGGGCCGCACCCAGCCCGTCACCACGCCGGGCTGGAACCCGCGCGGCTATGGCAACAACATGGTCCACCGCATCGCGGTGCTGGCCGGCTGAGGCACCCCGCGGGCCGGGCGACGCTGCCGCCCGGCCCCATGCGAGAAACCCGGAAGTCATGTCGAGACCCTCCCCGTTCCTTGCCGCGCCCGCGTCGCTGGCCGCCCTCCTGCTGCTCGTCGCGACGGACGGCCCGGCCCGCGCGCAAGGCGAAATCCCCGACCCGATGGCCACCCCCAACCCGATGATGCCCAATCCCGGCCAGCCGATGAGCCCGCTAAGCGTGGCCCCGATGCAGCCGCTGGGCGGGCTCGGCGCGCAGCCCGAAACCGGCGTCGCGCGCGCCCCCGAACTCGGCAACCTGCCGATCGGGCCGGGTCTGGAGGACACCTATTACACCTGCACCGCCTGCCATTCGGCCCAGACCTTCGCGCAGCAGCGCCTGACCGACGAACGCTGGAGCTATCTCTGGGGCTGGATGATCCGCGAACAGGGGATGCCCGACTACGGCGAGGAGTTGAAGGCGTCGATCCTCGACTACCTGACCACGCATTTCTCCTCCGAGCGCTAGGCGCGCAGCGGCCGGCCCGCTTGCGCCATTTTGACGCAAGCCCGCACCCGTGCTAGCCTGATCGCCCTCTGGGGAAATCTGTCGGGGCTGTCATGAGCGATCTCTACCCACCCTACACGCGCGCCGAACGGATCTCGGACGCGGTGGTGCATGTCACCGGGCTGGCCGCGGTCGCCGTGGGCGTGCCGGTTCTGGTCGTGCTCGCCATCGTCTTCCGCGGCGACGGCGCGGCGATCCTTGGCATCACGATCTACGGCGCGGCGCTGTTCGCGATGATCGGGTTCTCGGCGCTCTACCACATGGTCCACCACCCCGACTGGACGCCGATCTTCCGCCGGCTCGACCATTCCGCGATCTACTGGAAGATCGCCGGCACCTACACGCCCTTCACGCTGCTCTCGGGCGGCCATGGCGCGGGGCTGGTGGCCGGGCTCTGGGCCGCGGCGATGGCCGGGACCGGCCTGCGCATCCTCGCCCCCCACCGCTTCCGCGCCGTCAACCTCGCGCTCTACCCCGCCATGGGCTGGGCCGGCGCCGTCGCGGGCTGGAGCCTGTTCGCCACGCTCTCGCCCCTCGTCATGGGCCTCGTGGTGACGGGCGGCGTGCTCTACACGGTCGGCATGGCCTTCTACCTCTGGCGCAGCCTGCCCCATCACAACACGATCTGGCATGTCTTCGTGCTGATCGCCTCGATCCTGTTCTTCGCCGCCGTCGCCACCCACGTGGTCCAGACCGCCTGACCGGCGCGCCGCGCCCGGGGCGACCGCCGGCGATTGAGTTTTCGCGGGAAATCTGGCATGATTTGCGGCAGGTCGCGGACGCGAAGAGCCCGTGAAGGGCCGAAAGCCGCGGCCAGTGGCACCAGATCGGGACAGTCCCATGAAAACTCTCGCACTCGCGGCGGCGCTGGCCGTTCTTTCCCTTCCGGCCCAGGCCGGCCCGATCGAGCGCGCCTGCCTGTCCTCGGACCGGCCGGGCACCTCGCGCGGGCTGTGCGGCTGCATCCAGAACGCCGCCGACCTGACGCTGACCCGCGGCGACCAGCGGCAGGCCGCGCGCTTCTTCCGCGACCCGCACCAGGCCCAGGTGATCCGCCAGTCCGACCGGCGCCGCGACGCCGATTTCTGGCAGCGCTACAAGCGCTTCGGCGACACCGCCGCGGCCTATTGCGGCTGACCCGGACCCGCCGCCTCCGGCGCGCGGCGCGCGCGCAGAAAACGGTGCCATGCGCCCCGGCCCATGGCCGGCCGCGCTAGCGCGCGATCTCTCTCAGCAGCCCGCGCGCGGCATCCTCGACCAGGTCCAGCACCAGGTCGAACCCCCCTTCGTAATAGGGGTCCGGCACCTCGTCGCGGGAACTGTCGGCATAGTCGAGCAACAGCCGCACCGGCGTCGCGGTCCCGGGCGGGCGCAGGCGCTCCAGGGTCGCGAGGTTCGAGCGGTCCATCGCCAGGATCAGGTCGAACGCCTTGAAATCCGCCGCCCTGACCTGCCGGGCGCGCTGCGCGCTGAGGTCGTACCCCCGCGCCGCGGCCTCGCCCGTGGCGCGCGCATCGGGCGGCTCGCCCACATGCCAGCCGCCGGTGCCCGCGCTGTCCAGCTCGACCGGGACGCCCGCCTCGGCCGCCATCCGGGCGACCACGCCCTGCGCGGTGGGCGAACGGCAGATGTTTCCGAGACAGACGAACAGGATACGGGTGGTCATCGACGGCTCCTTTGGTCCAGAGTGATAGCGAAGGGGGACGCGATGGCCAAGATCGTGATTCTGACCGGCGCCGGGATCTCGGCGGAAAGCGGGCTGGGGACGTTCCGCGACGAGGGCGGGCTGTGGGCGCACCACGACCTCGCGGAGGTGGCCACGCCCGAGGGCTTCGCCCGCAACCCCGCGCGGGTGCACGACTTCTACAACGCGCGGCGCCGCAACGCCGCCGAGGCGCTGCCCAACGCGGCCCATGCCGCGCTGGCCCGGCTGGAACGCGCGATGCCGGGCGAGGTGCTGATCGTCACCCAGAACATCGACGACCTGCACGAACGCGCCGGCAGCCGATCGGTGCTGCACATGCACGGGCAGATCACGCGCGCCCGCTGCGCGGCCTGCGCCGGCAGCTGGGACGCGCCCCCCGAGATGCGCGCCGAGGCCCCCTGCCCGGCCTGCGGCGCCCCCGCGACGCGCCCCGACATCGTCTGGTTCGGCGAGTTCCCCCACCACATGGAGGAGATCTGGGCCGCGCTGCGCGCCGCCGAGCTCTTCGTCGCGATCGGCACTTCGGGCAGCGTCTACCCGGCGGCGGCCTTCGTGCAGGACGCGTCCCGGGCGGGCGCGCACACGATCGAGCTCAACCTCGCGCCCTCCGACACCGTCAGCGATTTCGCCGAGGCACGCCACGGGCCGGCCACGGACCTAGTGCCCGCCTGGGTCGAGCAGGTCCTGGCCACCCGCCCCGCGCGAGACTAGCCGCCCCGCGCCTCGGCCCCTCTTCTTCTGGCGACAAGTATCCCGGGGGGAGTCCGCAGGACGGGGGGCCGAGCCCCCCACCCCGGCCTCGCGTCGCGGGCCCGCTCAGTTGCCCATCTGCATGCCGCCGCCCATCGCGCCGCGCCCCAGGTCGACCGGCATCTCCACGACGATCTCGCCCGCCGTCTCGAAGCGCAGCGTCACCGTCACCGTGTCGCCCTGCTCCAGCGGCCGGGTCAGGCCCAGGAACATCACGTGGTCGCCCCCGCGCGCAAGCTCGTGGCGGCCGCCCGCGGGCACCGCAAAGCCCTCCTCGACCTCCACCATCCGCATCACGCCGCCGGCATCCTCGCGGTGGGTGTGCAGCTCGACCTTGGCCGCGATGTCCGAGGACGCGGCCACCAGCCTGTCGTCCTCCGCGCCGGTATTGACCAGCGTCATGAAGGCCGCACCCGATTTCGACATCATCGTCGAGGCGCGCGCATAGGGGTCTTCGATCACGATGTCGCCGGCAAGCGCCGGCAGCGCGGAGGCGAGGGCCAGCGCGCCCGCCAGGATCATCGGTTTCAGGGACATCCATCCCTCCTCTTGCTCGATTTCGCGAAGGCCCGGCAGGGCGCCGCGCGCGGCGCGGCCGTCCGGGCGGGGATGCGGCGGGCCGGGGCGGATCGCCGCCCCGCCCCGCGCGGCGGCGAGGCGCGGCGTGCTGGGCGCCGGCACGAGGGCGGGCGCGACTCCGGGAACGCGTCGCATCGGCGCGAGCCTAGGCGCGCCGGCCCCGGCGGCAAAGCGAAATCGCATGCCGGAAACGCGAAACGGCCCCGCGCAGCTGGCAGGGCCGTCGAAGCCGGTCACCGGCGGGACGGGCTCAGGCGCTCGCCTGCGCCTTCTCGATGTCCTTCTTGATCTTCAGCGCCTTTTCCGAGAGCTGGTCGGCGCTCGCGCGGGCGAGGAAGGCGTCGAGACCGCCGCGGTGGTCCACCGTGCGCAGCGCCGAGGCCGAGACGCGCAGCTTGAACGGCCGGCCGAGGACGTCCGAGATCAGCGTCACGTCGTTCAGGTTCGGCAGGAACCGGCGCTTGGTCTTGTTGTTGGCATGGCTGACATTGTTGCCGACCATCGGCCCTTTTCCGGTCAGTTCGCAGACGCGCGACATGGGGATTTTCCTTGTCTCGATAATGCAATCGGCGCCGCCGACGCAGCGCCGCGAATTCCGTCGCGCTGCCATAAGCGCAATCGCACGGGGCGTCAAGCGATTCATGGCACGCCCCGGCGCCCCGCCCGTGCCTCAATCACGCGCGTAGCGCTCCACGAAGCGGCGCAGGATCGTCTCGGGCACATGCACATCCTCGGCCCGGCACATCGCCACCAGGTCGGCGGCTGTCTCGGGCGGGAAATAGCCGCGGTCCTTGTAGATGCGGATGCGCACCTCGAACCCGTCGCTGTCGGCCTCGGGGTGGAACTGGGTGGCATAGACGTTTTCGCCGTAACGGATCATCTGCAACGGGCAGGGCTCGGAGGCCAGCAGGTGCACGCAGCCCGGCGGCAGGTGCTGCAGCGCCTCCTTGTGGCCGACGAAGGCGCGGAACATCCCCGGCAAGCCGTCCAGCAGCGGGTCGGCCCGGCCCGCCTCGGTCTGCACGCAGGTCGTGGCGCCCACGGGTTCCGAGAAGCGCCGCTTGGAGACCTCGGCGCCCAGGTGATGGGCGAGGATGCCGATGCCGTAACAGCAGCCCATGAAGGGCAGATCGCGCGCGGTGATCTCGGGCATCAGCCCCATCACCCCCGCCTCGATCCGCCTTTCCATCGGCGTTTTCGCGGCCTCGGGGTCCGACACGCAGCCGGGGCCTCCGCCCACGATCACCCCTGAATAGACATCGAGCGACAGGTCCGCCGGGATCGCCTCGCAATCCAGCCGAATGCGGTGGGTGTCCCCTTCCGCCAGCCCGCCTTTCCGCAGGATCGCCGCGAACTCGTCGTCGCTGGCCTCGGTCTCGGGGCGCAATTGCAGCACCAGGAACGGCTTCACGGGGCCGCCCCCAGCGCGTCCAGCATCTCGGCCACGGCGCGCGCCACGGTGACGTCGCCCGCGGCCACCTGCGCGCCCAGGTCGTCCATGCGCGCGCGCATCTCCGGGTCGCGCTCCAGCCGGGCCAAGAGCCCGCGCCGCACCTCCTCCCCGAACCAGTAGCGCGCCTGCGCCGCGCGGCGCGCCTCGAAATGGCCGTGCTCCCGGCGCCAGTCGGCCAGCGCCCGCATCTCGTCCCAGGCGCCCTCCAGCCCGTCGCGCGCCAGCGCCGAGACGCAGATCGCCTTGGGGAATCCCTCCGGGTCCTGCGGCCGCCGGCGCAACAGGCGCAGCGCCCCGGCATAGTCGTTCCTTGTGCGTTCGGCCGCCGGTTTCAGATCGCCATCGGCCTTGTTGACGAGGATCAGGTCGGCCATCTCCATGATGCCGCGCTTGACCCCCTGCAACTCGTCGCCGCCCCCCGGCGCCATCAGCAGCACGAAGAGGTCGGTCATCTCGGCCACCATCGTCTCGGACTGGCCCACACCGACCGTCTCGATCAGCACGATGTCGAACCCGGCCGCCTCGCAGAGGCCGACCGCCTCGCGCGTGCGCCGCGCCACACCGCCCAGCGCCGACTGGCTGGGCGAGGGCCGTATGAACGCGTTCGGATCGCGGCTCAGCGTCTCCATCCGGGTCTTGTCGCCGAGGATCGAGCCCCCCGACCGCGCCGAGGACGGATCGACCGCCAGCACCGCCACCCGGTGCCCCTGCCCCGTCAGCAGCGTGCCGAAGCTTTCGATGAAGGTGGATTTTCCCACCCCGGGCGTGCCCGACAGGCCCAGCCGCAGCGCCTCGCCGGGCGCCTCGGTCAGCCGCTCCAGCAGCGCCTCGGCCGCCGCCCGGTGATCGGCCCGGCCGCTCTCCACCAGCGTGATCGCGCGCGCGAGCGCCCGGCGTTCGCCGGCGCGGATGCGCTCTGCAAGCTCGTCGGTCTCCATCTGCGGCTCCGGTCAGGGGCGGTCTCTCTCTTGCCCCGGCGGGGCGGGGCTGTCCACCCCTCTGGCGAAGCCGCGCGCATTCGCCCATAACGCGGCCCATGACGCCGCTTCCGATCGACGCCGCCCTGCCCGATCTGATCGCCGCGCTGGGGCGCGCGGGCCGCGCCGTGCTGCAGGCGCCGCCGGGCGCGGGCAAGACGACGCGCGTGCCGCTGGCGCTGCTCGACGCGGGCCTCGCGCCGGGCCGCATCGTCATGCTGGAACCCCGCCGCCTCGCCGCCCGCGCCGCCGCCGAACGCATGGCCGAGACGCTGGGCGAAGCGGTGGGCGAGACGGTCGGCTACCGCATAAGGGGCGAGGCGAAGGTGGGCCCGGCGACCCGGATCGAGGTCGTCACAGAAGGGATTCTCACCCGGATGATCCAGGCCGACCCGTCGCTCGAGGGCATCGGCGCGGTCATCTTCGACGAGTTCCACGAACGCTCGCTGAACGCCGATCTGGGCCTGGCGCTAACCTGGGAACTGCGCGGCGCGCTGCGCGAGGACCTGATCCTCCTGGTGATGTCGGCCACCCTCGACGCCGCCCCCGTCGCCGCACTGATGGACGACGCGCCCGTGGTGACGTCCGAGGGGAAAGCGTACCCCGTCGACACACGATGGCTGGATCGCCCGCTGCCCAAGGGCACGCGCCTCCCCGAGGCCACCGCCGATCTGGTGGCAGGGGCGCTCGGCGAAACCCAGGGCGGCGTGCTCGTCTTCCTCCCCGGCGAGGGCGAGATTCGCCGCACCGCCGCGACCCTCGCCCCCCGCCTGCCCCCGGGCACCCGGATCCGCCCGCTCTACGGCGCGCTGCCCTTCGCCGAGCAGCGCGCGGCGATCCGCCCCGATCCCGATGCCCGCAAGATCGTGCTCGCGACCGCCATCGCCGAGACCTCGCTGACCATCGAGGATGTCCGCGTGGTCGTCGATGCCGGCCGCGCCCGCCGCGCCCGCTTCGACCCCAATTCCGGCATGTCGCGGCTGGTGACAGACCGGGTGACAAAGGCCGAGGCCGACCAGCGCCGCGGCCGCGCCGGCCGCGTGGCGCCGGGGGTCTGCTACCGACTCTGGACGAAGGGCGAGGAAGGCGGCCTCGCGCCCTACCCGCCCCCCGAGATCGCGGCGGGCGACCTGACCGGCCTCGCCCTCGACCTCGCGCTCTGGGGCACCGATGACCCCGCCGACATGGCCTTCCTCACCCCGCCCAACCCCGGCGCCTTCGCCGAGGCGCGCGCGCTCCTGGCCGCGCTCGGCGCGCTCGACGCGAAGGGCCGGATCACCGATCACGGCCGGGCGCTGGCCGCGCTGCCGCTGCATCCGCGCCTCGCCCACATGCTGACGCGCGCGGGCAAACCCGCCGCGCCCCTCGCCGCCCTCCTGGAAGAGCGCGACCCGCTCCGCGGCGCCGGCAGCGACCTGGCGCTGCGCCTGAAAGCCATCGCCGACCCGCGCGCGCCCCTGCCCGTGCCCCCCGCCAAGCCGGCGCTCGCCCGGATCCGGGCCGAGGCGAAACGGCTCGCCGCCCGCGCGCCGCGCGCGCCTCGGCCGATGTCGCCGGGCGAGATGGCCGCGCTCGCCTATCCCGACCGGGTCGGGCTCCGGCGCAAGGGCGACGCGCCGCGCTATGTGCTCTCGGGCGGCAAGGGCGCGGCGCTGGACGCGGGCGACCCGCTGGCCGGCCAGCGCCTGACCGTCGCCCTCGACCTCGACGGCGACGCGCGCGAAGCGCAGGTCCGACTTGCCGCGCCGCTGGCCGAGGCCGAGCTGCGCGCGATCCACGGCGACGCCATCGGCTGGCACGAGATCTGCGAATGGTCGCGCCGCGAGAACCGGGTGGTGGCCCGGCGACAGGAACGCTTCGGCGCCCTGGTCCTCGACGACCGCGCCTGGACCGACGCCCCCTCCGATGTCCTGGCCCGCGCCGCGCTCGACGGGGTGCGCGCGCTCGGCCTGCCCTGGACCGACGCCGCCCGCCGGTTCCGGTCAAGGGTGGAGCTGCTGCGCGGCGAGGGCACCGCCATGCCCGACCTCTCGGACGCGGGCCTCATGGCCGCGCTGGAGGACTGGCTCCTGCCGTACCTGGCCGGGGCCCGCACCGCGGAAGACCTGAAACGCGTCGACCCGCTGCTGGCGCTCCGCGCGATGCTCTCCCGGGACCAGAAACAGACCCTCGACCGCCTCGCCCCGCCCGCGTTCGAAACCCCGCTCGGCCGGCAGGTGCCGATCGACTATGCGGGCGACGCCCCCGAAATCGCGCTGCGCCTGCAGGAACTCTTCGGCGTGACCGCGCATCCCACGGTGGGCCCGAACCGCCTGCCGCTCCGCATCACCCTGCTCTCGCCCGCGGGCCGCCCGGTGCAGGTGACGCAGGACCTGCCGGGCTTCTGGGCCACCAGCTATACCGAGGTCCGCAAGGACATGCGCGGCCGCTACCCCAAGCACCCCTGGCCGGAGGATCCGAACGCCGCCGCACCGACCCTCCGCGCCAAGCGCCGCCTCTAACAGGCTGCTGAAAAACCTCGCTCTGGACGTCGGTTGAGGGACGTGATTCACCCCTTGGGCGGTTGCCGGAGGGGTTGGGATGCGGGGCGCGGACGAGACGAGCGGGTCGCTGTTCAGCTATGTTGACATCGAGGCGCGGATCCCGGCGCGGCATCCGTTGCGGCAGATCCGGCGGGTCGTGAACGAGGCTTTGGCCAGCCTCGATGCCGAGTTCGAGACGCTCTACGCCCCGGAGGGCCGGCCCTCGATCCCGCCGGAGCGGCTGATCCGGGCGAGCCTTCTACAGATCCTGTTCTCGGTACGCTCGGAGCGGCAGTTGATGGAGCAGATGGATTACAACCTCATGTTCCGCTGGTTCGTGGGCCTGGGGATCGACGACGCGGTCTGGGTCCCCACCGTCTTCACGAAGAACCGTGACCGGCTGCTGACCACCGACATGGCGCGCAAGGTGATGGGCGCGATCCTGGCTCACCGGGAGGTCGCACCGCTGCTGTCAGACGAGCACTTCTCGGTGGACGGCACGCTGATCAAGGCCTGGGCTTCCATGAAGAGCTTCCAGCCGAAGACCGAGGGCAGCCCGCCCGGCGCGGACGGGCCGGGTGACCCGCCGGGGGACACCGATCAGGATACCAGCCCCGACACCGCCCCTGCCCAGCCCGAAGCCGAGACCGTCCCGATGCCCAGCCCCAGCCGCCGCCACCGCAACGCCGAAGTCGACTTCCGCGGCGAGAAGCGCTCCAACGCCACCCATGCCTCGATCACCGACCCCGACGCGCGGCTGTTCCGCAAGTCGCAGGGGACGGGCGCGCTGCTCTGTTACATGGGGCATGCGCTGATGGAAAACCGCAATGGCTTCGTCGTCCAGGCCGACCTGACCCGCGCCGATGGCCATGCCGAACGCCGCGCCGCGCTCGACATGATCCACCGCCATTCCCCCGGCTCGACCCGCCGCCTCACGCTGGGCGCCGACAAGGGCTACGACAGCGCAGATTTCGTCGCCGATCTGCGACAGGCCCACGTCACGCCGCATGTCGCCCAGAAGGCCCGACACTCCGCCATCGACGGCAGAACCACCCGCCACCCCGGCTACGCCCTGTCCCAGACGCGCCGCAAGAAGATCGAAGAGCCCTTCGGCTGGGCCAAGACCGTCGGCGGCATGGCCCAGACCGTATACCGCGGCCTCGACCGCGTCGCCGCCCGCTTCACCTTCACCATGGCCGCCTGCAACCTCGCCAGACTGCCGAAGCTGCTGGCCGCCTGACGCCAAAGGCAGGGCCGAGACCAAGCACACAGAACAGACGACGCCGGCCTCACGGGTGAGGGTCAGGGAAATCCGTCCGGCCGCAAGAGAATTTCAGCGGCCTGCTAGAGCGTGTCGCCGGCTTTCGGATTCAGGATTCCCAGATTGGCCGTGATGTGATTCCGTCTCTTTGAGGTAGATATGGGGGTCATAGATGGGCAAACCACATCCGATAGAGCTACGCGAGCGTGTCGTCGCGTTCGTGGACGAAGGTCATGGGCATCGCGAAGCGGCACGGCACTTCCGGGTATCGCCGAAGTTCGTGAACGAGCTGATCAAACTGCGTCGCGAGACCGGATCACTCAAGCCCCGGCCCCAAGGCAATGGCGGCGGGCACGGCAAGCTTGCGGGCGTGACCGGCTGGATCGAAGCCCGCGTCGCCGCCAAGGGCGAGATCACGCTCGATGAATTGGCCGTTGAGCTGGCCGAAACCCATGGCATCGAGGTCCATCGCGGCACGATCTGGCGGGTGCTGCGCGGGCTTGGTCTGACGCACGAAAAAAGACCTGCAGGCGCTTGAGCAGAAGCGCAAGGATGTCGCCGATCTGCGGCGCATCTGGATCGCGAAACGCCAGCCCTTCATGGCCAACCATCTGGACCGGCTGGCCTTTGTGGACGAGACCTCGGTCAAAACCAACATGGCCAAGACGACCGGCTGGGCCCCGTTCGGGCAGCGCCTCGTCGATCACGCGCCGTTCGGACATTGGCGCACCCAGACCTTCGTCGCGGCCCTGCGCCACGACCGGCTCGACGCACCATGGATCATCGACGGGGCGATGAACGCCGAGATGTTCGCCCTCTACATCGAAACCCAGCTGGGGCCGACGCTGCGCAAAGGCGACGTTGTCATTCTCGACAACCTGTCGAGCCATAAGGCCCCGGCCGCAGCGGCGTCCCTGCGTGCGATTGGCACCTGGTTCCTGTTCTTGCCGCCTTACAGCCCGGACCTGAACCCCATCGAAATGGCGTTCTCAAAGCTGAAGTCGCTCATAAGGAAGGCAGCCGCGCGAACCTACGATCAACTTTGGGCGGCCGTCGGCCATGTCTGCGACCTCGTCTCAGACCAAGAATGCTACAACTACTTCAAGGCGGCCGGCTATGAGGCCGATTAAATGCGACGCGCTCTAGACGCAGGCGTGATCCAGCGGCGCGCCTGCGGCGCACACCTTTCATCTCGGGTCCGGCCCTGCGGCCGGCCCCTCGGGCGGGGCGAGTGCGCACGCCGCCATCGTCTTCTTCTGGCCGGAAATATCCCCGCCGGAGGCGCCGCGCGCATCAGCGCGCGGCCACGCCCAACCCCGGACAAGCGCGGCGTCAGCCCCGCGCCGGCCGGGGGCGGGAGCGCCCGCCTCAGACCCCGAGGCAATACCGCATGATCGCCTTCTGCGCGTGCAGCCGGTTCTCCGCCTCGTCGAAGATCACCGAATGCGGCCCGTCCATCACCGCGCCCGTCGCCTCGTCGTCGCGATGCGCCGGCAGACAGTGCATGAAGAGCGCGTCGGGCTTCGCCGCCGCCATCAGGCGGTCGTTCACCTGGTAGGGGCGCAGCTGGTTGTGCCGCCGCTCGCGCGCCGATTGCGGGTCGTGCATGCTGACCCATGTGTCGGTCACCACCAGATCGGCCCCCTCCACCGCGCGCATCGGATCGCGCTCGATCTCGACCCGCACGCCCTTGTCCCGCGCCTCCGCGACGAAGGCGGGCTCCGGGTCCAGCGTCGGCGGCCCGGTGAAGGTGAAGTCGAAGCCGAACTGCCCCGCCGCATGGATCAAGGAGGCGCACACATTGTTGCCGTCGCCCGACCAGACCACCTTGCGCCCCGCGATCGGTCCCCGGTGCTCCTCATAGGTCATCACGTCGGCCATGATCTGGCAGGGATGGGTGCGGTTGGTCAGCCCGTTGATCACCGGCACGTCCGCATATTCCGCCATTTCCAGCAGCGTCGCCTCCTCGAAGGTGCGGATCATGATCAGATCGACATAGCGCGACAGCACCCGGGCGGTATCCGCGATGGTCTCGCCATGGCCAAGCTGCATGTCCGCGCCCGACAGAACCATCGTCTCGCCGCCCATCTGCCGCACGCCCACGTCAAAGCTGATCCGCGTCCGCGTGGAGGGCTTCTCGAAGATCAGCGCCACCATCCGCCCCTCCAGGGGCCGCACGTCGTCGGGCGCCCCCTTGGGCCGGCCGTTCCGCGCCGCCTTCATCGCGCGGGCCTGGTCGATGATCGCCCGGAGCGCCGCCGCCTCGGTCCGGTGGATGTCGAGAAAATGGGTCATGCCTGAACCTCCTTGCCCGCCAGCCGCGCCGCGGCCGCCTCCAGCCGCGCGCAGGCCGCGGCGATCTCGTCCTCGCTCACGTTGAGCGGCGGCAACAGCCGCACCACGTTGTCGGCCGCCGGCACCGTCAGCAGGTGCTCGGCATGGCCCGCCGCCACCAGATCCGCGTTCGGCACCCGGCATTTCAGCCCCAGCATCAGCCCCGCCCCGCGCACCTCCTCGAACATGTCGGGGTGGCTCGCCACCAGCCCCTCCAGCCGCTGGCGCAACAGCCCCGCCCGGCGCGCGACGTCGTCGAGGAAGGCCGGGTCCGACACGATATCCAGCACCGCCTTGCCGACCGCACAGGCCAGCGGGTTGCCGCCATAGGTGGACCCATGGGTGCCCGCGGTCATAGAGGCGCCCGCCGCCTCGGTGGCCAGCACCGCGCCCAGAGGAAAGCCCCCGCCGATTCCCTTGGCGATCATCATGATGTCGGGCGCGGCGCCGGCCCATTCATGGGCGAAAAGCCGCCCCGTGCGCCCCATGCCGCACTGCACCTCGTCATAGATCAGGAGCGCCCCGGTCGCGTCGCAAAGCGCGCGCACCCCCTTCAGGCAGACATCCGGCAGCGGCCGGATGCCGCCCTCGCCCTGCACCGGCTCGACCAGCACCGCGGCCACGCTCTCGTCGATGGCCGCCTCCAGCGCCGCGCCATGGGTCGGAAACGGCAACTGCACGAAGCCCGGCAACAGCGGGCCGAACCCCCTGGTCATCTTCTCCGACCCCGCCGCGGCGATCGCCGCGGAGGACCGGCCGTGGAAACTGCCCTCGAAGGTGACGATCTTGACGCGCTCGGGCGCGCCCTTGTCGTGCCAGTATTTCCGCGCCATCTTGACCGCCAGTTCGCAGGCCTCGGTCCCGGAATTGGTGAAGAACACCGTGTCGGCGAAGGTCTTGTCCACCAGCGCATCGGCCAACGCCACCTGCTCGGGGATCTCGTAGAGGTTCGACAGGTGCCACAGCCGTCCGGCCTGGCGCGTCAGCGCGTCCACCAGCGCCGGATGCGCATGGCCCAGCGCGTTCACCGCGATCCCCGCCCCGAAATCCAGGTATCGCGTGCCGTCGGTGGCGATCAGCCAGGTGCCTTCGCCCCGCTCGAAGCTGAGGGTCGCCCGGTTGTAGGTCGGCAGGACGGAGGGGATCATCGTGAAAATCCTTCGGTCGGAAGCCCGAGAGGTGCCCCAGGCTGCGGGTCAAGTCAACGAATGGAAAGGGGGACGCGTCGGCGCACGCGCGGGCGGCCGGTCCTCAGGACCGGCGGCGGCGTCGGCGGATGGGCTGATCGAAACCGGGCGTCATGGGCGGCGGCATAGCCGCGATGGCCCCCTCTGTCCAGCGCCAAGATGCCACGCCGCCCCCACCCGGCCGCCCCGGCCTTCTTCTGGCCGGAAATATCCCGGGGGGAGTCCGCAGGACGGGGGGCGGCGCCCCCGCCCGTCACCCGCGCGCCAGCGCGTCCTCGATCAGCTTCACGGTCTCGTCCACGCCGTATAGCGCGACGAACCCGCCGAAGCGCGGCCCCTGGCTCGCGCCGAGGATCACCTCGTAAAGCGCCTTGAACCAGTCGCGGAGCGGCTCGAACCCGTGGTCCTTGCCCACGGCGAAGACCAGCGTCTGCAACTCCTCGGCGTCCTGGCCGCCCTCCCAGGCCTTCAGCCGCGCGACCAGATCCTCCATCGCCGCGCGTTCCTTGGCGTCCGGCGCCCGGAATTCCCGCGTCGGCGCCACGAAATCGCGGAAATAGCGCACCGCGAACTCGGCCGCCTGGTCGAGATCCGGGTGCGTTTCGGGCGACGCCTCGGGCGCGTAGCGCCTGATGAAGCCCCAGAGCCCGTCCTTGTCCTCGGCGCCCGCCACCGAGGCGAGGTTCAGAAGCATCGCAAACGGCACCACCATGCGGCTCTCGGGCGGGTCGCCCCGGTGGATGTGCCAGACCGGGTTCGCCAGTTGCGCCTTGATGTCCTGGCCGGGGAACGCCCTCAGCTGCTGGTGATACTCGTCCACCGCCTTGGGGATCACGTCCCACCACAGCCGCTTGGCGGTCTTGGGCTTCTGGTACATGAAGTAGGACAGGCTCTCGGTCGCGGCATAGGTCAGCCACTCGTCGATGCTCAGCCCGTTGCCCTTGGACTTGGAGATCTTCTCGCCGTTCTCGTCGAGGAAGAGTTCGTAGGTGAAATGCTCGGGCTTCTTCCCGCCCAGGATCTCGCAGATCCGGTCGTAGATCGGCGTGTTGGTGGAATGGTCCTTGCCGTACATCTCGAAATCGACGCCCAGCGCGGCCCAGCGGGCGCCGAAATCGGGCTTCCACTGCAGCTTCACGTTGCCGCCCGCGACCGGCACCGTCCACTCGCGCCCGTCCTCGTCGTCGAAGGTGATGGTGTGGTCGCGCGGGTTCACCTCCTTGACCGGCACATAGAGCACGCGGCCGGTCTCGGGGTGCAGCGGCAGGAACACCGAATAGGTCTGCTGGCGTTCCTCGCGCAGGCTCTTCAGCATGACCGCCATCAACTCGTCATAGCGTTCGGTGGCGCGGCACAGCACCTCGTCGAACTGCCCCGAGCGGTAGAACTCGGTCGCCGAGTAGAACTCGTACTCGAACCCGAAGGTGTCGAGGAACCGCCGCAGCATCGCGTTGTTATGCGCGCCGAAACTCTCATGGGTGCCGAACGGGTCGGGCACCGCGGTCAGCGGCTTCTGCAGATGCTCGGCCAGGACCTCCTGGTTCGGCACGTTGCCCGGCACCTTGCGCATCCCGTCCATGTCGTCGGAAAAGCAGATCAGCCGGGTGGGAATGTCGCTGATCGCCTCGAAGGCGCGGCGGATCATCGTGGTGCGCAACACCTCGCCGAAGGTGCCGATATGGGGCAGCCCGCTGGGGCCGTAGCCGGTCTCGAACAGCACGTATCCCTTCTCGGGCGGCGCCTTTTCATAGCGTTTGACGAGCTTGCGCGCCTCCTCGAAGGGCCAGGCCTTGGAAGTCATCGCGGCGTCGCGGAGATCGGGCATCGTCTGCACTCTCTTCGGCGTGCCGGACCCCATGCCCGGCAAGCGTGGGCCGTGTCCTATTGCCCGCACCTGCCCGCGTCAATATTGTGCGCCGCGACATCACCCCAAGGAGTGCCCCATGCGCCCGGACATGCCCCTGACCGCCCAGGACGCGCTCGTCGCGATCATGGTCGCGGTCTCCGCCTCGGACGAGAATATCCGCACCTCGGAACTCGTGACGATCGAGCGCATGGTGAACCACCTGCCGGTCTTCGCCGACTACGACGCGGACCGCATTTCCGTCGTCGCGCGCACCGTGCTCGACCTGTTCGAGGAATACGAGGGGCTGGACGCGCTGTTCGGGCTGGTGCGCGAGGCGCTGCCGGAAAAGCTGTTCGAAACCGCCTACGTGCTGGCCTGCGACGTGGCCGCGGCCGACGGGCTGCTGAAGGAGCCGGAGCTGCGCCTGCTCGAGGAAATCCGCTACGAGCTGAACATCGACCGGCTGGCCGGCGCGGCCATCGAGCGCGCGGCGCGGGCCCGCCACATGACCCTGTGACCGGCCCCGACGCGCGGTTCTGGCCCTTCGCGGACGGCTTCGTCGCCGGGGCGCGGCTGGTGATCGACCGGCCCAAGGGCTCCGCCCATCCCCGCTTTCCGCAGATCGCCTATCCGCTGGATTACGGCTATCTCGACGGCACGCGGGCGATCGACGGCGACGGCGTGGACGTCTGGTGCGGCTCGGGCGACCGGGCGCGCGTGACCGGGGTGATCGCGTCGCTCGACCTGACCAAGCGCGACGGCGAATTGAAGCTCTTGCTCGGCTGCACCCCCGACGAAATGGAAACCATCCGCGCCTTCCACAACCAGGCCGACTGGGTGGCGGGGGCGCTGGTCGTGCGGCCGGAGGGGGTTTAGCGGGCGGCTCGCGTCGGCCCGGAAAGGCGGATTGAGCCCGAAGTGTCGGATGCTGCGCACTGAGCCAACGGCAGCAATGCGAACGATGGAAATCGAATTCGCCTACTTTGTTGTTCATGGTAGACAACAAGGCAGAGCCACTGTCAAAGCACTCAAGCGTCAGGAGGAAATGATTTGGACTCAGGTTGGTTGGCGATCCTTAAGGCAAGTGCTTGGCAACTACTTGGACTCAGTCTTGCGTTGAGCGTGTTTTGGCTCTTACTAAGGGCTGAAATCCTCCCTCCTTCGGAATCTCCCATTGTTGTCTACGGCCTGCCTTTAGCAATTCTGACTACAGCCGGACTTGGACTTGCTTCGTTAGTTGAACAGGTCACAAAATGGGCGGCAGCTGCGATGAGCAACCGTCGTGAAGCAATAGAGCGAAAGCGAAGAATAGAGGAACACCAACGCAAATTTGTGGAGCACATTCCCTATATGACAGAAAACGAACGGGCAATTTTCGGCTATCTGCTTACGCATAGTCAGAAGAGCTTTACAGCGGAAATGGACGGTGGCCATGCGTCTTCGCTTTACAAGCGCGGCTTCATTCAGACCGACGCGCAGAATGGTCATTCTTACGGGCTCTTTGAATTTCCGTTCTCTGTCCCAGATCATATCTGGTCGGTTTTGGAAGGGAAACGGGACCAGTTTCCAAACGAATTCCGCGACAAAAAGCTACCTTGGTTCCGACGTCGGTTTTGAGGACGGACTGTTTCGTAGCACATGAAAGAGCGGCCATTCAATTGGCGCACGTCAATGCCCGCTTCGTCCGCTCAGCCGACATTCCGCCACCCCTCACGCATAAAGCCCGATCCAGCGCTCCAGCAAACCCATCTGCAGCCGCCGCGACCGGGTGATCCAGCTGCGCCCGCCCGCGGGGCGTTCCAGTTCCTGCGGGCTCAGACTTGCCCGGCGCTCCATGTCCGCGGTGAAGATCGCGAAGGCCAGCTCGCGGCCCGCGGGCGGCGTGACATAGCCCGCCAGCGCCGAGACGAAGTTCAGCGTTCCGGTCTTGGCCCGGATCTCCACCGGGTGGTCGTAAAGCGGCCGCCCGCGCCCGTCGCGCAGGTGCACCTGCTTCATCAACCCGCGCAAGGTGCCCTCGGGCGCCACCGCGACCAGCATCCGCACCATCTCGATCGCCGACAGTTCCGAGGCGTCGCCCAGCCCCGAATGGTCGACGAAACGCGCCTTGCGCGCGCCCATCCGCCCGGCCACCCAGCCCGACATCGCCTCGGCCGACTCCGCCAGCGTCGCCGGCTGCCCGCCGCGCGCGATGGTCGAGGCCAGCCCCACCGCCTCGGCCGTCATGTTGGTGGAGTATTTCAGCATGCCGCGCAGGATGTCGCGCAGGGGCGCGCTTCGATGCTCGGCCAGCGCGGTGCCGCCGGGGATCGCCGCCACCTCCTCCGCCCCCGGCAGCGCGATCCCGGCCGCGGACGCCAGCGTCTCGAACACCTCGGCACAGTAGAGCGCGGGCCGCCTGACCGGCAGCCAGCGCGCGCCCCCCTTGCCCAGCGCCCCCTGGGCCACCGTCCACTCGTCCACGCCGCCCTTCGAGGAATAGGTGTAGACCGGCCCCTTGCGGTCGACGACCTGCATTCGCGCCACGCTGACCGTGGGCGCGTAAAGCCGGGCGCGCGCATCCATCGTCACGTCATAGCCGCCGCCCGCGCGCTTCCACTCGAAATGCACGCGGTTGAAATTCAGGTTCAGCCCCGAGATCGCCGGGTTGTAGCCGACATGGGGGGGCTGGCGCGGATCGATCGCCGCCAGCCGCGGCAACGCGCCGGCGTGATACAGGAACCGCCCCGTCACCTCGCGCACGCCGGCCTCGGCGAGCCGGTCCACCAGCGCGCCCAGCATGTCGGTGTCCAGCACCGGGTCGCCGCTGCCCGTCAGCACCAGGTCGCCGTCCAGCCGCCCGTCCCGCACCGGCCCCGTCGCCAGCAGCCGGGTGACGAAGCGATGCTCCGGCCCCAGCGTCTCCAGCGCGTAAAGGGCCGTCACCGCCTTGGTGACCGAGGCCGGCGGCAGGCCCAAGAGCGGGTTCCTCACCTCCAGCACCTCGCCGGTCGCCGCATCGGCCACCGCGTAGCCGATCTTGCCGCTCAGCCCGGCGCGGGCGACCAGCATCTCGGCCTCGGCCACACGCCGCCCCGCCTCGGGGCGCGCCACGGGGCGCAGGCTGCGCGTCAGCGGCTCGGCAAGGCCCGGCGCCCCGGCGCCGGCCAGAAGGCCGCCCAGGACGAAACGCCGGGTCAGGATCGAGGCGGGCTTTCCCATGACCGGGAGTGAACCAAAATGCCCCCGTGCGGGCAAGTGTGGAACGCCCGCCTAGCGCCACTCCCCCCGCGCGCGGATCTCGGACGACGAGATATCGACCATCGGCACGCTCAGGTAGCACCAGGCGGGGGGCGCATGGGTGGCCAGCGCGCGGGCGCGGGCCTGCGGCAGCCGGTGGTCGCGATAGGCGATGGCCGCCTTCGACTGCCGCGCCGCGACGCCCTGGCCGGGCCGGGCCAGCACGCCCACGGGAACATGGTCGAGGATCCATTCCCAGTTGTCCCAGCGGTGGAACGTCGTCAGGTTGTCCGCCCCCATCAGCCAGACGAAATGCACGCCCGGGTAAAGCGCCATCAGCTTGCCCAGCGTCTGCGCCGTGTAACGCGTGCCGATCCGCGCCTCGATATCGGTGACGGCGACGCGCGGATGGTGAATCACCCGCTCGGCGGCGGCGATCCGCCGCTCCATCGGCGCGGGGCCGTCGGGTTTCAGGGGGTTGCCGGGCGAGACCAGCCACCACACGCCATCCAGCCCGAACCGCTTCAGCGCCGCCCGCGTGATATGCGCATGCCCCTCATGCGCGGGGTCGAAGGACCCGCCCAACAGGCCGATCCTCTGGCCCACGCTCGCTTTCGGAAACCCCGCCCGCATGGCACGCGCATAGCCTGTCGCGGGGCGGGGGGGAAGTCCCGAAGCGGCAATCGCCCGGCGGGCCGGGCCGGGCCGCCGCCCCCGAGAGGCCCGCCGACGGCCGGCGCGCTAGCTGCCGGGCCCGGCGCCGGCACCCTGCTGCCCCGGCCGGCCGAGCGGGTTTCCGACCCGGTTGGCGTAGGAGTCGTAATCCCAGGTGGCGGGGTCGAATGTCGGCTCCGGCTGGCCCGCCCGGGCATGGGCCTCCGACAGCGCGGCCCGGAAATCGACCGGCCCCTTGCGGATCAGGCGCATCCCGTCATAGCTCACCGGCAGGCCGACATTGGGGTTGCGCGAGACGATCCCGTGATCGTGGAACCCCTCGTTCTCGGCCAGGAATTCCTCGACCACCTGGTTGACCCCCTGGTGGAACGCGTCATGGAACAGGATATGGGCGGAGTCCGCCAGGTAGGGCAGCACGCCGGCCAGGTCCTGCTTCGCGGCGCTGTAGGTGTGCACCGCGTCGATGAAGGCGAAATCGACCGGCTCGTCCAGCAGGGCGACCGCCTTGCCGATATCCTCGGGGGAGTAGCCGCGGACCGTCGAGTAGCGGCCGTAAAGCTCCTTCGGGCCGGGGCGGAACTCGCTCAGGTCCGGGTCCAGCCCGACCGCCTTGCCGAAGCCGTTGGCCTCCATCGCGCTGGCCACGATGCGCGCCGCCCCGCCGAACCGGATGCCGATCTCCAGGTAGGATTTCGGCTGCAGGCCGCGGATCAGCCCGTACAGCACGATCCGGTCGCCCATCGGCATGAGCTGGGGTTCCGAGAACACGACATCCACCCTTTCGCGCCCCCGCCGCAAGACCAGCCGCGGCCGCGCCAGATGCTGCAGGCGCTGCTCCGACCGCCGCATCGCCCGGCGGACGCGCCCCTTCAGACCCAATCCCAACATATTCGAAATACCCTCGCCTGCGTGAAATCACCTGTGGCGACCATACAGGCCCGCCTCACGCCCGGTCCAGCCCGAAGCGGTCGCGCGCCGCCCGCGTGATATGCGCATGCCCCTCATGGGCGGGGTCGAACGACCCGCCCAACAGGCCGACCGTCTGGCCCACGCTCGCTTTCGGAAACCCAGCCCGCATGGGGGTGGAGTAGCCTGTCGGGGGCTGGTGACCTGCCACGGGATTTTTCCTCCACCTGCGATTAGAGTCCGACCCAAGGAGGGGACGGACAATGAAGCGAACGAGATACAGCGAAGAGCAGATTATCGGCATCCTGGCCGAGCATGAGGCCGGGGCGAAGTGTGCCGATCTGTGCCGCAAGCACGGCATGTCGGAGGGGACGTTCTACAACTGGAAAGCCAAATACGGCGGCATGACGGTGTCAGAGGCCAAACGGCTGAAGGCGCTCGAGGACGAGAACGCCAAGTTGAAGAAGCTGCTGGCGGAGCAGATGCTGGATCTGGCCGCGATGCGCGAGCTGGTTTCAAAAAAGTGGTGACGCCCGTCGTGAAGCGCGAGGCGGTCGCGCATCTGAAGGCCCGGTTCGGGCTGTCGGAACGACGGGCGTGCCAGATTGCCGGCGCGGATCGGAAGACGATCCGCTACCGGTCGCAACGCGCACCCGACACGGAACTGCGCGGCCGATTGCGGGAGCTTGCCAACGAGCGTCGGCGGTTCGGCTACCGGCGGCTCTTCGTCCTGCTCCGGCGGGAGGGCGAGCCCTCGGGGATCAACCGTATCTACCGGCTTTACCGCGAGGAAGGGCTGACCGTCCGCAAGCGGCGCGCGCGGCGCAAGGCCATCGGCACCCGCGCCCCGATCCTGGTCGAGGCGCGCGCAAATGCCCGTTGGTCACTGGATTTCGTCCATGACCAGTTCGCGTGCGGGCGGCGGTTCCGGGTGCTGAACATCGTCGATGACGTCACGCGCGAATGCCTCGCCGCGATCCCGGACACGTCGATCTCCGGCCGGCGCGTCGCGCGGGAGCTGACGGCGCTGATCGAACGTCGCGGCAAGCCGGGAATGATCGTGTCGGACAACGGGACGGAACTGACCTCGAACGCGATCCTGAAGTGGTGCGCCGAGAACCGGATCGAATGGCACTACATCGCGCCGGGCAAGCCGATGCAGAATGGCTTTGTCGAGAGCTTCAACGGCCGGATGCGGGACGAGTTCTTGAACGAGACGCTGTTTCGTAACCTCGCCCATGCCCGCGACCTGATCGCCGCCTGGGTCGCCGACTACAACACCGAGCGCCCCCATTCGGCCTTGGGCTATCAGACCCCGGCTGACTACGCGCAGACCCTGACCACCGCAATCGCCCGACCCGCTGCGCGAGATGAGAGCTCCGCGCGTCGGGCGATTGCTCAACCCGCGCCATTTGGCGTAAACACCAACCGGGCTCCGGTCGCGGCTGGATGAAAGATCAGTGGCAGGTCACGGGAAACAGTGGTACTACAACTATTGCGTGAGGCTCTTGATGGAGCGCGTTACCGACTTCTGCTTGAGGGATAGCGTGAAGCGCTTCGGAGAGCCGCGTTATGTGAAGGTGATATTCAGTGCACGCGGTGGACACTCTTACGGGCAGACCAAGGCATACTGGGAAGTAATCAAAGCGCAGGCAGCGGGTGGGTCCACATTCCTAAACAAGCGCGAGATTGCACACCAGGTGCTCAGATTTAGTTTGGTCGAGTATGTGCCGCACTACAGTATCGCTGGCCTGCAACTGTCGGATGCCGTGGCAAGTTCCTTTTACCAAGCTGCAGATGCCTTGGGGCCGAAATGGGCGGTTGAGCCGGCCTTAGCGCTTGAGCCCAGAATGGGCCGCGAGGCCGGTGTCATAGCTGACTATGGGCTAGTATTGCAGCCGTCCCCGCCGTGGAAGGCCAAGTTGACCGACGAACAGAAGCTGGTTTTCGTACATTATGGCTATCGGTTTTAGGACGCGTGGGCCCCGGCCCCAAGTTGCCTCAAGTCTGCTAGGCTGTCATCCATTTGGACAACCGTACCTAAAGCCGCCAGAGCCGCTTGATGCGCTCTAACATGGGGGCATCCCGGCGTTTCCCACGCATCGAATCTTCACATATATAGCGGAATCTGTCACCATTAATCTGCACTACCGCGACATCTAGTCATTTTGCTGCTTATCTGACGAAATTAGTCCGGTTAGGGCCGAAAGGGCCCGATACCCCAGTCGCTCGCCTCCCCCCTCATTGCCCTCGCCCCCCGGACTCGCTATGTCACGCCCCAACCCTCACACCCCACGCACAAGGGCGGTTCCGCATGGCTTCCTACCAATTCGTCTACCACATGGACGGCGTCTCGAAAACCTATCCGGGCGGCAAGAAGTGCTTTGAAAACATACGGTTGAACTTCCTGCCCGGGGTCAAGATCGGGGTCGTCGGCGTCAACGGCGCGGGCAAGTCCACGCTGCTGCGCATCATGGCCGGCTGGGACAAGGACTTCTCCGGCGAGGCCTGGGCCGCCAAGGGCGCGCGCGTCGGCTATCTGCCGCAGGAGCCCGAGCTCGACCCCGCGCTGAACGTCCGCGGCAACGTGATGGAGGGCGTGGCCGCCAAGAAGGCCAAGCTCGACCGGTTCAACGAGATCGCGATGCAGGTCGCCGAGAACTACTCCGACGAACTGATGGAGGAGATGACCGCGCTGCAGGACCAGATCGACGCGGAAAACCTCTGGGATCTCGACGCGCAGATCGACATCGCGATGGAGGCGCTGCGCTGCCCCCCCGACGACGCCGACGTGGAAACCCTCTCGGGGGGCGAACGCCGCCGCGTCGCGCTCTGCAAGCTGCTGCTCGAAGCGCCCGACATGCTGCTCCTCGACGAGCCCACCAACCACCTCGACGCGGAAACCGTCGCCTGGCTGCAGCAGCACCTGATCGACTACAAGGGCACCATCCTGATCGTCACCCACGACCGCTATTTCCTCGACGACATCACCGGCTGGATCCTCGAACTCGACCGCGGCCGGGGCATCCCCTACGAGGGCAACTATTCCGACTGGCTGGAGCAGAAATCCAAGCGCCTCGCCCAGGAGGCCCGCGAGGACAAGGCCAAGCAGAAGACGCTGGAACGCGAGCTGGAATGGATCCGCGCGGGCCAGAAGGCCCGCCAGGCGAAATCCAAGGCCCGGATCCAGGCCTATGAGGACCTCGCCAACCAGTCCGAGCGCGAGAAACTCTCCCGCGCGCAGATCATCATCCCCAACGGCCCCCGCCTCGGCGGCCGCGTGATCGAGGTCGAGGGGCTGAAGAAGGGCTATGGCGACCGGTTGCTGATCGAGGACCTCTCCTTCGCGCTCCCCCCAGGCGGCATCGTCGGCGTGATCGGCCCCAACGGCGCGGGCAAGTCCACCCTCTTCCGCATGCTCACCGGGCAGGAACAGCCCGACGAGGGCAGCATCACCTATGGCGACACGGTCAAGCTGTCTTACGTCGACCAGTCGCGCGACGCGCTCGACCCGAACAAGACCGTGTGGGAGGAAATCACCGACGCGCTCGACATCGTGGTGCTGGGCGACGCCGAGGTGAACTCCCGCGCCTATTGCTCGGCCTTCAACTTCAAGGGCGGCGACCAGCAGAAGAAGGTGGGGCTGCTGTCGGGGGGCGAGCGCAACCGCGTCCACATGGCGAAGCTCTTGAAATCCGGCGGCAACGTGCTGCTGCTGGACGAGCCCACCAACGACCTCGACGTGGAGACCCTGCAGGCGCTGGAAGCGGCGCTCGAGGATTTCGCGGGCTGCGCCGTCATCATCTCCCACGATCGCTTCTTCCTCGACCGCCTCTGCACCCATATCCTGGCCTTCGAGGGCGAGGCCCATGTGGAATGGTTCGAGGGCAATTTCGAGGCCTACGAGGAAGACAAAATTCGGAGGCTCGGCCCGGACTCGGTGGAGCCGAAGCGGGTGAAGTACAAGAAGTTCGCGAGGTAGACAATGGATTTTCGTGACGAACAGTTTGAGTACGAGGATCAGTCGGAAGGAACTGATGATTACAAGGTCTCGCAAGAAGACTTCGAGGATCTTGTAATTATTCCATCGGATTGGACAGTCTCAACAATTGCACAGCATCTCAAAGGCGATATCAACGTTGATCCGGACTTCCAGAGGCGCGGCGTATGGAACAAAACAGCGAAGTCACGATTTATTGAATCTCTGTTCCTCGGCATCCCAATTCCGCAAATATTGCTCTCAGAGGAACAGAAACGCAGGGGGGCTTACATTGTTCTCGACGGAAAGCAACGCCTCACCACAATACGTGAGTTCTTAGATGGTAGACTCGACGATGGGCGTACATTCACCCTTTCAGGCCTCGATAATCTAACTGAACTCAACAACAGGTCTTGGGAAGACCTTAGCGCCAATGAGGACTATAGAAGGGCCCTGGAATCAGCAACAATCCGTACAGCAATATTGAAGAACTGGAAAAACGAGTCAGTCCTATACGAAATCTTCTATCGCCTCAACTCGGGATCGGTCAAGCTTTCGCCAATGGAGCTGCGAATGGCTCTTTTCCGCGGGCCATTCCTGAAAAAGGTAATCAAATGGACTGAAACCCTAAATGAACTTCATTCACTGCTTAGACTAAAAATGCCAGACAAAAGAATGAATGATGTCGAGTTGACAGTTCGGCATTTGGCCTTTCAGGACTCGGCCATTCCGTACAAGGGCAATCTTAAAGACTTCCTCGACCAGTATTGTGCCCACATGAATGCGAACTATGACGAAGACATTGTTCAAGGCAAGCTCGAAAACCTACTCCGCGCGGTATCGGCCGCGAGGGAAGTTTGGGGACATCAAGCCGTTTGTCGCCGGTGGCAGAGGTCGGAAAAAAGGTTTGACAATCGCTTCAATCGCGCGATCTTCGACATTCAAATTGGCTCGATGAGCAACAGTGCTTTCAGAGAATGGGCGACAGCGAGCAAACAGAGAAAGAACGCTGTCGTGAATGCCTTTGTCGAACTGTACGAGACCGACTCTGAGTTTGTCACATCCGTGGAAAGTACAACCAAAAGCATCACGGCAAGCCACAAGCGATTCAGCACGTGGTATAAAAAAGTCGAGGAAATAAGTCAAATCAAGCTTGAGATTCCCAATATCCCGACATGAGGCATCCAACACGCTCATTTAAGGAGCTAAAGAAATCCATTCTCAAGTGCAAGAAGGTCGTTGCGAGAGTTCCCGCGAACGATGTAAAAACGGACTTGCACGAACTCAAAATTCGCGCCCTTATCCTTCTTGCTCACTCCGCGATTGAAGAATACCTAGAGTCATTAAGTAGGGAAATTGCAGAAGCTGCTGTCAGCGACCTTCAACAAAACAACTCCATTAACGCTGCACTTTTATCACTTGTAACGTATCACAAGCCGAGTCTTGCAGAAAAGTTTCGGGCTAGCGATAGGGGGGCTGCTTTTCGTGAGGCTTTGCTTTTTGCGTCCCGCGAAACACTTGAGAAACACAAAAAGCTCATCAACGACAACAACGGTATTAAGCAAGCACATCAAAATAGGCTATTATTCCCGATTGGAGTATATATTAGGGACATTAGCGCACAACTGCCTGACCTTCTAGACTCTTTTGCAGAGAAGCGAGGAAGTGTCGCGCATAGAATTGGCATCCAAAAGTCTTATACGCGGTCCGATATAGAGAAAGACATTAGTCAATTGCTCCGGGAGATTAAAGAGTTAGACAAATCTTGCTGCAAGAAACATGCTGAATGTATTTTGGACCATATAGAAGGCCCTCAGTAAGGCGTGGCGATGTATCCTCACACCGGCTCCCCGCTCGGCCCCTTGTCCTCCAGCCCCTCGATCACCTTGGCCAGCCGCAGCTGCGCATAGGCCTTCAGCACGTCGTTAATCAGCGCCTGGTAGCCCTTCCCGTTGGCGCGGTAGAACTTCGCCACCGGCTCTTCCAGCAGCAGGGTGATCTTCACCTTCTTCGGGTTGGCCGGGTAGATCTCGGGCAGCAGGTGCCAGGCCTCGGGGACGTGCAGCGCCTCCATCTCGCGGCCATAGACGAACATGTGCAGCCGCATGATCGCCTCTTGCGCGGCGGCCAGTTGCTTGAGGTCGCCCTTGGTCAGCTTGCGCTCCGCCCGCGGGCGGATCGGGTGCGGGTCGCCCAGGTGGCGGGGGTCGAACATATCGGCGGGATCTGACATGCGGGGCAAGGTGCCAGCCGCGGGTTAACGCCGCGAGTCCGGGCCGTGCGCAGCGGTCCGACGAAAGTCCGATGGAAGTCCGATGGAAGTCCGACGGTTTTCCGATCCGCCGAATTCGCTTGCAACGACTCGGACGATGGGCCATATGAAACAAGCGACGTTACGACTTTCGACCACTGTCTTCCTTACGGCTGCAGTCCCTCGATCGACCCCTGACTGCGCCGGTCCGCTGCATGATGCGAGCGGAAAAACCCATAGGAGACAGACGGATGGCCACTGGCACCGTGAAATGGTTCAATTCCACCAAAGGCTACGGCTTCATCGAGCCCGAAGGCGGCAAGCGCGACGTGTTCGTGCACATCTCCGCCGTCGAGCGCGCCGGCATGACCGGCCTGAACGACGGCCAGAAGGTGACCTTCGACATCGAAGCCGGCCGCGACGGCCGCGAGTCCGCGACAAACCTCGCGCTGGCCTGACAAGCCCTTGAAATCGCTGACGAAGGGCGCCCCGGTGGGCGCCCTTTTCGCGTTCGCGCACGCCCCTTCTCGTTGACCGTCCGGGGGGGTTCGGTGTACGCCCGGAGGGCGTTGAACACGGACACCGCGCACGCCCCAACGCCCCGTCACGAGGGCCGGGCCTGTCGCAGGTCCGGTCTCGGACAGGGAGGAAACCATGGGACTGAAACGCTATGCCGCCGCGCTGGCCGCGGGCATCGCCGCGCTTGGGGCCGGGGCCGCCTGGGCGCAGGACTACACCTTCAAGCTGCACCATTTCCTCAGCGCCAAGGCGCCCTCGCATACCGAGATGCTGGTGCCCTGGGCCCGCGCGGTCGAGGAGAACTCGGGCGGCAAGGTCAAGATCGAGATCTTCCCCGCCATGACCCTGGGCGGCCGCCCCCCGGAACTCATCAACCAGGTGCGTGACGGGGTGGTGGACATCATCTGGACGGTGAACGGCTACACGCCGGGCCTGTTCCCGCGAACCGAGGTGGTGGAGCTGCCCTTCGTCTACCTGAACGACCCAGCGGCGACCAACCTCGCGCTCTACGAGATGTTCGAGAGCGACCTGAAAGAGGACTACCAGGGCGTCGAGGTGATGTTCCTGCATGTGCATTCGGGCCAGGCGATCCAGATGCGCGAAACCGAGGTGCGCAGCCCCGCCGATCTGGAGGGCAAGAAGATCCGCATCCCCACCCGCACCGGCGCCTGGGTGCTCGAGGCGCTGGGGGCGACGCCGGTGGCGATGCCGGTGCCCGACCTGCCGCAGGCGCTGCAGAAGGGCGTGGTGGACGGCGCGCTGATCCCGTTCGAGATCATCCCGCCCCTGAAGATCCAGGAGCAGACCGACGTCCAGATCGAACTGGCCGACAAGACACGGCTGGGCACGACCACCTTCCAGGTATCGATGAACAAGGCGAAATGGGACAGCCTGCCCGCGGATGTGCAGCAGGCCTTCCGCGACGCCTCGGGCCCCGACTGGCTGCGCGAGGTCGGCGAGGTCTGGCGCGGGACCGAGGAGTTCGGCATCAACATGGCGGTGGCGTCCGGCAACACCCATGTCACGCTGACCGAGGAAGAGACCGAGGCGTTCCGGCAGGCGCTGGAACCGGTGGTGGAGCGCTGGATCGAGGAGGTCACGGCCAAGGGCATCGACGGGGCGGCGCTGGTGCAGAAGGCGCGTGACCTGATCGCCACCCACGGGTCCATGTGATGATGGAGGCCGCGTTCGCCGGGCGGAGCGGCCCCGCCGCGCTGGTGGCCGGCCTCGTCACCGGCTGGGCGCTTCTGGGCGGGCTGGTCCTTCTCGCCGTGGTCGCGATGAACGTGGCCTCGGTGATCGGCGGCGTTGCCTGGAAGCCCTTTCCCGGCGATTTCGAGATGACGCAGGTGGGCGTGGCCGTCGCGGCCTTCGCCTTCCTGCCATGGTGCCAGATCACCCGCGCCAATGTCAGCGCCGACATCTTCACCATGGGGGCCTCCCCCCGGTGGATCGCGCGGCTGCGCCTGGTCGCTTCGGCGGTGGCGTTGCTGTTCGCGGCGCTGTTGGTCTGGCGGATGTCCGAGGGCATGGCCGATCAGCGGCAATACGGCTACACCACCACGATCCTGCAATTCCCGGTCTGGCTGGCCTTCCTGCCAATCCTGGTCTCGCTGGTGCTGCTCGTGCTGGCAAGCGCGGTGACGCTGGCCGAGGACGCACGGGCCGCGCGCGGACCCGCCGATGGCTGAGGCCCTGTCGGTGGGGCTGGCAGGGCTTGCCGCGCTGGTCGTGCTGATCGCGCTGCGCATGCCCATCGCCTATGCGATGATCCTGGTCGGCGGGCTGGGGATCACGGCGCTGAACGGGCCGGCGCTGATGCTCAACCAGCTCAAGACGCTGGCCTACGGGCAGTTCTCGATCTACGACCTCAGCGTGGTGCCGATGTTCGTGCTGATGGGGGCCTTTGCCGCGCGGGCGGGGCTGTCGGCGGCGCTGTTCCGGGCGGGCAACGCCTGGCTCGGCTGGATGCGCGGCGGCACGGCGATGGCGGCCATCGCGGCCTGCGCGGGGTTCGGGGCGGTCTGCGGGTCGTCGCTGGCGACCGCGTCGACGATGGGCAAGGTCGCGCTGCCCGAGTTGAAACGCTACAACTACTCGGGCGCGCTGGCGACCGGGACGCTCGCCGCGGGCGGCGTTCTCGGCATCCTGATCCCGCCTTCCGTGGTGCTGATCATCTACGCCATCATCGTCGAGGCGAACATCGTGACCATGTTCATGGCGGCGATGCTGCCGGGCGCGCTGGCGGTCGTGCTGTTCCTGCTGACCATCGCCGCCTACGTGACGATCCGGCCCAAGGCGGGGCCGGCCGCAGGGGCACTGGACGGGGCGGAGTTCCGCGCGGCCACCCTCGGCGTGATGCCGGTGCTGGGCATCTTCGCGATCGTCCTGGGCGGCATCTACGCGGGGTTCTACAACCCCACGCCGGGCGCGGCGGTGGGCGTGGCGCTGGTCTGGCTCTACGGCACGCTGCGGGGACGGCTGCGGCTGGGCGAGTTGCGGGACTCGCTGCTGGAGACCGCGTCGATCACCGGCATGATCTACCTGATCCTGCTGGGCGCCGAGTTGATGAAGATCTTCATGTCGCGCGCCGGACTGCCCCAGGCCACGGCCGAGTGGATCGTCGCCGCGGGCATGGAACCGATGACGGTGATGCTGCTCCTGTTGCTCGCATTGATCCTCTTGGGCTGCCTGATGGACAGCCTGTCGATGATCCTCCTGGTGATCCCGTTCTTCTGGCCGGTGCTGGTCGAGATCAATGGCGGGCTCTACCAGGGGGCCGAGGGCGCGGGCTTCGGAATGAGCACCGAGGATTTGAAGATCTGGTTCGGCATCCTCGCGCTGATCGTGGTGGAACTTGGGCTGATCACCCCGCCGGTGGGGATGAACGTCTTCGTCATCTCGTCGCTTGCGAAGGACACCCCGATGCTGGACACCTTCAAGGGCGTGGCGCCCTTCTTCGGGGCAGAGCTGGTGCGGGTGGGCATCCTGCTGGCGTTTCCGGCGCTGACGCTCTGGCTGCCGCATCTGTTGAGCGGGTAGATGGGCGGGCTGACCGCAGGCGGCGCGATCTTTCCCCGGCTGAAGGCGCTGGGGGTGGACTATGTCTTCGCCAATTCCGGCACCGATTTCCCGCCGGTGATCGAGGGGGTGACCGAAGCCGCGGCCCGGGGGCTGACCCTGCCGCGGGCGATCACCTGCCCGCATGAACATGCCGCGGTCAGCATGGCGCATGGCGTCTGGCTGATGACGGGGCGCGCGCAGGCGGTGATGCTGCACACCAATGTGGGGCTGGCGAACGGGGCGATCGGCGCGATCAACGCGGCCTGCGAACATGTGCCGATGATCCTGATGTCGGGCCGGACGCCGGTGACCGAGGCGGGCCGGTTCGGCGCGCGGACGGTGCCCATCGGCTGGGGGCAGGAGATGTTCGACCAGGCCGCGCTGGTGCGCGAGGCCTGCAAGTGGGACTACGAGCTGCGCTTCCCCGAGCAGATCGGGCCGCTTCTGGACCGGGCGCATGCCATCGCCAATTCCACGCCCGAGGGGCCGGTCTACCTGTCGCTGCCGCGCGAGGTGCTGTGCGCGCCGGTGGCGGCGGAGGGCCTCGACGTGCGCCCGTCGATGCGCCCCGCGCGGGCGGCGCCCGACCCGGGCGCCGTGGCCGAGGCGGCGCGCTGGCTGGCGGCGGCGGAACGCCCGCTGGTCATCGCCCAACGCGGCTGCGGCAGCGCGGCGGCCTTCGACGCGTTCGGGGCCTGGGCGTGGGACTGGGCGATGCCGGTCGCCTCGTGGTGGGCGACGCATCTGGCCATCGCGACGGACCATCCGTGCCACGTGGGCGCCGATCCGGGGCCGTGGCTGGCCGAGGCCGACGTGGTGCTGGTGGTCAATGCGCTCGCGCCCTGGTGGCCGGACGAACACCCGCTGAACCCGGGCGCAAAGGTCATCCAGCTTGGCCCCGATCCGCTTTTCGCGCGGGCGCCCGTCCGCACATTCCCCGCCGACCTTGCCCTCACCGGCGAAACCGATGCCGCGTTGATGGCGCTGATCGAGGCGATGGGCCCGGCGCCCGACGACGCCCTCGCCGCGCGCAGGCAAACCCTGCAGGACCGTCCCGCGCCGCCGCCGCTGACCGAGGGCCGACTGACCAAGGCGCATGTCGCCGAGGCCCTGGGCCGGGCGCTCGGCGACGCGGACTCCACGGTCTTCTCGGAACTCGGCGTGCCGCTCTGGCACCTGCCGCGCCGCGCGCATCTGAGCTGGTTCCAGGAGCCTCATTCCGGCGGGCTCGGCTGGGCCTTTCCGGCGGCGATGGGGGCGACGCTGGCGGCCCCGGGCCGCACCATCGTCGCGACGATGGGCGACGGCAGCTACATCTTTTCCAACCCCACCGCCTGCCACCAGATCGCCGAGGCGCTGGGGCTCGCCCTGCTGGTCGTCGTGCTGAACAACGGCGAATGGGGCGCGGTGCGCGGCTCGGTCTCGCAGCTTTACCCCGACGGGGTCGCGGCGCGGACGAACGCGATGCCGCTGACGGGGCTTTCGCCCAGCCCGGACTTCGTCAAGGTCGCCGAGGCGAGCCGGGCCTGGGCGCGGCGGGTCGAGCGCGCCGACGATCTGCAAGGAAACATCGCAGAGGCACTCGCAACTGTCGCTGAAGGCCGGCTGGCCCTGCTCGACATCCGGGTCAGCCCGGACTGACGGCCCCGACGAGATCGCGGTAGAGCGCGACCGCCGGATCGTCGGGGAGCATGACGTCCGTCATGGCCAGCACTTCGCCGCGCGCGATGTTGCGCCTCACCGTCACGCGGTGGGCCAGCCCTATGGGCAGCGCGTCAGGTGCCGCCACCACCGGCTGCGCCTTGCCCCAGACGGTATGACCGCCCTCGCCGTCCAGCACCTCGCCGGCCTTCAGGTCGCGCTTGGCCACCGCGACGACCGTGCCGCGCATCTCGCGCGCGCATCCGGTTGGCTCACCCCGCAGCGCGGCGCTGAGAACCGAGATCGACAGTTCCAGCCCGATCAGGTGGAAGGGCTTGTACATCGCGGCGAAGCGGCCCGTGGAATCCGTCGGCAGCCCGTACTGGGAGAAACAGGCGGCGGCATAATCTGTGGGCGCCTCGAACACCACGTAGACGCCCCAGCGCAGGTCGCGAAACACCGGACGGCCGTCACGTTCCAGCGAGGACACGGTCTCGACCATGCCCCGCCCCTCGAGCTGTCCACCGAGGTCGCGCGGGCGCAGCACGTGGGCGAGGTCGTCCACCCCGCAGGCCGGGAAGGACAGCCCCGCGGCGGGCACATCCAGCCCGCATGCGTTCGCGATGGCGACCATCTCGATGGCGCTTTTCGTGCCGTCGAGGAAGGAGTTGAACATCTGCGGGTTCATCCCCGCCCGCGCCGCTTCCTTGGGCGTCAGCCCGTAATGGGACCACACGTCGTCCGGCGTGACGCGGTGATAGGCGGGCAGGTATTTCGTGCCCTTACCGGCGGCGGTCACGCGAAACCCCGCGGCGCGCGCCCAGTCGACCATCTCGGCCACCAGCGCCGGCTGGTCGCCATAGGCCATGGAATAAACCACGCCGGCCGCCGCCGCCTCGCGCGCGATTGCCGGGCCGGCCAGCACGTCGGCCTCGACATTGACCATGACGACATGCTTGCCCGCCGCAATCGCCGCGCGGGCGTGGGCGATGCCGGCGCGCGGGTGGCCGGTGGCCTCGATCACCACGTCGACGTCGTCGCGGGCGGCGAGCCGGGTGCCGTCGCCGTCGCCGTCGAAGACCGTGGCGGCGATCCGCGCGTCGTCCCAGCCCACGGTGCGGCAGGCGGCGCGCGCGCGGCCCAGGTCCAGATCGGCGATCGCGGTGACTTCCAGACCCGGAATCGTCGGGACCTGCGCCAGGAACATCGAGCCGAACTTGCCCGCGCCGATCAGCCCCGCCCTGACCGGCGCGCCCCGCGCCGCCGCCTCGGCGGCCAATGCTGCCAGGTTCATCGCGTCCTCCCCGTACCCCTCCGAAGCGCCGAGACTAGCCCCTGCCCCATCCGACACGCCATACGCAAATCGCCCTGAAAGCGGCCATGAGATGTGCTTTATGCCCGCCATTTAGGCATGATCGACCCGCATCGGGTCGCAAACGCAGCATCTCGTCTGCCGAGCGGCGACCCGGACATAGCATCGCGCCATGGGTGAGGCAGCAACCTTTGACGAGATGTGGGGGCGGGAGGGGACGCTGCGTGCGCCCTATGCCGCGTTCAAGACCTGGTTCGACGGCGAAGAGCCCGCGCGGCTTCGGGCCAAGCAGCGCGAGGCGGAAGAGCTGTTCCGGCTGACCGGCATCACCTTCAACGTCTACGGCCGCGCCGAGGCGGAGGAGCGGCTGATCCCCTTCGACCTCGTGCCGCGGATCATCTCGGGCCGGGAATGGCAGAAGCTCTCGAAAGGGATCGAGCAGCGGGTGCGTGCGATCAACGCCTTTCTGCACGACATCTACGGTCGGCAGGAGATCGTGCGCGCCGGCCGCATCCCCGAGGAGATGATCAACCGCAACGACGCCTTCCTGCCGCAGATGATCGGGGTGCGTCCTCCGGGTGGCGTCTATACCCATATCGTCGGCATCGACCTGGTGCGGACCTCGGACAACGAATTCTACGTGCTCGAGGACAATGCGCGCACGCCGAGCGGGGTCAGCTACATGCTGGAGAACCGCGAAACGATGCTGCAGATGTTCCCCGAGCTTTTCGCGCGGAACCGGGTGGCCTCGGTGCAGACCTACCCGGCACGGCTGCACCGCTCGCTGACCGCCTGCGCGCCGGATGCCGCCGAGGGTGCGCCCACGGTCGCGGTGCTGACGCCGGGGCTCTACAACTCCGCCTATTTCGAACACGCCTTCCTCGCCGACGAGATGGGGGTGGACCTGGTCGAGGGGCATGACCTGCGCGTGGTCGACGGCCGCGTGGCGATGCGCACGACGCAGGGTTACAAGCCCATCGACGTGCTCTACCGCCGGGTGGACGACGAGTTCCTCGACCCGCTGAACTTCAGCCCCGACAGCACGCTCGGCGTGCCCGGCATCATGGATGTCTACCGCGCGGGACGCATCACCATCGCCAATGCGCCGGGCACCGGGATCGCCGACGACAAGGCGATCTACAGCTACATGCCCGAGATCGTGGAATTCTATACCGGCGAGCGACCGCTGCTGGAGAACGTGCCGACCTGGCGCTGCTCGGAGCCCGGCGCGCTGGCCTATGTGCTCGACAATCTCGCGGATCTGGTGGTCAAGGAGGTGCACGGCTCGGGCGGCTACGGCATGCTAATCGGCCCGACCGCGACCAAGAAGGACATCGCCGCCTTCCGCCGCAAGCTGAAGGCGCGGCCCGGCAACTACATCGCGCAGCCCACGCTGTCGCTGTCCACCGTGCCGATCTTCACCCGCAAGGGGCTGGCGCCGCGCCACGTTGACCTGCGCCCCTTCGTGCTGGTCAGCCCGGCAGGCGTGTCGATCACGCCCGGGGGACTGACGCGGGTCGCACTCAAGAAAGGGTCGCTGGTGGTGAACTCCTCCCAGGGCGGCGGAACCAAGGACACCTGGGTGCTCGAGGATTAGCGCATGCTGGGCAAGACCGCCAACGGGCTGTTCTGGATGTACCGCTACCTGGAGCGGGCCGAGAATGTCGCGCGCCTGACCGAGACCGGCCAGAGGATCGCGCTGACCAATTCGGGCGGCGACGAGGAATGGCGTCCGGTGCTGCAGACCGCGGGCGTCTGCGACGGGTTCGACGCCGCAAACGAGAAGGTGACGAAGGAGGAGGCCATCGACTGGATGCTTCGGGCGAAGGGCAACCCCTCCTCCGTCCTGTCCTGCGTGGCCGCCGCGCGGCAGAACGCCCGCACCGTGCGCACCGCGCTGACGAACGATGTCTGGGAGGCGACCAACGCCACCTACATGACGGTGTCGGACCTACTGGCCCGCAAGCTGAACGAGCGCGACCTGCCCCATGTGCTCGACACGGTCCGCCAGCGCACGGCGCTGGTCAGGGGGGCCACGATGGGCACGATGCTGCGCAACGACATCTACGATTTCGCCCGCATCGGCACCTTCCTTGAACGCGCCGACAACACCGCGCGGATCCTCGACGTCAAATACTACGTGCTGCTGCCCTCGATCGCGGCCGTGGGCTCCTCCATCGACAACGTGCAGTGGGAAACGATCCTGCGCTCGGTCTCGGCGCGGGGCGGGTTCCGCATGGAATACGGCAGCGGCGGCGGCGCGCGCGAGATCGCGCGCTTCCTGATCCTGGACAAGCGGATGCCGCGCAGCCTGGCGTTCTGCACGCGCAAGATCCGCGACAACCTGCGCTATCTCTGCTCCACTTACGGCTGCTGGCCCAAGAGCTTCGAGATGGTGGACCACATGGAGCGATTCTACCTCAGCCACGAGATCGACGCGATCTTCGACTACGGCCTGCACGAATACATCCAGAAGCTCTTGAGCCTGCTCGTCGTGATCGGACGGCAGATCGAGGCCGATTACCGGTTCTACGAGTGAGCCCATGCGCCTGAGAATCGCCCACACCACGCGCTACCGGTTCGACGCCCCCGTCACCTTCGGCCTGCAGCAACTCCGCAAGACCCCGAAATCGGGCCGCCAGCAGGAGGTGCTTTCCTGGACCACAACCGTGACCGGCGGCACGCAGGAATTGTTCTTCGACGACCATCACCACAACCGGGTGGACCTGATCAGCTTTGGCGGCGCGGCGCCCGAACTGACCGTCACCTGCGAGGGCGAAGTGGAGATGCGGGAAACCCACGGCATCGTCGGCCGCCATATCGGGCCCGCACCGCTGTGGCTGTTCCGCCGCTACACGCCGCGCACGAAACCCGGCCCCGGCGTGCGCGCCCTGCTGCGGGATCTCGACGGCGCGACCGATCTGGACGGCCTTCACGCCCTCTCGGCGCTGATCCGCGCGCGCGTCGCCTACGAGATCGGCACCTCGGACGCCGGGTGGGGCACCGAAGAGGCGTTGGCCGCCGGGCGCGGGGTTTGCCAGGACCATACGCATATCTTCATCACCTGCGCCCGCGAGCTGGGCCTGCCGGCACGTTATGTCTCGGGCTATCTGCGGCTCGACGACCGCGAGGAGCAGGACGCGATGCATGCCTGGGCCGAGGCCCATGTCGAGGGGCTGGGTTGGGTCGGCTTCGACGTGTCCAATGGCATCTCGCCCGATATCCGGTATATCCGCGTGGCGACCGGGCTCGACTATGCCGAGGCCGCGCCGGTGACTGGGCTGCGCCACGGCGGGTCCGGCGAGGCGCTGTCGGTCGAGATCGAGGTGGCGCAGCAGTAAGGGCCGGCGGATGACCTATTGTGTGGGAATGGTGCTCGAGCGCGGGCTGGCCTTCATGTCGGACACCCGCACCAATGCCGGGCTCGACAATTTCTCGACCTTCCGCAAGATGACCCACTGGGCGACCCCCGGCGACCGGGTGATCACCCTGATGAGCGCGGGCAACCTCGCTACCACGCAGGCGGTGATCAGCCTTCTGAACGAACGCCCCAAGGCGCCCGACGAGCGGGAGCCGAGCCTGTTGGGCGTGCCCTCGATATTCCAGGCCGCGCGGCTGGTGGCCGAGACGCTGCGCGAGGTGATCGACCGGCATCGCGATGGCGGCCCTCGGGCGGAATCGACCTTCAACGCCACGCTGATTCTCGGCGGCCAGATCAAGGGCGGGCCGCCCAGGATGTTCCTGATCTACCCCGAGGGCAATTTCATCGAGGCCGGCGCGGACACGCCGTTCTTCCAGATCGGCGAGATGAAATACGGCCGGCCGATCCTGGTGCGCGCCTATGACCCCGCGCTCAGCTACGCCGACGCGATGAAGCTGTTGCTCGTCAGCTTCGACTCCACGCTGAAGGCGAACCTGACGGTGGGGGCGCCCTTCGACTATCACCTTTATGAGACCGACAGTCTCCGGCTCGGCCGCACCGGGCGGATCGAGGCCGACGATGTCTATTTCCAGACGATCTCCGAACGCTGGGGCGATGCGCTGAAGTCGGCGCTGAAGGGGCTGCCGTCGCAGGAGTTCTGAGCCCCGGCCGGGCGCCTCAGATGTCGAACACGACCCCCTGCGCCAGCGGCAACTCGCGCGAATAATTGATGGTGTTGGTCGCGCGCCGCATGTAGCCCTTCCACGCGTCCGAGCCGCTTTCGCGCCCGCCACCGGTTTCTTTCTCACCGCCGAACGCCCCGCCGATCTCGGCCCCCGAGGTGCCGATATTGACATTGGCGATGCCGCAATCCGACCCGCGCGCCGACAGGAACAGCTCCATCTCGCGCAGATCGGTGGTGAAGATCGACGACGAAAGCCCGCCGCCCACCGCGTTGTGCATCGCGAGCGCCGCGTCGAGATCGTCGTATTTCATAGCATAGAGGATCGGCGCGAAGGTCTCCTGCGCGACCGGCCCGGTCTGGTCCGGCATCTCGACCAGCGCGGGCCTGACGTAATATGCCGCCTCCGGGCCGACCGACACGCGCTCGCCGCCATGGACCGTGCCGCCCGCTGCCTCGGCCTCCTTCAACGCGGCCTGCATCCCGTCATAGGCCGCCTTGTCGATCAGCGGGCCAACCAGCGCGTCGGTCTCCAGCGGGTTGCCGATGCTGACCGAGGCATAAGCCTTCTTCAGCGCCGGCACGATCTGGTCGTAGACGTCGCGATGCGCGATCAGCCGGCGCATCGTGGTGCAGCGCTGCCCCGCCGTGCCCATCGCGGCGAAGGCGACGGCGCGGAGCGTCATGTCAAGGTCGGCCGAGGGGCAGACGATGCCCGCGTTGTTGCCACCGAGTTCCAGGATGCAGCGCCCGAAGCGTTCGGCGACCTTCGGCCCGACCATGCGGCCCATCCGGGTGGACCCGGTCGCCGAGACCAGCGACACGCCCGGATCGTCGACCATCGCCGCCCCGACCTCGGGCCCGCCCACCAGCACCTGCGACAGGTGCGCCGGCGCGTCCGTCCCGAACCGGGCCAGCGCGCGGTCGAGTACCGCGTTGCAGGCCAGCGCCGTCAGCGGCGTCTTTTCCGAAGGTTTCCAGAGGGTCGGGTCGCCGCAGACCAGCGCGAGCGCCGCGTTCCACGCCCAGGGCGCGACGGGGAAGTTGAAGGCGGTGATGATGCCCACCACGCCGAGTGGGTGCCAGGTCTCCATCATCCGGTGGCCCGGGCGCTCGGTAGCGATGGTCAGCCCGTAAAGCTGCCGCGACAGCCCCACGGCAAAATCGCAAATGTCGATCATCTCCTGCACTTCGCCGCCGCCTTCCGAGGGACTCTTGCCGGCCTCGATGGAGACGAGGCGACCGAGATCGTCCTTTGCCGCGCGCAGTTCCGCGCCGAAGAGCCGCACGAGTTCCCCCCGCCGCGGCGCCGGAACGTCGCGCCACCGCGTGAAGGCCGTGCGGGCACGCGCGACCGCGGCGGCCGTGTCTTCGGCGGTCGCGGCCGGCAGATCGGCGACCTGTTCGCCGGTCAGGGGGGTGAAGACGGGCATGCCGCCCCCTGCGGCGGTCTCGACGCCAAGCCTGTCCAGGACCGCTGCGGTTTCGATCTCAAGGGACATCTTCAATCCTTCCTGTTGACGCCGGTGCCGCAGGCCGTCGCCGCGACACGGACGCGCCGCGGCGACGGCCTGCCGGGCCTTGTTTCCATCCGCTGCAAGGGTCACACGAGGCGGCCTTCCGTTCAATCCTTGCTCTCGTGTCAGAAGGTCTGGGCGCGGCACCTGCCGTGCCGGCCACGCGCTGACGCTCTTGGCAAACCTTTGGCCCATCGACAAGAAAACGGCAAAGCCCCGAAGAGGACCGTGCGGGACAGGGCATCCCCGAAGTCTTTGCCATCAGGCCGTGAAACCGGCGGACGACGCGCCCAAGCCGCCCTCTTCCCAAGGCGCTTACGGATTTCTTGTTCTGAAGTTTGATATGGTGGAGCCGAGGGGAATCGAACCCCTGACCTCGTCATTGCGAACGACGCGCTCTCCCAACTGAGCTACGGCCCCGGTGCGCGCCCATGTGGCCCATGGCGGGGAGGTTGTCAAGCGGTCTCGCCTACATGGCTGCGCACGAAGGCCTCGATATCCGCCGCGGGCCGCGCGCCCGACAACCGGGCGACCTCGCGGCCCCGGTGAAACAGGATCAACAGCGGGATGCCGCGAATGTCGTAACGCACCGTGGCATCGGGATTGGCCTGGGTGTCAACCTTGGCCAGCCGCACCCGGGGCGCCAGCGCCTGGGCGGCCTTGGCGAATTGCGGCGCCATCATCCGGCACGGCCCGCACCAAGCCGCCCAGAAATCCACCAAGAGCGGCACATCGTCGCCCTTCACGGCCTTCTGCAACGTGGCGAAGTCGATCTCGCGTACGCGGCCGTCGGCCAACCTTGCGCCGCAGGTGCCGCATTTGGGCCCCGCGTCCAGCTTGTCGGCGGGCACCCGGTTCGCGGTCCCGCAGTCGTGGCAGATCAGCTTCAGCACAGCGCCCATGGCTCGGTCTTCCTATCATATTCTGCTTTCTGAATATATCGCCTTGATCGCCTCGCAATGCAAGGCAAACTTGCGCGATGGATACACCAAATGGCGTACCCCTGACGCACTGGGCCGCACTCGCCCCGGAACCGCAGACGCAACTGCGCGAAGCCTACGCGGCGGACACCGCTCTGCCTCACAGGGACCTATTCGCTGGACTCCAAGCCCGCGCATTTCGCCGACTGGCGCGCCGAACGCGGCATCGCATTATCGGACTTGGACCTGCACCCCGCGCGAAACAGCTGACGTCACGGCTGGACCCGGGCCCGCGGCGTGCTAGGCTGGACGCGCCCGCAGGAAAGGCTCCGGCAATGCGCTCCAAACGCCTCTGGCAGTTGATCCGCCTGTCCCGGCGCCTGTGGGTCCGGGCCACGCTGATCGCGCTTCTGGCAATTCTCGCGGCCATCGCCGCGGTGATCCTCGACCCGATCATCCCCGCCTTTCTGGCCGAGCGCATCGGCGAGGACGCGGTCATGCCGATCCTCAACGTGCTTGCCTCCTCGATGCTGGCGGTCACGACCTTCTCGCTGTCGGTCATGGTCTCGGCGCACCGCGCGGCCTCGGCCCAGGTCACGCCCCGGTCGCACCGCCTGCTTCTGGAGGATACGACGACCCAGACAGTGCTGGCCACCTTCCTCGGCGCCTTCATCTTCGCGCTGGTCTCGATCATCCTGTTCCGCGCGGGCTTCCACGGGGGCGCGGCGCCGGTGGTGGTCTTCCTGTTCACCGTGTTCGTCGTCGCACTGGTGGTGCTGGCGATCCTGCGATGGATCGAGCACTTGTCGCGCCTGGGCAGCGTGGACGAGACCATCGCCCGCGTCGAGGCCCGGACGCGCAGCACGCTGCGCCGCCAGAGGGCGGCCCCAAGCCTGGGCGCGCGCCCGCTGCCCGGCCCATCCACGATCCCGGAGGATGCGGCACCGGTACCGGCGCTGCGGGGCGGCTATGTGCAATTCGTCGACATGGCCGGGCTTTCGGCGATCGCCGAGGCGGCGGGCGCCGAGATCTACGTGATCGCAGCGCCCGGCACCTTCGTGGTCGAAGGCGCCCCGATCGCCCATGTCCGCCCCGCCGACGGGGCCGACGCCGGGGCCATCCAGAGCGCCTACGAGATCGACGCGATCCGCAGCTTCGACCAGGATGCACGATTCGCCCTGCTCGTCCTGTCCGAAATCGCCTCTCGGGCGTTGTCGCCGGGGCTGAACGATCCCGGCACCGCGATCGACGTGATCAGCCGGTTGGAACGGCTGCTCGCCGAGTGCGACCCGCCCGACGACGAGGTGCGCTACCCCGCCCTCTGGGCACCGAGCATAAGCTCCGACGACCTTGTCGAGGACGCCTTTGACGCCATCGCCCGGGACGGGGCCGGGATGATCGAGGTGATGCGGCGGCTGGTGGCGGCGCTGAACACGCTGCGCGCGGGCGACGATGCCGGCTTCGCGCGGGGCGCCGACCGCATGATCGCGCGCGCGCTCGACCACGCGGAACGGGCGCTGGCGCTCGAGGAGGACCGTCAGCGCCTTCACGCCCTGGCGGGCGGGGTCGGCGCGCCCGGACGACAGGGCCGCGGGGGGTGAGCCGCGGCCCCGGCGGTATCTAGAACCGCATTTCGTAGGACACCGAGAGTCCGGCATCGAGCACGTCCGACGCCGAGCGGCCGGCATCGAGCGCCAGCGCCAGATCCCCGCCGCCGACGCGGCCCGAAAGGCCCAGTCCGACCCGCGGCGCCAGGAAATCGTCGGTCGTGCCCCCGATCTCGTCCAGGGCGCCGTATTCCACGTCGAACGAGGCGAACGGCGTCAGGGCGGTGCCCGCAATCGCGGTTCCCCAGTCGAAGCGTGCGCCGAGCGAGGCAAGGACCTGCCGCGTCGTGCCGCCGGTCACGGCCACGGCACCGGCGGGGAAATCCTCCCAGGTGCCCCAGAGCCGCGCCCGCGGCGTGAGGGTGCCGGCGGCCATCTCGTGCGTGCCGCTCAGCGACAGGCCGGCCAGCACCCGCTCGGTGCCGAACCGGTCCGCGCCGGTGTCGTAATCCAGATCGGCATAGGCGAGGTACCCGTCGAGGGTCAGCACGGTGCCGCCGAAGCGATGCGCCCCGTAAAGGCCGAAGAGCCGCGAATCCACGTCCGTCCGGGTGGCGGCGGCATCGTCCTCCAGGTCGGCCACGCCGGCCCCGACCATGACACCCAGCAGCGTGTCGCCGTTCAGCCGGAAATCGACCCCCGCCAGCAGGTCGGCCGCATTGCCCTCGTAGCCGTCGAAATAGGACCGGGCGCTGAGCGACACCCAGAGATTGGCGTCCGGGTCGCTTCCGCTGCCGGAGAACAGGTTCTGGGTGGACAGGAAAACCGAATCCCGCGTCGCGACGGGGGTGCCGCCCCCGCCGAGCCGGCCGGCACTGTTGCGCGCCAGGGTCGTCGCGATACTGCGCTGCTGACCGACCGTGGTGACCTGGGCCGCCTCGCGGGGCTGGTAAGTGGCGGCGACGGCCGCGACGGCGCAGGAAAGCGAAATGTTGTTGAACTGCGTGGCCGAACCGCCGGCCCCAACGTCTTCCCGCCAACCCAGGCCGGTAAAGCCGCCGTCCGGAACCACGAGGGTTTCGGCGACCGGGCCCGAGTCAGGCGCGAATGGCCCGGAAATCGCATACACGAAGACCGGCGAGAGAGGGTTGCCACCGCCATCGCGCAGGACGAACGCCGCCGCGTTTGCGTTTTGCGCGCCCGAGGTCACGTTGTCGGCCTTGAAGGTGATCGTTTCGTCGGCATCGAAGGCAAGCGCGGTGAAATCCTGGCTGCCGATGCCGAAACCGATGGTGTCCCCGTCGATATCGGCGCAGCCGGCGGATTGTGCGGCGGCGTCGGTGGCGATGAGCGCGGCGAGGCCGGCTCCGATGAAGAGTGTCTTTGTCACGGTACTACCCTGATGTGTGTCCCGACGGGCGGCCTCCCTGGCCGCTAACCGTCACGGGCACCACAGCGCCACCAGGGTTAACAGAACCTAAACGTGCAGGGAGACGCCTGAACGCCCGGCAACTCCGCACCTGCGCGTTGCGAAACTGTCACGGCCGGGTCATTCCGCGGCCGCCGCCATCTCCTCGACCGGGGGACAGGTGCACACCAGGTTGCGGTCGCCATAAACGTTGTCGACCCGGCCGACCGGCGGCCAGTACTTGTCCACGCGGAAGGCGCCGGGCGGGAAGCAGGCTTGTTCGCGCGAGTAGGGCCGGTCCCAGTCGGCGACCAGGTCCTCGACCGTGTGGGGCGCACGCTTGAGCACGTTGTTCTCGGGGTCGGCGCGGCCCTCCTCGATCTCGCGGATCTCCTCGCGGATCGCCAGCATCGCGGTGACGAAGCGGTCGAGCTCGGCCTTGGTCTCACTCTCGGTCGGCTCGATCATCAGGGTACCGGCGACCGGAAAGCTCATCGTCGGCGCGTGGAAGCCGCAATCGACCAGCCGCTTGGCGATGTCGTCGACGCTGACGCCCGCGCTGTCGGCGAAGGGCCGGGTGTCGATGATGCATTCATGCGCGACCCGGCCGCCCGTGCCCTTGTAAAGCACGTCATAGGCACCCTCCAGCCGGCGGGCGATGTAGTTGGCGTTCAGGATTGCGACCTTGGTGGCCTGGGTCAGCCCCGCGCCCCCCATCAGCAGGATATAGGCGTAGCTGATCGGCAGGATCGAGGCCGAGCCGTGCATCGCCCCCGACACGGCCGCCTGCCCGCCTCCCATCGGATCGTCCGGCAGATGAGGCGCCAGATGCGCCTTGACCCCGATCGGCCCCATGCCGGGCCCGCCGCCCCCATGGGGGATGGAGAAGGTCTTGTGGAGGTTCAGGTGGCTGACATCCGCGCCGACCTCGCCCGGCTTCACCAGCCCCACCAGCGCGTTGAGGTTGGCACCGTCCAGGTAGACCTGCCCGCCGAACCGGTGCGTGATCTCGCAGACCTCGCGCACGGTTTCCTCGAAGACGCCGTGCGTCGAGGGATAGGTGATCATGCAGGCGGCCAGCCGGTCGCCCGCCGCCTCGGCCTTGGCGCGGAAATCGTCAAGGTCGATATCGCCGTTATCGGCGGATTTGACGGCGATCACCTTCATCCCGGCCATGTGGGCCGAGGCCGGGTTAGTGCCGTGCGCCGAGGTCGGAATCAGGCAGACGTTCCGATCGGCCTCGCCGCGCGCGCGGTGGTAGGCGGCGATCGTCAGCAGACCCGCATATTCACCCGACGCGCCGGAATTGGGCTGCATCGACATCGCGTCGTAGCCGGTGATCTGGCAGAGCTTGTCGGCGAGGTCGGCCAGCATCTCGGTATAGCCCTTGACCTGCTCGGCCGGTGCCAGCGGGTGGATGTTGGAAAATTCCGGCCAGGTGATCGGCGCCATTTCCACGGCGGCGTTGAGCTTCATCGTGCACGATCCCAGCGGGATCATCGCCCGGTCGAGCGCCAGGTCGCGGTCGGCCAGCCGCCGCATGTAGCGCATCATTTCCGTTTCGGCACGGTTCATGTGGAAGACCGGGTGGGTCAGGAAGTCGGACCGGCGCACCAGCGCGTCCGGGAACCGGTACTGGCCGTCGCCGCCCTCGTCGCGGCGCTCGATCCCGAAGGCGCGCCAGAGCGCCTCGATGCTGGCCGGCCGCGTGGTCTCGTCCAGCGAAATGCCCAGCCTGGTCTCGCCCACCTTGCGCAGGTTGATCCGCTCGGTCTGGGCGGCATTGAAGATCACGCCCTGCATCGGACCGACCTCGACAGTGAAGGTGTCGAAGAACTCGCCCGGCTCCACCTTGAACCCTGCCTCTTCCAGCCCGCGGGCGGTGCGCACCGCCTTGCGGTGGATGCGTTGGGCGATGGCCTTGAGGCCCTTGGGGCCGTGAAACACCGCATAGAACCCTGCCATGACAGCCAACAGCGCCTGCGCGGTGCAGACATTCGAGGTGGCCTTCTCGCGCCGGATATGCTGTTCGCGGGTCTGCAGCGCCAGCCGATAGGCCTTGTGCCCGTGGGCATCGACCGAGACGCCCACGATGCGGCCGGGCATGGCGCGCTTGTAGGCCTCGCGGCAGGTCATGTAGGCGGCGTGCGGGCCGCCATAGCCCATCGGCACGCCGAAGCGCTGGGTCGAGCCCACGGCGATATCGGCGCCCATCGCGCCCGGCTCCTTCAGGACCACCAGCGCCATCGGGTCGGCCACCATGATGCCGAGCGCGCGGTGTTCGTGCAGCCGCGCGATCGGGTCGGAAAAGTCGTTCAGGTGGCCATAGGTGCCGGGATACTGGAAGATCCCGGCGAACACCTTCTCGGGGTCGAGATCGGCGAAGGGATCGCCCACGATCACCTCGATCCCCAGCGGCTCCGCCCGCGTGCGGATCACCGCGATGTTCTGCGGGTGGCAGTTCTCGTCCACGAAGATCGCGCCCGCCTTGGACTTCGCCACGCGCTGCGCCATGGTCATCGCCTCGGCGCAGGCGGTCGCCTCGTCCAGCAGCGAGGCATTGGCGATTTCCAGACCCGTCAGATCGCTGACCATGGTCTGGAAGTTCAGCAGAGCCTCCAGCCGGCCTTGGCTGATTTCCGGCTGATAGGGAGTGTAGGCCGTGTACCAGGCCGGGTTTTCCAGGATGTTGCGCTGGATCGCGGGGGGCGTGACCGTGCCGTAATAGCCCTGCCCGATCATCGTGGTGAAGGGGCGGTTCTTCTTGGCGATCTGGCGCATGAACCACAGCATCTCGCGCTCGGATTTGGGCTTGCCGAAATCGAGCGGCGCGGCCTGGCGGAGGCTTTGCGGCACCGCCTCGTCGATCAGTTCTTCGAGCGTCTTCAGGCCCAGCACGTCCAGCATCTCGACCATTTCCTCGGGCGAGGGGCCGATATGACGGCGGTTGGCGAAGTCGTAGGGCAGGTAGGTGCTGGGGGTATACGGCATGTGGGTCCCGCTTATCCGATGAAGTCTTTGTAGGCGTTCTCGTCCATGAAGTCGTCGAGCGCGCTCATGTCCTCGATCTTCATCTTGAAGAACCACGCCTCGCCCAGCGGGTCGTCGTTGACGCGGCCGGGGTTGTCTGGGAGCGAGTCGTTCACCTCGACGATCTCGCCATCCAGCGGCGCCAGGATGTCGGAGGCGGCCTTGACGCTCTCGATCACCACGATCTCGTCGTCCTTCGAGACGGTCGTGCCCGCCTCGGGAAGCTCCACGAAGACGACGTCGCCCAACTGCTCTGCCGCGTGCTCGGTGATGCCCACGACGACGAGGTCATCCTCTACGCGCAGCCATTCGTGTTCTTCGGTGAATTTCATCTCGCTGTCCTTCAACGCTTGTAGTTCGCAGGTATGAACGGCAGGGCCGCGACCGCGACGGGCAGGCGCTTGCCCCGGACTTCGCCCCACAAGGGGCGCCCCTCCCGGCAGAGTTCAACGGGCACGTACCCCATCGAGACCGGGGCGCCGACCGAGGGTCCGAAGGCCCCTGACGTCACGGTGCCGACGGGCGTTTCCGCGTGCTCCTCGGCGAAAAGCGGCGTGCCCTCGCGCATCGGCGCACGCGTCTGGGGCGCAAGGCCGACGCGGCGGCGCGCCGCCCCCTCGGCAAGCTCGCACAAGATGCGCTCCGCCCCTGGGAAGCCCCCGGCCCGGTCGCCACCCGCGCGGCGGGCCTTCTGGATCGCCCAGGCAAGGCCGGCCTCTATCGGCGACGTGGCGGTGTCGATGTCATGCCCGTAAAGGCAGAGCCCGGCTTCGAGCCGCAGACTGTCGCGCGCGCCGAGGCCGATCGGCGCGACCGCCTCGTCGGCCAGCAGCGCGCGGGCCAGAGCCGCGGCCCGGCCGGTCTCGACCGAAACCTCGAACCCGTCCTCGCCGGTATAGCCCGAGCGCGACACCCAGAGCGGGCCGAAATCGCTTTCGACGGCGGCGCTGTCCATGAACCGCATCGCGGCCACCCCGGGGGCGAGCGTCTCCAGCACGCGTTCGGCCTCGGGGCCCTGCAACGCGAGAAGGCAGCGATCCGTGATCTCATCGACCACGCATGTCTCCGCCAGATGCGCCCGCAAATGGGCGAGATCGTCCGCCTTGCGGGCCGCGTTGACCACGAGAAACAGCTCGCCCGCGCGCTTTGCCACCATGAAATCATCGAGGATGCCCCCGTCCGCGTTCGTGAAGATAGCGTAACGCTGGCGACCCGGTTTCAGGCTCGACACATCGACCGGCACCAACCGCTCGAGCGCGCGCGCGACATCGCCCACCTCACCCGAGTGCGGCCGCAGGATCACCTGGCCCATGTGGCTCACATCGAACAGCCCCGCCCGGGCGCGGCACTGCAAATGTTCCTTCAGCACGCCAAGCCGGTATTGCACGGGCATCTCGTAGCCCGCGAAGGGCACCATCTTGGCACCCAGTTCGACATGCAGATCGTATAGCGGCGTGCGCCTCTGCTCCGACATCCTGCCCCTTTTCAAATTGCCGGACACGCACGCATCCGGGCACCGTTTGCAGGCGGCGGCCCCGCCGCCCGATCCGATGCCCCCTCTGTCCTTTCGCCTGAGATCGCTATCCCTTCGGCGGGCGCGGCCCGCGCGCCTCTCTCCAGAGCTCGTGTTCCGCCCACGGTCCTGATGCCTGAGAGTTTGCCGGGGCGGTTGCTCCTTCGGCACCGGCGCATGCGCCGGATTCTCCCGGGGGCGGATGTCGCGGACGCTAGATCATGCGTCGCTTGGCTACAAGGGCTTGCAATCGCGCCCCCGTGTCGCAATCTGGGGGTGCATGCACGACCCGTACTTCTTCGGCTACGGCTCGCTCGTCAACCGGGCCACCCACGATTACCCGCGGGCCACCCGCGCGCGCCTCACCGGCTGGCGGCGCGCCTGGACGCATACCACCCTGCGGGACGTGGCCTACCTTTCGGCGGTGCCCGCCGAGGGGGGCGTCATCGATGGGCTGATCGCCTCGGTGCCCGGCCACGACTGGGCCGCCCTGGACGAACGCGAGCGCGCCTATAACCGCCACGCCGTCAGCCATACCGTCGAGCACGAGGCCGGGCATCCGGTGTATGTGCAGGTCTATTCCGTGCCCGGCACCCACGCCGCCGCGCCGACCATCCGCCACCCGATCCTGTTGAGCTATATCGACGTGGTCGTGCAGGGCTATCTGCGCGAATTCGGCAAGGACGGCGCGCGGCGCTTCTTCGAGACGACGGATGGCTGGGACGCCCCCATCCTCAACGACCGGACGCGCCCGATCTACCAGCGCCACCAGATGCTGACGGGGGACGAATACGCCTTCGTCGATCAGGAACTAACCGGGCGCGACGCCACTATCGTGGAACGGGCATGAGCCGCCGCAGCGCTATCGCCGCTTGATGCGGCGCAGGTCGGCGCGCAGCTGCGTCTGGCGCTCAAGGAACCCGTCGGCATCGCCGAAATCGGTGAAATTGCCGTACAGACCGTGGGGTTCGCGCACCGGGTGGGCGTGCTTGATCGGACACCAGTACTGTTCGGTCCGGGCGGCCACCTCGCGGGCGAGCGCGAGCACGCCGTTGGCATAGCCGCAATAGGCGCAGTTCAGCTTCTGCAGCCCGTTCAGATAGGCCAGCTGGTGGCGGTCGATCACGACATGCTCGGACCGTTTCACCTTGTCGATCCCGTAGACCGGGAAACAGACCGCCTGGTAGATCGCCACGAACAGGTCGAGCAGCGCAAGCGGAAGGATCAGCGCGTAGATCGCCGGCGCCGTCAGGATGAAGAGCGGCCGAGGGCGCTTGAAAAAGGTCAGAAGGCTGACGCGCAGCGCCCGATGGCGCGTCAGAACCTCTTCCTCGAACCGAACGCGGCCGGCCTCGACACTGTAGCGAAACCGGTCCCGCTTCTCTTCGAGTTCGTCTCGGAGGCTCTGCTGCAGCTCGCGAATTCGCGCGAGCATTTGGTCAACCCCCTGGGGCATGGCGCGCTCCTTCTTTCCCGGCAGTTGAGCATGGGAACGGGCGGCGCGCCACCCCGGCGGGTCAGTCGATCGAAACCAGCTCGATCGCGAAGGTCAGATCCTGGCCGGCGAGCGGGTGGTTGGCGTCCAGCACGACCTCCTCATCGGTCACCGCGGCCACGGTCACCGGCACGACCTGGCCCTGCGGCGTCTGAAGCTGCAACCGCGTGCCGATCTCGAGCGGGGTGTTCTCGGGTACCTGGGCGCGCGGGATCGACTGCTTGGCCTCGGGGTTGTGGTCGCCATAGGCGTCGTCGCTGGGGATCTCGACGGTCTTCTTGTCGCCTTCTTCCATGCCCGGCAGGGCCGCGTCGAGCCCGGGGATGATCTCGCCCGCGCCGACCGTGAATTCCAGCGGATCGCGTCCCTCGGAACTGTCGAAGGTCGTGCCGTCGGCCAGCGTGCCCGTGTAATGGATGCGAACCTTGTCGCCCGGCTTCACCTGGGTCATACGTCTCTCTTTCGATTGTGTCGGGGAGTGGATTTGCAGAGGCCACGCGCAGCGCGCGCGGGTTCTCTCAACGTGCCGGACAGCCTAAAGGCCACGGCCACGATGTAAAGCCCCGGTCAGGCGGGCGTCATCAACCCCATTGCCGCCCCGGTGGGGTCGCGCAGGATCGCGATCCGGCCGATATGGGGAATGTCGAAGGGCGCGCGGATCGCCTCGCCGCCGCGGGCGAGCGTTTCCTCGACGGCGCGGTCCACGTCCTTGACCGCGAAATAGCTGAACCAGTGGGGCGGCAGGTCCTCGGTGCCGGGCAGGTCGTTCAGGTCCATCACGCCGACCACCGGCTGGTCGCCGCGGCTGCCGACGTGATAGGCCGCTCCGCCCATCGGGAACGGCTCGAAATGCCAGCCGCAGATGGCGCGGTAGTATTTCAGTGCGCCGGGCACGTCCCGGGTCATGAGTTCGGTCCACCAGACCTTGCCGTGATGTTGCGACATGCGGGCCTCTCCTTTGCTGTCGTGGCCATGTTAACCCTGTTCTGTGACATGCTAAAGCGTGCGTGGCCTTTCCGCCCCCGCGCGGCTGTGCGAGTGTCTTTGTGGAGGGAGGAGTCCATGGCGATCACGACCTGCATCTTCGATGCCTACGGCACGCTCTTCGACGTCGCCGCCGCGGCGCGCGAGGCGGCGGCCGAGCCGGGCAACGAGGGGCTGGCCGAAATCTGGCCGGGGCTGGCCCAGGACTGGCGGCGCAAGCAGCTGGAATACAGCTGGCTGCGCGCGATCACCGGGGCGCATGCGGATTTCTGGCAGGTCACGGGCGACGGGCTGGACTGGGCGATGGAGGCGGCGGGGCTGGCGGGCGACGAGGGGCTGCGGGCGCGGCTGCTGGCGCTTTACCGCGAGTTGTCCGCCTATCCGGAGGTGCCCGAGGTCCTTTCGGCGCTGAAGCAATCGGGCAAGGGCACGGCGATCCTGTCGAACGGGGCGCCGGGGATGCTGGCCGACGCGGTCGCCTCGGCGGGGATCGGGGCGCTGCTCGACGACGTGCTGTCGGTGGAATCGGTGGGCGTGTTCAAGCCCGCGCGGAAGGTCTACGACCTGGTCGGCGCGCGCTTCGGGGCGGCGCCGGGCGAGGTGCTGTTCGTGTCCTCGAACGGCTGGGACGCGGCGGCGGCGGCGGGCTACGGCTTCGTCACCGCCTGGGTGAACCGCGCGGGCGCGCCAGTCGAGCGGATGCCCTGGCGGCCGGCGCACATGCTGGACGACCTGACCGGCATCCCGGCGCTGGCGGAGGCCGGGTGATGAAGCGTTTCGCCGCCGATGACGGGTTGCGGCTGGCCTATGACGACCGGGGCGAGGGCACGCCGCTTCTGTGCCTTGCCGGGCTCACCCGCAACATGGACGATTTCGAACCGGTGGTGGAGCGCTTCGCCGAGCGCGCCCGGATCATCCGGCTGGACACGCGGGGGCGGGGGGGCTCGGACCACGATCCCGATTTCATGAACTACAACCTGATCCGCGAGGGGCGCGACGCGCTGAACCTGCTGGATCACCTGGGGCTGGCGCGCGCCGCGATCCTCGGCACCTCGCGCGGCGGGCTAATCGCGATGACGCTGGCCGCCGGCCACCGGGACCGGCTGTCGGGCATCTGCCTGAACGATATCGGGCCGATGATCGACCCCAAGGGGATGGGCTATATCATGAGCTATCTGGGCCGCCGGCCCGGGCTGGCTGATCACGACGCGGCGGCCGAAAAGCTGCAGGCGAAGATGGCCGAAGGCTTCCCCGGCGTCTCGCGCGCGCAGTGGCGCGCCGTTTCGCGGCGCTGCTGGGACGAGGCGGAGGACGGGCTGGCGCTGCGCTACGACCCGCGGCTGAGGAACGCGGTGGCCGAGGCCTCGGCCACCGGGGCGATGCCCGATCTCTGGCCACTTTTCGACGCGCTGAAGGGGCTGCCGCTCGCGCTGATCCGGGGCGCGAATTCCGACATCCTGTCCCCCGGGACCGCGGCCGAGATGCGCCGGCGGCGGCCGGACATGATCTATGCCGAGGTGGCCGACCGGGGCCATGTGCCGTTTCTCGACGAGCCCGAGTCGGTGGCGGCGATCGCGGCGTTCCTGGAGCGGCTGGAATGACCATCGAGGCGGCGGAACGCGCCCGGGGCGAGGCCGGCGTGACCATCGACATGATCGAGGCCGCCGCCGAGCGGCTGCGGGGCGAGGCGCTGGTCTCGCCGCTTTTGTCCTCGCCCGCGCTCGACCGGATCGCCGGGCGCCGCGTGCTGGTCAAGGCCGAATGCCTGCAGGAAACAGGCAGCTTCAAGCTGCGCGGCGGCTGGGCGGCGCTCTCGGCGATGGCGCCCGAGGCCCGTGCGCAGGGCGTGATCGCGGTCTCGTCGGGCAACCACGCGCAGGGCGTGGCGCGCGCAGCTGCGCGGTTCGGGGTGCCGGCGGTGATCGTGATGCCGTCCGATGCGCCGCGCGGAAAGATCGAGGCGACAAGGGCCTGGGGCGCCGAAATCGTGCCCTATGACCGCGCGACCGGGGACCGCGACGCGCTGGTGGCGGCGCTTGCGGCGGAACGCGGGCTGACGCTGGTCAGGCCCTTCGACGATCCGCAGGTGATCGCGGGCCAGGGCACGGTGGGGCTGGAACTGGCCGCACAGGCGGCAGCGGCCGGGGTCGAACGGGCCGAGGTGCTGATCCCCTGCGGCGGCGGCGGGCTGACCGCGGGCGTGGCGCTCGCGCTGGCGGCACGGGCGCCGGGGCTGACCGCCCGGCCGGTGGAGCCCGAGGGCTTCGACGATACCGCGCGCTCGCTGGCCGCGGGGCGGATCGTGAGCAACGCGGCGCGGGCGGGATCGATCTGCGACGCGATCCTGACCCCGCAGCCGGGCGCGCTGACCTTCCCGATCATGGCGCGGCTGTGCGGGCCGGGGCTGGCAGTCGGCGAAGACGCCGCGCTCCGCGCGATGGCGGCGGCGTTCGCGCATCTGAGGCTCGTGCTGGAACCGGGCGGCGCGGTCGCGCTGGCCGCCGCGCTGTTCGATCCGCAGGCGGCAAGCGGCGACACGGTCATCGCTATCGCCTCAGGCGGGAATGTCGGCGCCGGGACCTTCCGGATGGCCCTCGACCGGGCCGGAGACGCCCCGTGACGACTTTCAGAATCGCGACATTCAACACCCAGAACCTGATTGGCCCCGACGAGGACTATTCGCGCTTCGAACGTTATTCTGCAGAGGATTACGCGGCGAAGCGCGACTGGATCGCCGGGCAGATCGACCGGATGAAACCCGATATCGTGGGCTTCCAGGAGATCGTCGAACCCGACCCGCTGCGCGAGATCATCGCGGCGGCGGACGCGCGGGGCACCGGCGGCGCGCCACCCTATGCCGAGGCCGACCTCGCCTTTGCCCCGAACCTCGCCGATTCCGAGCCCGGCGGGCGGCGCCCTGGGCTGGCCGTGCTGTCGCGCTTCGGCTTCGAGGGCGAGCCGCAATCGATCCAGATGCTCGACCCGCCGCTGGAGATCCCGTTTCTTCACCTCGGTGGGGGAGATGCGGGCAGTTACCGGCTCAACCGCGTGACCCGCCCGATCCTCAAGGTCCGCATACCGGTGGGGGGGCACATCCTCACCGTTTTCAACGTGCACCTGAAATCGCGCATGGGCGAGTTCGTCCGGCCGAAGGAGATGCACTACTCGCCGGAAATCGACCTACTTAACTACGATGCCGCGGGCCGGGCGATGGGGGTGCTGCGCGCCTCGGTGCGGCGGATGGCCGAGGCCTGGGTGCTGCGCAAGCTGGTGGTGGACGAGTTGGAGGCCGGGCACCCGGTCATCGTGCTCGGCGATCTCAACGCTACGCTGCACTCGGCCACGCAGGCGATCATCGTCGGCGAACGCCCCTTCACCGACTACACTTGGCTGCGCCGACCGCAGGCGAAATCCGCAGACGACCTCTACACCGAGGCGGAGGCCGCGGCGATCCGCGAGAAGGTGGAGCGGGTGCTGCTCCACTCGGCCGAGCGCCTCTTCATCCGCAAGGCCTTGCGCGACATGGTCCACACCAATGCCTTCGGCAGCGACTTCGAATCCTTCGACGCGATCCTCCTGTCGCGCCATTTCCACCCGGACTGGCCCGACCGGATCGGCGAGATGACCCACCTTGGCGTCTACAACGACCACATCGCCGACGGCACCTACCCGGAGGCGCCCGGCAATATCCGCGCCTCGGACCACGGCCAGATCATGGCGCATATCCGGCTGCTCTGATTGACGCCCCGCGCCGCGCGGGCCATTGTCGCGCGGGGGGAGGACGGCATGCGCACGCAGGTCTGCATCATCGGGGGCGGCCCGTCGGGCCTGCTGCTTGCGCAGCTTCTTCACAACGACGGAATCGACAGCGTCGTGCTGGAAAAGCGCGACCGTGCCCATGTGCTGGCGCGGATCCGGGCGGGCGTGCTGGAACAGGGCAGCGTCGAGCTGCTGCGCCGGGCGGGTGTGGGCGCGCGGATGGACCGCGAGGGGTTCGTCCATGCGGGCACGTTTCTCGCGGCCGCCAATCGCGGCTTCCGGATCGACTTCGAGGCCCGCGTCGGCAAGTCGGTCATGGTCTATGGCCAGACCGAGGTCACGCAGGATCTTTACGACGCACGCGACGCCGCGGGCGGCACCGTGATCGACCGGGCCGACCGGGTGACGCCCTGGGGGCTCGACAGCAAGGCGCCCGCCGTGACCTATCTGCGGGACGGGCGCGAGCACCGCGTGACCTGCGATTTCGTCGTCGGCTGCGACGGGTTCCACGGGGTCAGCCGAACCTGTATTCCCCCGGACGTGCTGCGCGAATTCGAACGGGTCTATCCGTTCGGCTGGCTCGGCGTCCTGTCCGAGACCCCGCCCGTGGCCGAGGAGCTGATCTACGCCAACCACCCGCGCGGCTTTGCGCTCTGCTCGATGCGCAACGCAGGCCTCAGCCGCTATTACTTGCAGGTGCCGCTGAGCGAGCCCGTCGATGCCTGGTCCGATCACGCCTTTTGGGACGAGCTGAAACGACGCATCCCCGAGGATGCGGCCGACCGGCTGGTCACTGGCCCCGCGGTCGAGAAATCCATCGCGCCGCTCAGGTCCTACGTGGCCGAACCGATGCGCTGGGGCCGGCTGTTTCTGGTTGGCGATGCGGCGCATATCGTCCCGCCCACCGGGGCCAAGGGGCTGAACCTCGCCTTTTCCGACGTGCATTACCTGCACGAGGGGCTGGCCGCGCACTACCGCGACGGGTCGGATGCGGCGCTGGGCAGCTATTCGGACCGCGCACTGGCGCGGGTCTGGAAATGCGAACGCTTTTCCTGGTCGATGACGCAAATGCTGCACCGCTTTCCCGACCAGACGCCGTTCGACCAGCGGATGCAGGAAAGCGAACTGGCCTGGCTGGAGACATCGGTTGCGGCGCAGACCGCGCTGGCCGAGAATTACGTCGGGCTGCCCTATTGAGGAGGACGGGCATGAAGATCGCCGATCTGGGCGACGTGGCGCTGCATTACCGCGAGGACGGCGACCCGGACGGCGCGCCGGTGGTGTTCTCGAATTCGCTGGGCTGCGATCTGCGGCTCTGGGACGAGGTGGTGGCGCTGATGCCCGGGGGCGTGCGCGCGATCCGCTACGACAAGCGCGGCCACGGGTTGTCGGCCTGCCCGCGGGGGCCTTACGCGATGGGCACGCTGGTTTCCGACGCCGAGCGGCTCCTCGATTTTCTCGGCGTATCGGACTGCGTCTTCGTCGGGCTCTCGATCGGCGGGCTGATCGCGCAGGGGCTGTCGGTCAAGCGGCTGGACCTTGTGCGCGGCATGGTGATCTCGAACACCGCGGCCAAGATCGGCACCCGCGAGATGTGGGAAGACCGTATCGCGGCGGTGCGAGAAGGGGGCATCGAGGCGCTGGCCGACGGCACGATGGAGCGCTGGTTCTCGCGCCCGTTCCGCGAAAGCCCCGATTGCGCGCTCTGGCGCAACATGCTGATCCGCCAGCCGGTCGAGGGCTACCTGGGCTGTTGCGCGGCGATTTCGGGGACGGATTTCTATACGCCGACCTCTGGACTGACCCTGCCGACGCTGGCCATCGCAGGGAGCGAGGACGGTTCGACCCCGCCCGACCTCGTGCGCGAGACGGCGGCGCTGATCAAGGGATCGCGGTTCCACCTGATCCGGGGCGCGGGGCACCTGCCCTGCGTCGAGAAACCCGGCGAATATGCCGAGGTTCTGGGCAGTTTCCTGAAGGAGATCGGCCATGTCTGACCTGTTCGACACCGGCGACGCCACACGCCGCCGCACCTTGGGCGACGCGCATGTGAACCGCTCGCGCCGGGGCGACGCGGTGCTCGACCCGCCCTTCGTGGAACTGATCACCGAGGCCGCTTGGGGCCGCGTCTGGTCGCGCGACACGATCCCGCCGCGCGAACGCTCGATGCTGACCGTGGCGCTCCTGGCGGGGCTCGGGAACCACGATGAGTTGCGGCTGCACCTGAGGGCCTGCGCCAACACGGGCGCGACCAAGGAGGACATCCTGGAGGTGATGCTGCATGTCGCGATCTATGCCGGGGTGCCGCGGGCCAATTCGGCGATCCGGATCGCTCGCGAGGTCTTCGCCGAGCTGGAGGCGGGCGATGGATAGGGGCGCGCTTTACCCGCGCGACCGGGGCTGGCACCCGCCGGCCTATACGCCCGGCTACAAGACCTCGATGACCCGGGCGCCGTCGCGGCCCCTGGTGGCGATGGGCTCGACTCTCAGCGAGGAGACCGGGCCGGTCTTCGGCCGCGACATGCTGGGGGCGCGCGACAACGACCTCGTGCTGAACTTCACCGGCGAGCCGGCCATCGGCGAACGCATCGTCGTGCATGGGCGGGTGCTGGACGAGAACGCGCGGCCCGTGCCCGGCGTGCTGATCGAGATCTGGCAGGCCAATGCGGGCGGGCGCTACCGGCATCTGAACGACGGCTATCTCGCGCCGCTCGACCCGAATTTCGGTGGCTGCGGGCGGACCGTCACCGGGGAGGATGGGACTTACGAATTTCGAACGATCCGGCCCGGCGCCTACCCGTGGCCGAACAAGGTGAACGACTGGCGCCCGATGCACATCCATTTCTCGATCTTCGGCACGGGCTTCGGCCAGCGGCTGATCACCCAGATGTATTTCGAGGGCGACCCGCTGATCGCCCGCTGTCCCATCGCGAACACGCTCGCACCGGAGGCACGCGACGCGCTGGTGGCGCCGCTCGACATGCACCGGGCGATCCCGATGGACGCACTGGCCTACCACTTCGACATCGTGCTACGCGGCCGCCGCCAGACCTTTTTCGAGAACCGCGCCGAGGGGCTGTGATGCAGAACCTGCCCTATCTGAAGGAAACGCCGTCGCAGACCGCGGGGCCTTACGTCCATATCGGGCTGACCCCCAACCTCTTGAGAACAGGGGTTTACCCGGGCGGCCTGGGCGCCGCGCCGATCCGCGAGGGCGCGCGGGGCGAGCGCATCACGCTCACCGGTACGGTCACGGATGGCGCGGGGATGGTGCTGCGCGACGTGCTTCTGGAAAGCTGGCAGGCGGATGCGGACGGGATCTACCCCGGCGATCCGCGTGGCCCGGCGGACCCGAACGTGACCGGCTGGGCGCGAATGGCGGCGGATTTCGAGAGCGGCGAATGGCGGCTGGAGACGATCAAGCCGGGCCGCGCGCCGGCCCCGGACGGGCGGATGATGGCGCCGCATATCGCGCTCTGGATCGTGGCGCGCGGGATCAATACCGGCTTGCAGACGCGGATCTATTTCGAGGACGAGGAAGAGGCCAATGCCGCCTGCCCCGTTCTTGCACGAATCGAACATCGCGCGCGGATCGAGACGCTGCTGGCCCGACGCATCGACGCGGGCGCGTACCGGTTCGACATCCGCCTGCAGGGCGACGGCGAGACCGTCTTTTTCGATCTCTGATGGCCCGCGCGCTGCTGACCCACGGGGCCTGGGGCCAGGCGAAAGCCTGGGGCGAGCTTCCTGCCCGCCTGTGCGCGCTGGGCCATGACGCGGCAGCGATCGACCTGCCGGGCCACGGCGCGGATCCGACACCGCCCGAAACCGTGGGGCTGGAGGACTATGCCGCCCGCATCGTCGCGGAGTTGGAACGCGGCCCGCCCGCGGCGCTGATCGGTCATTCGATGGGCGGCATGGCGATCTCGGCCGCGGCGGAGGCCGCGCCCGAGCGCGTCACGCGGCTGATCTATGTCGCGGCCTTCCTGCCGCGGGACGGCGACAGCCTGGTCTCGCTCAAGTCGCGCGAGCCGGCGACGATCCAGGTGGCGGTGCGCGCGGGGCCTGCCAAGGGGACGACGGTGCTGGACCCGAGCCTGGCCGACGAAATCCTTTGCCACGACGCCTCGGCCGCGCAGCGGGAGGCGGCGCTGACGCTGCTAGGCCCGCAGCCGAGCAAGGCGCAGGTCGACCCGCTTGCCTTGACCGCCGAGCGCTTCGGCCGGGTCCCGCGCCACTACATCCTGTGCCGCGCCGACCGGACCGTGACCCCCGAGTTGCAGCGCGCCATGGCGACCGAAACGTCCTGCGCCACGCTGGACGAACTGCCCACCGGGCATCTGCCGCAACTGACCGCGCCCGAGGCGCTGGCCAGCCTGATCCACCGCACCCTGACCGGAGAGACATGACCAAGCCCTGCATCATCTGCGTCGCCATCACCGGCTCCGTCCCCCGCAAGGAGGACAACGCCGCCGTCCCGATCTCGATCGCCGAACAAGTGGAAAGCGTGCATGAGAGCTTCGAGGCGGGGGCGTCCATCGCCCATTGCCACGTGCGCAACGAGGACCAGACGCCGACCTCGAACCCCGACCGTTTCGCCCGGCTGATGGACGGCATCCGCGCGCATTGCCCCGGCATGATCGTTCAGCTCTCGACCGGGGGACGGTCGGGCGCGGGCAAGGAGCGGGGCGGGATGCTGCCGCTGAGGCCCGACATGGCCTCGCTGTCCGTCGGATCGAACAATTTCCCCACACGGGTCTACGAGAATCCGCCTGATCTGGTAGATTGGCTGGCTTCGGAAATGCAGAAATACGATGTGAAGCCGGAAATCGAGGCGTTCGACCTCAGCCATATCTTCCAGGCGGTGAAGATGAGTGCGGACGGGCGGTTGAGGCGGCCGCTTTACGTGCAGTTCGTGATGGGGGTGAAGAACGCGATGCCGGCGGACAGGCCCAGCTTCGAGTTCTACGTCGAGACGCTGGCGCGGATCGCGCCGGACGCGGAATGGTGCGGTGCGGGTATCGGGCGGCACCAGATCGAGGTGAACGAATGGGCGATCGCCGCCGGGGGCCACACCCGCACCGGGCTGGAAGACAACGTGCGGTGGGACCGCGAGACGCTGGCGCCGTCGAACGCGGCGCTGGTGCGGCGTGCGGTGGAAATGTGCGAAAAGTACAAGCGCCCCGTCGCCACCTGCGCCCAGGCGCGAGAGATTCTCGGCCTGGGGGCCGCCTGATGGCCGTCAGCCCGTTCGACAGCGCGCTTTACCGCGGGCTTTTCCACGATGAAGAGGTCGGGAAACTGTTCACCGACAGCGCGGAAGTGCGCGCCATGCTGCTGGTCGAAGGCGCCCTGGCGAAGGTGCAGGGGCAGCTGGGGGTGATTCCCGAGGTTTCGGGTGCTTTCATCCACCGCGCGGCGATGGAATTCCAGCTCGACCCCGCCGGCATGGCCGCTGAGACGGGGAAGAACGCGGTGCCGGTGCCCGCGCTGGTCGCCGCCTTCCGCAAGGCGATGGAGGCGCCGGAACATGCGCAATACGTGCATTGGGGCGCCACCAGCCAGGACATCGTGGATACCGCCTTGGTGCTGCGGCTGCGCCAGGCGATCACGATCCTGGAGGGGCGGCTGCGCGGCGTGATCCGCGCGCTGGGGGCGCAGGCCGAGACCAATGCGGACCTGCCGATGGCCGCGCGGACGCTGGCACAGGTGGCCACGCCGACCTCGTTCGGGGCGGTGGTGGCGGGCTGGGGCTGGCCCCTGATCCGGCACCTTGACCGGCTGGCGGCGCTGAAGCTGCGGCTGCTGCGCGTCAGCCTTTTCGGCGCGGCCGGCACGCTGTCGGCGATGGGGCCGCAGGGGCCGGAGGTGCGCAAAGGGCTGGCCGAGGCGCTGGGGCTGGGGAATGCGGGCGATCCCTGGCATGCGGCGCGCGACGGCGTTGCCGAGTTGTCGGGCTGGCTGACGGGCGTGGCCGGTTCGCTGGCCAAGACGGGCGAGGATTTGGTTCTGATGGCGCAAAGCGAGGTGGGCGAGGTGCGGCTGGGCGTTGGCGGTGCCTCCTCCACCCTGCCGCACAAACAGAACCCGGTCGATCCCCTGCTCCTGACGTCGCTGGCGCGCCACCTGGCGGGGCTGGACGCCAATATCCAGGGCGCGGCGGCGCACCGGCAGCAGCGCGACGCGGCGGCCTGGATGGTTGAGTGGCTGGCGCTGCCCGAGATCGTGATGGGTGCGGGGCGCGCGCTGACGGTGGCCGAGGCGTTGGTGCCCCGGATCGCACCGCTGCCGGATGCCATGGCACGCAACATCGACGGCGGGCTGGGGCTGGCCTATGCGGAAGCCCTGAGTTTCGCGCTGGCCGACCGTATGCCGCGCCCGGAGGCCAAGGCGGCGGTGGAGGCGCTCTGCCGCGAGGCGATGGACGCCGGCCGGCCGCTGGCCGATCTGGCCGCGCGCGATTGGCCGGGCACCGACTGGGCCGCGCATTTCACCCCGGCGGCGCAGATGGGCGAAGCGCCGGCACATGCGCGCCGCTTCGCGACGGCCGCGATTGGAGTTTGAACGCGCCCCTCTCAACGGCTAAGCCTTTGATGACCGGAAGCCTGCGGACGCCCCATGACCGAGCCCAGCAATCGCCTGCCGATCCTCTTCATCCTGATCACGCTGGTGCTCGACGCGATCGGGATCGGGCTGATCCTGCCGGTGATGCCCGAACTGATCCGCGACGTGGAGGGCGTGGGCGTCTCGGATGCCGCGGTCTGGGGCGGCATCCTGATGACCAGTTTCGCGGTGATGCAGTTCCTCTGCGGGCCGCTGATCGGCAACCTGTCGGACCGGTTCGGGCGGCGGCCGGTGCTGCTGATCTCGCTGGCCACGATGGCGCTCGACTACGTCGTGATGGCGGTGGCGGGGTCGATCTGGCTGCTTCTGGCCGCGCGCATCGTCGGCGGGGTCACCGCCTCGACCCAGGCGACCGCTAGCGCGTTCCTGGCCGACATCTCGCCGCCCGAGCAGAAGGCCGCGCGCTTCGGCATGGTGGGGGCGGCCTTCGGGGTCGGGTTCGTGATCGGGCCGATCATCGGCGGGCTGCTTGGTGAGCTTGGCCCCCGCGCGCCGTTCTGGGCGGCTGCGGCGCTCGCCACCGCGAACCTGGTCTTCGGCTGGCTGGTGCTGCCCGAAACGGTGACCGACCGCATCCGCCGCCGGTTCGAATGGCGACGGGCCAATCCCCTCGGCGCGTTCCGGCAGATGAGCCTGTTGCCCGGGGTGCGGCCGCTCCTGCTGCTGTTCTTCCTCTACGAGTTCGCAATGTTCATCTATCCCGCGATCTGGGCCTATTTCACCCAGTATCGCTTCGGCTGGACGCCGGGGATGATCGGGGCCTCGCTGGCGATGTTCGGGATCGGGGTGGCCGCGGTGCAGGGCGGGCTGATCCGGGTGATCCTGCGCACCCTCGGCGAGCGGAACACCGTCTGGTACGGGCTAACCTACAATTTCTTCGCCTTCCTCGTGATCGGCTTTCTCGACAATTCCACGGCCATCCTCGTTCTGACCCCGGCGCTGGCCCTGGGCGCCGTCGTGACCCCGGCGATCCTCGGCATCATGTCCAAGGCCGCGGGCGACGACCAGCAAGGGGAGTTGCAGGGCGTGGTCAGTTCCACGCGGTCCGTCGCGATGGTGCTCTCGCCCCTGGTGATGACGCAGCTCTTCGCCCTGTTCACGGGCGACGGTGCCCCTGCGAACGTGCCCGGCGCCCCCTTCGTGCTGGCTGCGGCAACGATGGTCGTCTGCGCCCTTGTCTTTACCGCGCGCCGGCCGGCCGGCGCGCCCGCCTGACCGCCCCAGAGCCCCCATGAGAACCATTCACGCCGCCGTCTGCCACGAATTCGGAGCCCCGCTGACCATCGAGGAAGTGCAACTGCGCGCGCCCCACGCGGGCGAGGTCGAAGTGGACCTTGCCGCCTGCGCGGTCTGCCATTCCGACATCTCGCTGGCCGAGGGCGCCTGGGGCGGCACCTTACCCGCGGTCTATGGGCACGAAGCCGCGGGGCGCGTGCGCAGCATCGGCGACGGCGTGCATGACCTCGCGGCCGGCGACCCGGTGATCGTGACGCTGATCCGTGCCTGCGGGACCTGCGCAAGCTGCGGCAGCGGTCGGCCTTCGCTCTGCCAGGTGCGACCCTACGAGGACGCAGGCCCCCTGCGCACCGCCGAGGGGGGCATCCTGAAACAGGGGCTGGATTGCGGCGCCTTCGCCGAGGCGGTCGTCGTCCATCACAGCCAGGTGGCAAAGGTCCCGCGGAACATGCCGCTGGAGGTGGCCTGCCTGCTGTCCTGCGGGGTCATCACCGGCATGGGTGCGGCGATCAACACGGCTCGTATCCGTCCGGGCGAGGTCGCGGTGGTGATCGGCGCGGGCGGCGTCGGTTTGAACGCGATCCAGGGCGCACGGCTGGCCGGCGCGGCGCGCGTCATCGCGGTGGACATGTTGCCCGACAAGCTGGAAAGCGCGCGAGCGTTCGGCGCGACCGACACGGTATTGGCGACCGAGGAGAAGCCATGGCGCCGCGTGCGCAAGATCGCGGGGCGGGGCGCGGACGCGGTGCTGGTCACTGTGGGCGCGGCCCCGGCCTACGATACCGCCCCCCGGTATCTGGGCGCCGGCGGGCGTCTCGTCATGGTGGGCATGACCCATTCGGGCCAGACGGCGCGATACGAGCCGGTGGTGGCGGCGCTGACCGGCCAGGCCATGCTTGGCTCGATGATGGGCGACACCGTGCTGGCACGGGATATCCCTTGGATCGTGGATCTATATGCGCAGGGGCGCGTCAAGCTCGACGAGCTGGTTTCGGGGCGCTGGACGCTCGACCGGATCAACGAGGCCATCGCCGATACCGCGACCGGCGCGGCGCGGCGCAACGTGATCCTATTCTGATGCGGCTGGCCGACCTCGAAATCTTCGTCATCGCGCCCCCCGCGCCGGGTTGGGGCGGCCGTTACTGGATCGTGGTGAAGCTGACCACCGCTTGCGGTATTGTCGGCTACGGGGAATGCTATGCGACCTCGGTCGGCCCGGACGCGATGCGGGCGGTCATCGCGGACGTATTCGCCCGCCACATGGCGGGCGAGAGCCCGGAAAACGTGGAATGGATGTTCCGCCGGGCCTATTCGTCCGGGTTCACCCAGCGGCCCGACCCGACGGTGATGGGCGCCTTCTCTGGGCTGGAGATCGCCTGTTGGGACATCCTCGGCAAGGCGCGGGACCGGCCCGTCTGGGCCATGCTCGGCGGCCGCGTCAACGAACGCATCCGGTGCTATTCCTACCTCTATCCCCTGCCCCGGCACGATCCCGATGCCTTCTGGACCTCGCCGGACATGGCGGCGGAGGCCGCGGCCGATTCGGTGCGCCGCGGTTACACGGCGGTGAAATTCGACCCGGCCGGCCCCTACACGGTGCGCGGCGGCCACCAACCCTCGCGCAGCGACATCGCCCGCTCCGAGGCGTTCTGCGCAGCTGTCGAGGACGCCATGGGCGACCGGGCGGACCTCCTGATCGGAACCCACGGGCAGTTCACCCCCGAAGGCGCGATCCGGCTGGGCCGCACCCTCGAACCCTATGATCCTCTATGGTTCGAGGAACCGGTGCCGCCCGACGACATTCCCGGCCTCGCCCGGGTCGCCCGGGCCACCTCGATCCCGGTGGCGACCGGCGAGCGACTGACGACGCTTGCCGAATTCGCCGCGGTGCTGAGAGCCGGCGCCGCCGCGATCCTGCAGCCGGCGTTGGGGCGCGCGGGCGGGCTGTGGCAGGGCGTCAAGATCGCGGCGCTGGCCCAGGCCCACGGCGCGCAGATTGCCCCGCATCTCTATGCCGGGCCGGTGGAATGGGCCGCGAACCTGCACCTCGCCGCGACGCTTCCGAACCTGCTGATCGCCGAGACCATCGAAACCCCGTTCCACGACGCGCTGATCGGCGGCGCGATCCGGGTCGAGGGCGGGCATGTCCTGCTGTCCGAGGAACCCGGCCTCGGTATCGCGGTCGACGAAGCGCTTGCGCGCGCCCATCCCTATACCGGCGACCGGCTACACCTCGAGATGCAGGACGCGCCCTGCGCCTATGATCGCGAGAACCGGTTTCGCGGCGGGGCCGCCGATTAGGCCGGTTTGCGACCAGAGCGCCTGGTTTTCGAGCAAAGGACGTGCAATGGCGCACACAAATTTGCGAATGCCTCGCATTAGCGTTGACTTTTGCGAATGCGTCGCAATATTGGGCAGGTATGGATTTCCGACCGCACGGGGGAACACGGCCGATGCATGCGACCAGACGAAGCGTTCTCGCGGCCATTGCTGCGCTCTGCATGGCCTGGCCTGGCCCGGTCGCGGCCCAAGAGCGGGCCAGTGTCGTCGCGACCACTGGCATGATCGCCGATGCCGCCCGCAAGGTCGGGGGCGATCTCGTCGAGGTGCGCGCGCTGATGGGTCCCGGGGTCGATCCGCATTCTTACCGTCAGACCCGGTCCGACATCGTTGCACTGGCGCGCGCCGATCTCGTGCTGTGGCACGGTCTTTATCTCGAAGCGCAGATGGAGAACTTCCTGCTGGAGCTGGCCAACGACAACAACGTCGTCGCCGTGGCCGAAAGCCTGCCGCGCAACCTGCTGATCGGGCACGACGATTACGACGACAAGTTCGACCCCCATGTGTGGATGAACCCCAATCTCTGGGCGCGGGTCGTGCTGAACGTGCGCGACGCGCTGATCGCGACTGCGCCCGAGGCCGAGGCGACCTTCCGCGCCAATGCCGAGGCGCATCTGGCCGAACTCTACGCGCTCGCGCGCTACACCGCGGGAGTCCTGTCCTCGGTCCCGGCCGAGGCGCGGGTGCTTGTGACCGCCCATGACGCGTTCAACTATTTCGGCTCGGCCTACGGGTTCGAGGTCGTGGGCATCCAGGGCATCTCGACCGAAAGCGAAGCGGGTTTGAGGCGGATCGCCGATCTCGTGGAGCTGCTGGCAGACCGCGATATCCGTGCCGTCTTCGTCGAAAGCTCGGTCTCCGACCGAAACATCCGAGCGCTGATCGAAGGCGCAGCGGCGCGGGGCCACGAGGTGGCCATCGGCGGCGAGTTGTTTTCGGACGCGATGGGCGCGCCCGACACCTACGAGGGCACCTATCTCGGCATGATCGACCATAACACCACCACGATCGCCGCTGCCCTGGGTGGCGAGGCCCCAGACGGCGGCATGAAGGGATTGCTCAACTGATGCAGACGCCCGTCAACCTTGCGGCCGCGAACGGCCGGACGCTTCGGCCCGAACCGGACCCGGCGGATGCCGCCCTCGCGATCCGGGGGCTGACGGTCTCCTACGCGGAAAAGCCGGCGGTCTTCTCCGTCGACGCGACCTTCCCGGCCGATGCGATGTCGGCCATCATCGGGCCGAACGGCGCGGGCAAGTCCACGCTTCTGAAAGCCACGCTCGGGGTGATTCCGCGGTTGTCGGGCGAGGTCACTGTGTTTGGCACGCCGCTGGAAAGAGCGCGCGACCGCATCGCCTACGTCCCGCAGCGCGCGAGCGTGGACTGGGATTTCCCGACGACGGTCATCGATGTCGTGCGCATGGGGCTCTACCGCAAGGTGGGCTTGTTCGGTCGGCTCACGGGCGCGATGACCGACCAGACGCTTGACTGCCTTGATCGGGTCGGCATGGCCGATTTCGCCGACCGCCAGATTGGCCAGCTGTCGGGCGGGCAGCAGCAGCGGGTGTTCCTCGCACGCGCGCTGGCGCAGGACGCTGACCTCTACCTGCTCGACGAGCCATTCGCCGGTGTCGACGCGGCAACCGAGCGGGCGATCATCGACGTGCTCAAGCTGTTGAAATCGGAAGGCAAGGCGGTGGTGGCGGTACACCACGACCTGTCGACCGTAGCCGACTATTTCGACCATGTCTTCCTGATCAATGTGCGCCGGATCGCCGAAGGCCCGGTGGCCGAGGCGTTCACCGCCGAAACGCTTCACGCCACTTATGGCGGTCGGCTCGCGGCGACCCATATCGACCAGTTGGCCCTCGCGTGAGCGCATTTCTCGACGCCCTTTTCCTGCAGGCAGGCTACAACGCGGCGCTCGTCGGGACCGGCGCGGCGCTGCTTGGATTCGCCGCCGGCGCCTCGGGCACCTTCCTGTTCTTGCGCAAGCGCGCGCTCGTCTCCGACGCGGTGGCCCATGCCACACTGCCCGGCGTGGGGCTGGCCTTCATCGTGATGGTCCTGATGGGCGGCGACGGGCGCAACCTGATCGGACTTCTCGCAGGCTCCGCCCTGACGGCCTGGATCGGATTGCTGCTGGTCGAATGGATCGCCCGGCGCACGCGGCTGGCCGAGGACGCGGCGATCGGGGCGGTGCTGTCGGTGTTCTTCGGACTCGGCATCGTCCTGCTGACCGTGATCCAGACGATGAGCGCGGGCCGCCAGGCCGGGCTGGAGAGTTTTCTGTTGGGTTCTACGGCGGGGATGCTGTTCCAGGACGCAGTAGTGATCGCGATCGGCGGGTCGCTCGCGGTGGCGGCCACATGGCTGCTGCGGCGGCCGATGACGCTGGTCGCGTTCGATCCCGAATACGCCGCGGCCTGCGGCTACGACGTGCGGCGGATCGACCTTTTGATGATGGGGCTGGTGATGGCCGTGACCGTGATCGGACTGAAGCTGGTTGGCCTGATCCTGATCGTCGCCATGCTGATCATACCCCCCGTGACGGCGCGGTTCTGGACCGAGACGAGCGCACACGTGATCTGGATCGCCGGGTTCCTTGGAGGTCTTGCCGGCTACGTGGGCGCGGCGCTTTCGGCCTCGGCGCCCGCCCTGCCCACCGGGCCGATCATCGTGCTTGTGGCCGCCACGCTTTTCGCGGCGTCGCTCCTGTTTGCCCCCGGACGCGGGGTCGCCGCCGCGCTGATCCGGCACCGGGCCTTCCAGCGCCGGGTGCATCGCCGCCAGGGGCTGCTGGCGCTTGCCCATGGCGAACCGATTCGCGAACCTTTCACCCTGCGCCTGCTGCGCGCCGAGGGCCTGGCGCGTGCCGACGGCGTGGCGACCGAGGCCGGACGGGCGCAGGCCGCCAAGGTCGCCCGCGACGAACGCCGCTGGTACATCGCCCGCGATATCCACCAGGACAGCGGCCTGACGGGGCGCTATGACGGGCTCACCCCCATCGAAGACGTGTTCACCCGCGACGAGATCGCCGAGTTCGACCGCCGCCTCGGCGGCCCGGCGCCGGTCGGAGGGCCGGCCTGATGGGGGCGGAATTCGTACAGTTTTCCCTGACGCCGATCCTGATCGGAAGCCTCGCGGCCGTCGCCTGCGCCCTGCCGGGCAACTTCCTGATCCTGCGCCGCCAGGCGCTGATCGGCGACGCGATCAGCCATGTCGTGCTGCCAGGCATCGTCGTGGCCTTCCTCTTGACCGGGGTCGTCGCGGCGGTCCCGATGCTGCTGGGGGCGGCGGGCGCCGCCGTCGTCGCGGTGATCCTGATCGAGGCCGTGCGCAGGCTCGGCCGGATCGAACCGGGCGCGGCGATGGGCGTGGTCTTCACCACACTCTTCGCCGCCGGCGTGCTGCTGCTGGAGCAGTCCGACACCTCCACCGTGCATCTCGACGTCGAACACGCGCTGATGGGCAACCTGGAGTCGCTGATCTGGTTCAAGGCCGACGGGTGGTCCTCGCTCGCAGATCCTGCCGCGCTGGCGGCCCTGCCCGACGAACTCGGCCGCATCGCGGCGGTCTGTGCGCTGATCTGCGTGCTCACCGCGCTGTTCTGGCGCTGGCTCAAGATCGCCACCTTCGACGACTCCTTCGCGCGCACCCTCGGCATTCCCGCGGGAGCGCTCGGCATCGGGCTGGTGATCGTCGCCGCCATCGCGGCGGTGGCGGCCTTTGACGCGGTGGGCTCGATCATCGTGATCGCGATGTTCATCTGCCCGCCCGCGGCGGCGCGGCTGATGACCAACCGGCTGGAGACGCAGATCGGGTGGAGCGTGGCCTTCGCCGTGATCTCGGCGGTCCTCGGCTACGTGCTGGCAGGTTACGGTCCGCTGTGGTTCGGCGCCCAGAACGCCGTCAGCGCGGCGGGCATGATCGCTGTCGTCGCGGGCGTTATTCTGGGGATCGCCTGCCTGTTCGGCCCGCATCGCGGCCGCATCGGCGCGGGCCGGGAGCCGTCGGCCTGAAGAGACGGCAATTCACCCACACCGGCAGGGCCGGAAAAGACGAATGACTCGCGAAGGCTACCTGCGCGCCGCGCCGGTCAACCAGCCCTGATGTCGCGAAAGGTTCGGCCCAGCGCGGTTTCCGGCACGAGCCCCATATCCGCCGCTTTGCTGACCAGCACGACCGGGCTGCGCTGGTGCGCGAAAGCGGCGACCAATGACTTGACCGTTGGCGCGCATGCAAGCCCCTTTGGCATCAGGTTCGACAGCCGGCATGAAAGGCCATTGACCCGCGGCGGGCCCTGCCCGTCCGTACGGTCGAGCGGAGCTTCGGGGGTCAGCCAGCCCGCACACCGCTGCGCCCGGTCATGCGCGCTGCGTGACCCCGCGTCCCCCGGCTGGGCCATGACGATATGGACGGGGGCACCGAGCAGCGCGCGCCTCGGTGTGGCGGCGATTGCCCGACCGCGCCGCCGGTGACAAGATTGACCGGCTTCGAACCGCGCCCCCCGTAGCGCTGGGTGTGGGCCGGTCCCCGGCCCCGGTGTCGCAATCCTCCAATCGGCGGGCGCGGCGGCTTGCGGCTGCGCTGGGGGCACCCTAAGACCGGCCCACCCATTCCCGCGAGGAGACCCATGAACGCACCCGACAGCTTCCCCACCGCCCTGCAACGCAAGATCGACCTCAAGACCAAGCCGCCCGGCGCGCTTGGCCGGATCGAGGCGCTGGCGGCCCAGATCGCCACCGTGCAGGGCACGCTGACACCGCGGATGGAACGCTGCCAGTTGACGATCTTCGCCGCCGATCACGGGATCGCTACCGAAGGCGTGTCGGCGTTCCCGCAAGAGGTCACCCGGCAGATGGTGCTGAACTTCCTGTCCGGCGGGGCGGCGGCCAACGTGTTCGCCCGCAGTGTCGGCGCCGATCTGCGCGTGGTTGATGCAGGCGTGGCCGGGCCGGCCTTCGACGCGAAGGAACTCATTGATCGGCGAGTCGCGGCCGGCACGCGAAGCTTCCTCGAAGCGCCCGCGATGTCGGCGGAGCAATGTACCGACGCCTTGGAAAAGGGCCGCACGCTCGGCGCCGATGGCGACTGGGATGCGGTGGCCTTCGGCGAAATGGGCATTGGCAACACGGCGGCGGCCGCGGCGCTCGGCCACAAGCTGACCGGCGTGGGGCTCGATATCCTGACCGGTCCCGGCACTGGCCTTGACGACGGTCGGCTGGCCCACAAGCAGGCCGTTCTGGAACGCGCCGCCGCCCGCACCGGCGACCTCGCCCCGGAGGCGGCGCTGGCCGAGTATGGCGGGTTCGAGATCGTGATGATGGCCGGCGCCATGCTGGGCGCGGCGACGGCGGGCCGCGTGGTGATCGTGGACGGGTTCATCGCGACGTCCGCGGCGCTGGCCGCGGTGCGCCTGTCGCCCGAAACGCGTGGCGCAATGGTGTTCGCCCACCGCTCCGCTGAACGGGGCCACGCGGCGTTGCTCGAGGCGCTCGGGGCCGATCCTCTGCTCTCCCTGAACCTTCGCCTCGGCGAAGGCACGGGCGCTCTGCTCGCCTGGCCGCTGCTGAAAGCCGCCACGGCCATGCTCAACGATATGGCCAGCTTCGAGGATGCGGGCGTGGCCGGGCCGGCCTGAGACGCACCCCGGCTGCCGGTTCCCTGCGTATCGGGCGTGGCCCCACCGGCTTGCGGCGCGCATCTGCCCTCGGGACGCAGTAGCGCGCGACCGGAAAACGGCAGCGCGGACCATGCCGCGCGCCGAACCGAATCGACATAAGGGGCGCACGCGGCGGCGCGGGGACACGGTCCCCGGCGCGGAAAAGGCTTCATAATCCTGTCCCGATGTGCTGGCATTGCCAATGACATGATGACGAACCGCGCTTCCGCCCCGGCCCGGACCGCCCCCCTGCACCGGGCGCGGGACACGGCCTTGATGGCGGGCCTCTTGCTGCTGGTGGTGGCGGGGCTGGGCGCGCTTGCAGCGGCCACGGGTTGGGCCGAAACGCGAGCGCAGATGATGCGGCTGGGGCTGGCCCAGATCGGCGTTCTGCTTGCCCTATCGCTGGTCAACTACCTGATGCGGGGGCTGCGCTGGCACCTTTTCGCCCGCCGCCTCGGCCTGCCGGCGAACCTCTGGCGCGACCTGCGGCATTTCCTCGGCGGCCTCGTCATGTCCGTCACCCCCGGACGCGTGGGCGAGATGGTGCGCATCCGCTGGCTCCGGCGCGAGACGGGCATGCCGCTGGAACGCTGCGCGCCGCTGTTCCTCATGGACCGCGCGGCCGACCTGGTGGCGATGGCGGTGATCCTCGCGGCCGCGATCGCGCTTTCGACAAGCGGCATCGCGGGCGCCGCCCCCGTGGCTGCTATCGCTTTCGCAACGGCGATTCTCGCGACCCGTGCGCGGCTGCTTGGGGCACTGGCGACCCTCGCGTACCGCACCCTCGGACGCTGGCCGCGCCTTTTCGGCCGCCTGCGCGGGATAGCCCGGATGCTGGGCCAGGCCGGCCGTTCGGGCGCGATCGCGGGAGCTGTGGCGCTTGGCGTGGCCGGTTGGCTGGCCGAAGGCTACGCCTTTTACCTGCTGTTGGCCTGGCTCGGGGCGGAGACCGGGTTCTGGACGGCAACGGCGATCTTCGTCTTCGCCACGCTCGCGGGCGGGCTGACCGGCGCGCCGGGGGGGCTCGGCGGGGCCGAAGCGGCGATGATCGCGCTTCTCACGCTCGAGGGCCTGCCGCCCGAGACCTCGATCGCCGCGACCGCCATCATCCGCGTCACGACGCTGTGGTTCGCGATCGCGGTCGGGGCGGCGGTCTTTCCCTTCGCGGAACGGCTTGCAGGAAGGACGCGGCATGCAATGGAAGACCTCTGAGTATTCCGGCTGGGGGCGGGCGCTGACCGCACGCGGGGCGCTGGCCCGGCCCGAAAGGGTTTCCACCCTTGTGGCGGCGCTTGCGGGCGGGGGGCCGGCCATCGGCAACCGCAGGTCCTACGGCGATGCGGCGCTGAACTCGGGCGGCGCGGCGATCGAGATGACGCGGATGGACCGGCTGCTGGCCTTCGACGCCGAGACCGGCGTGCTGGAGGTGGAGGCCGGCGCCACGATCGGCGCGCTGCTGGACGTGCTCGCCCCGAGGGGATGGATGCCGGCCGTGATGCCCGGCACCGGCTTCGCAACCGTCGGCGGCTGCATCGCTAACGATGTGCACGGCAAGAACCACCATGTGGCCGGCAGCTTTGGCCAGCACGTCCTGGCCATCACGCTGATGACGAGGAACGGACCGCGCGAGGTCACGCCCGAGAGCGACCGCGGCCTTTTCCGTGCAACGATGGGCGGACTTGGCCAGACCGGCTCGATCCTCGCGGCGCGGCTGCAGCTGAAACCGATCCCCGGCCAGCGCATCCATGTCGTCGAAACCCGAATCCCCGATTTCGACGCCTTCATCGCCGCGCTCAATGCCTCCAAGGCGGAGTTCGCCGTCGGCTGGGTCGACGCCACCGCCAGGCGCAAATGCCTTGGCCGAGGCATCCTCGAGGAAGGCGCATTGCGGGAGGGGACGCGCCCGGGGCCACCACGCACCTCCAAAACCGTGCCCTTCAACGCACCGGGCCTCGTCCTCTCCCGGCCGGTCGTGACGCTGTTCAATCGCTGGTATCTGTCGCGGGTGCCCGACACCGGGCGCAAGCGCACACGGCCGCTGGATGCGTTCTTCTTCCCGCTTGACGGCTTGCACGACTGGAACCGGCTCTACGGCAAGAGGGGCTTCCACCAGTTCCAATGCGTGGTGCCAACCGAGGCGGCGCCCCGGCTCAAGGAGATCCTCGTGGCCATCGCCAAGGCCGGCGTCGCCGCGCCGCTTGCCGTGCTGAAGCGCTTGGGGCACGGACGCGCCGGGCACCTGTCCTTTCCCATGGAAGGCTACACGCTCGCGGTCGATTTCCCCGCGCGCCAAAAGCTGCCGGCGCTTTACTCACGGCTGGAAGAGATGGTGCTTGACGCCGGGGGCCGACTCTACCTCGCCAAGGACGGGCTTGCACGGCCCGGGGTCGTGGGCGGAATGTACCCCGAACTGGACGCGTGGCGGGCCGAGATCGAAAGGGCAGACCCGGAGGGCGCGCTGGCAACGGACCTCGTGCGGCGGCTCAAACTGAGGGCGGAGGAATGAGCGACACCTGGATCATTCTCGGGGCCTCGTCCGCGATGGCGCGAGCATTCGCACGCAAGCTGGCCGCACGCGGCGACGGCCTGATCCTCGCGGGCCGGGACATGGACGACCTGGAACGCGACGCGGCCGATGCCTGCATCCGTGGCGCAGCGCTGGCCGAGGTCGCCCGCTTCGACGCCCGCGACCCGGCGGGCTTTGCCCCGCTCGTCGGGCGCATGGCCGCCTGCGGCGGCACGATCTCGGCCGCGGTTTTCGTGGGCTCGATGCCCTCGCAAGCGGAGATCGACGCCGACCCGTCGCTCATCGAGGGCATGGTGGTCGACAACTTCACCGGCCCGGCGCACATCCTGCAGATGCTCGCGCCGTTGATGGAGCAGCGCGGCGACAGCACCGTCGTCGGCGTCGGCTCGGTCGCGGGCGATCGCGGGCGCATCGGCAACTATGTCTATGGGGCCGCCAAGGCCGGCTTCGCCACCTACCTGTCGGGCCTGCGCAACCGTCTGACGCGGGCCGGGGGGCATGTGGTGACCGTCAAGCCCGGCTTCACCGACACGGCCATGACCTGGGGCGTCAGCGGCATGTTCCTGGTCGCGCACCCCGAGCGGATCGCGGACGATATCCTGCGCGCCGTCGAGAAGAAGCGTAACGTGATCTACACGCCGGTGTTCTGGCTGGGGATCATGTCGATCATCCGGGCGATCCCGGAACGGTTCTTCAAGAAGATGTCGATCTAGACGCCAAGCCCGCGCTGCCACAGCCCGGCGCCGTGGAACATGCAGCACAGCGCCAGAAATATCAGGCCCAGCCCGACGCGGTCGCGCACCGCAAACAGGATCGGGTCGTAATCCTGCGCACCGCGATAGCCCAAGACGACCATGCGAACAAGCCAAGCCGCGAGCGGCAGCAGCGCGACCCAGAGCATCCACCGGGACGGATAGAGGGCGCGGGCCTGGTCTGTGAAGCTGTACCCGAAGAACACCAGGAGGGCGGCCACCACGCCCAGCCCAGCCATGTTCAGAAGATCGTCCCGGTCGGCCCGTCCGTAGCCCCGCCCCGGCAGCCTGCGCCCATCCTCGGCAAGCGCAAGCTCGGTCATCCGTTTCACGCAGCCAAGCGCCAGGAAGACGGGAAAGACGAAGACCAGCATCAGCACCGAGGCCCCGACCCCGGTGGCCGCCGCACCCGCCACAACCCGGAGAGTATAGAGCGCGGCCAGCGTCGCCACGTCGACCCAGCGCATCCGCTTGAGCCGCAGCGAATAGGCAAGCGAGAGCACCATGTAGAGGCCCAACACCCCGAGAAAGGCGGGGCCCAATGCCGCCCCAAGCGCGAAGGCCACAAACGCGAGGCCCAGGCTTGCGGCCATACCCGTGCCGATCGGCACGGCGCCGGCCGCGAAGGGACGGTTGCGCTTGACCGGGTGCAGCCGGTCGGCCTCGAGATCGAGCAGGTCGTTGACGATGTAGATCGACGAAGCCGCAGCCGAGAAGGCAACGATCCCGGCCAGCGCAAGCAACAGGATCGGCGTCGAGAAGGCATGGGCCGCGAGAACCGGCAGCAGCAACAGGAGATTCTTGACCCATTGATGCGGACGAAGGGCGTGGAGCAACGCGCGCCGGGACCAGCGCGGTCGGCCTTCCCGGGCCGCGGGCCGCGCCGGGACCTTGGGCGCATCCCCGCACCGGCCGCCGCGCCCTTGGGCAGGCCAGAACGGGCAGGACAGCCCGTGGTGCGCCGCCAACGCGGCCAGCAGGGCCGGATCGGCATCCGACACCAGAACCACCTCGCACCCCGCTGCGCGCGCCGCGCGCGCCCGTGCGGCGGCCTCCGGGCGCACCGGTAGCAGGTCGACCCTTGGCGGAGCGATACGCGTCAGCGCCCGGCGCAGCGCCGCGGGCTGCCCGGCATGGCGCAGGAGAGCCACGAGCGTCGCGCGCGGCGCCCGGTGCAGGCCGCTCCAGAACGCCTCGAGGGCCAGCTCCGTGGCCAGAAAGGAGCGCTCGACGTCCAGAACCAGCGGCTCGCCCGGCCCCATGCGCCTACCCCGCCCCCATCACCCGGAACACGCAGCCGTCGCTGATCAGCTCCGGCGGGGTCTGGCACAGGCCGCGCGCCACGGCCCACGCGGCCAGAACGCGGGGCACGTAGTCGCGCGTCTCGGCGAAGGGCGGCACCCCGCCGTGGCGGCGCACCGCGCCTTCGCCCGAATTGTAGGCCGCCAGCACCAGAACCGGGTCATTGCCGAACGTCCCCATCAGCCAGTCGAGATAGGCCACGCCGCCGCGAATATTCGCCGCCGCATCGGTCGCGTCGGCGACGCCGAACCGGGTCGCGGTCTCCGGCATCAGTTGCATAAGGCCGGTCGCGCCCTTGGGGCTGACCGCGGCAGATCGGCCGCCGCTCTCCACCCCGATCACCGCGAGCGCCAATGCAGGCGAAACGCGCGTGCCCACCGTGGCAAGAAGGATATCGGCCCCGTGGAGGGCTGCAATGTCCTGGAGGTCCTGAAGCCGCGGCACCGGCACCGAGGCGCCTTCCGGCGCCTCTGCCAGGGCGTCCAACGCGCGGGCAAGACGCCCGGGGGCCCTGTCGGCGAGGGCCGGCGAGACGCGGGCCCAGAACCAGGCGGGGCCGGGGCCCGCCGGTGGCGGGGTCTCATCCACCTCAGGCGGCAAGGGGCTGGCGACTTCCGGTTCCGCGGGCGCGATCTGCACCTTGATCCGCTTGCTTGCGCCCGGCCCTGGCGGCTTGACCCGCTTGAAGGTGAACTCCGGCCAGGGCGGGGGGTCGGCCGCGGCGGGAACCGCGCAAAACAACACCGCCGCAACACCGCCAGCGACGATGCGCAGCGCGAATTTTGCCCCTGGACTGCCGGCACACCGTTTCATGGCAAGGACTATGCAGAATCTGTTAATAAAAACCACATCCGATGGACGATCGTTGCTCGCTTCCCGATGTGTCCCTCGGCGAAGCGACTCGGCCATTTGCCGTCACCCCCTAAGAATTTTAGCTTTTTGTATTCTAATTACGAATACTTAGGCCACCCTTAGCCAGTTTTTAACATCGGGCTGAAATTGACAAGCCCTAGCCCAACTCTTGCCCGATTCGGCTGGCCTTATACCCCTATGCCACGGCGGTGATGGGTCAAGCGAGAGGCCGGCCCTTACTTCCGAGACGGCACGTTGAAGTGAGCGAGCATCCTACTGGAGGGACCGACATGAAACTGTTCGAACTGATCAAGCGCTTCCACAGCGATGAATCGGGCGCCGTTACCGTGGACTGGGTCGTGCTGACCGCCGCGATCGTGGGCCTGGGCATCGCGGTTCTCAGCACCGTGGGCAACGGCGTTCAGGGTCTGGCCACCAACATCTCGACCGAACTGTCCGGCACGCAGGTGCAGGATATCGGCACCCTGGGCTTCGACGCGGACGGCAACTTCGGCGGCGGCGACGGCTAATATCCTCGATCCACGCCGCCTCGATGAAGGCCAAAGGAAAGGCCGCATCTTCGGATGCGGCCTTTCCATTTTACCCGAAGGCGACCGGTCGCACCGACCCGCGAAGATTGTTTCGATTTCCCACAATGTCCGCAGCGCGGCCCACAGTTCATCGCGTTTTCGCCGCATTTCCCGATCAGATTGCCATGGACGTCGCGAAAGGAAACATGTCCGGCGCACTGCACGGGCATGAGACAGAGAGGACATGCCATGCGAATGATCTTCGGTCTGGTGCTGCTGGTGGGGCTCGGCCTTGCGGGCTTCGCCGTGTACATGGCGCAGGGCTATATCGACCAGTATGAACGGCAACTGGCCGCGGAACGCGCCGCGCGCACGCAACAGGTGGATCTGGTGCCCGTAGTGGTCGCCAAGGAACACCTCCGTTACGGCCAGCAGGTCACGCTGGACAACCTCCGTCGTGTGCAATGGCCCAAGACGTCTCTGCCCGAGGGCGTCTTCCAGACGGCGGAAGAGCTGTTTCCCGAAGGCAAGCCGAAATTCCGCACCGTGCTGCGCGCGATGGAGGCGGGCGAGCCGCTGCTTGCGGTCAAAGTGACCGAACCCGGGGCCGATGCCGGCCTGACCTCGCGCCTGACCCGCGGCATGCGGGCCTTCGCGATCCGGGTCGACGTGACGTCGGGCGTCTCGGGCTTCCTGCGTCCGGGCGACCGCGTGGACGTCTACTGGACCGGCCAGTCAAGGCAGAAGCAGGTGACCAAGCTGATCGAGTCCGGCGTGCGCCTGATCGCGGTCGACCAGATTGCCGACGAGGACACCTCGCGCCCCGTGATCGCCCGCACCGTGACGGTCGAGGTCTCGCCGCAGCAGGTCGCCGCGCTGGCCCAGGCCCAGTCTACGGGGCGCCTTTCGCTCTCGCTGGTGGGTGCCGACGACGATCTGGTGGCAGAGGTCGTCCAGGTCGACCAGAAGACCCTGCTCGGCATCGAGGACGCCCCGGTAGTGGTCGAAGAAAAGGAAGAGGTCTGCACCATCCGCACACGCCGCGGCGCGGAGGTCGTGGAAATCCCGATCCCCTGCACGAACTGAGGCCGGGCACGAGCTCCCGCAACATCTGCGCGTGCCGGACTTCATCTTGGGCCTCCGGCGCGTTCGCGTATCCAATCTTGGGTTGTTGCCCGATATCCACATCAAGCCTTTTCGGTAATCGTCTGATTCTTGCAAAAAAACGGCTCCTGCCGCATTGTGTCGCCCAACGGGCACAAGAACCCCGACCTTGAGGCGTGATCGGAAAGGCAGGATCACATGAACATCAGGACGTTACTGGCGGCCGGCCTGGCAGGGCTTGCCGCCTTCGCAGCCCCGACCGTGCCGGGGGAGGCCCAGACGCTGCGCACCCTTGACGGGCAGGCGACCGGCACGCTGACCATTCCGATGAACCGCGCGGTCGTCGTCGAAAGCGACGAGGTGTTCGCGGAACTCTCGATCTCCAACCCGCAGATCGCCGACATCTCCACGCTGTCGGACCGCACGATCTACGTTCTCGGGAAGATACCGGGCCGCACGACGCTCACTGTTCTGGGACCCGATGGCAGCTTGCTGACGAATGTCGAGGTCCGTGTGACGCCGGACATGAGCGAACTCAAGGAACGCCTGCGCGAGGTGTTGCCGGGCGAGCCGATCGAGGTGCGCTCGGCCAATGACGGGCTGGTGCTCTCGGGCACGGTCAGTTCGGCGCAGGCCGTCGACCGTGCGCTCGACCTCGCCTCGCGCTACGCGCCGGAACGCATCTCCAACCTCCTGACCGTCGCGGGCAGCCAGCAGGTCATGCTCAAGGTTCGGTTCGCCGAGATGTCCCGCAACGTCACCAAGGCACTGGGCTCCGAACTCAGCGTCATCGGCAATCGCTCGCTCGGCGGCGGCGCGTTCGACGGCGGCGAGGGCACTGTCGACGGCAGCTTCGGCGCCGGGCTGACCGGCGAGATCGGTAGCCTCACGATCGCCGGCGACCTTGGTGCCCTTGGGCTGGAACTCACGCTCGAAGCGCTTGAAACCAAGGGCTTCGTGCGCACACTTGCCGAGCCCAACCTGACCGCGCTCTCCGGCCAGGAGGCCGCGTTCCTGGCGGGCGGCGAGTATCCGATTCCGATCCAGGAAGAGGACGGCCTGTCGATCGAGTACAAGCCCTTCGGGATCCAGTTGGGCTTTACCCCGCGTGTGGTCGGCGACAACATCAACCTGCGCCTCGACGCCGAGGTCAGCGGCCTCGACGACACAGCGAGCTATGACGTGGGCGATATCAGCGTTCAGGGTTTCCGGACCCGCCGCACCTCAACCACGGTGGAACTGCGCGACGGCGAGAGCTTTGCCATCGCGGGCCTGCTGCAGGACGATTTCTTCGCCAATAACAGCCAGGTGCCGTGGATCAGCGACGTGCCGGTGCTCGGGGCGCTGTTCCGCAGTTCGGACTACGAGCGCCAGAAGAGCGAACTCGTCATCATCGTCACCGCCCACAAGGTCACGCCGACACGCGGCGAGGCCCTCGCCATCCCGACCGACCGGGTGCGCCCGCCCAGCGAACGCGAGTTGTTCCTCTTCGGAGATCTTTCCGCTCCGAACGCGCCGAGGACCGGTGCGGCGGGCGAGGTCGCCCGGCAGGATTTCAGCGGCTCCTACGGATATGTGATGGAGTGAGACCATGCGCGCCAAACTGACAGCTCTGACCCTCGGCGCCGCGGTCGCGCTCTCCGCCTGCAGCGCCGATTTCCACCGTGAGGCCGGCGCCAGCCTGGACGACGGCGGCTTCGGCAACGCGACGATGGACAACACGATGCTGATGTCCGGCGAACGCGCGATGGCGATCAGCCTCAACCGGCGCTTCGCGGAGGAGGTGCCGGCGATGATCACCTTCCCCTTCGACAGCGCCGCGCTCGACGGCACGGCCCGCGCCGCGCTCGACGAGCAGGCGCGGTGGATCGTGCAATACCCGTATGTCAAGTTCCGCGTCTACGGCCACACCGACAAGGTCGGCAGTGCCGCGTACAACAAGGCGCTGGGCATGCGTCGCGCGCAGGCGACGGTCAACTACCTGGTTTCACGGGGCATCTCCCGTTCCCGCCTCCAGGCGGTGGTCTCCTATGGCGAGACCCAGCCGCTGATCGTCACCGAGGGCCGGGAACGGCGAAACCGGCGCACAGCGACCGAGGTCTGGGGCTTTCTCGAGCCCAAGCGCCTGATCTTCGACGGCAAGTACATGCGCAACACCTACGGCATTTACGTGCAGAGCGCCCAGGAAGAACACGTCTCGGAGTGATCTCCTCGACGCGGTCGCGCCCTGTCTGAACCAATCCGGGGCGCGACCCGACCGGCTTTTCCAACAATTTCGGCTTTTGGGCCGTAATGTTGCCTAGATTGGTCTTCACATTCCCTTCTTGAGAGCAGTGCGCCCGACGGCGAGTCGTGCGCCGGCGGGTCGGACATGGCCAGGACGGCCGGGGTCACGTCCGCAAGAAGGGAATTGGACAACATGACGAGTACGGCTGCCTTGGACTCCGATCCGGCCCCGGTAATCGCCTGCACCGTGTCCCGGGACATTCAGAACTTCGATCTTCTGATCGAGGACATGGAGACGGAACTCGGGGAAGCGTGGGGCGATCTCGGCTTTCAGGATGCGGACAGCTTCTTCGACCAGCCCGACGCGCGGTCGCTGGAATTCATCGCCGTCGCAGTCGACGATCAGGACGAGGACGACATCGGCTTCATCGGCGAGATCGTCCGCAATGCCAAGACGCACGGCATCAAGGTGATCGTGATCGCCGAGGAACTCAGCCCGATCGCGCTTCACCAGTTGATGCGGGTCGGGGCAGACGATTTCGTGCCCTACCCCCTGCCCGAACGCGCGCTGCAGGAGGCGATCAACCGGGTGCGCCGACCCGACCCGGTGCCCGCTGCGGCGAACGGCCCTGCCGGCCAGACTGCGCCCAGCGTGTCCAGTTCCGACCGCGACGGGGCGATCTTCCCCGTCCATGGCCTCGCCGGCGGGGTGGGCGCGTCGACCTTCGCAGTCAATCTCGCCTGGGAACTCGCCCGGGCGGGCAAGAAATCGGGGCACCGCGTCTGCCTGATCGACCTCGATCTTCAATTCGGCTCCGTCTCGACGTATCTCGACCTGCCCCGGAGGGACATCGTCTTCGAGCTTCTCTCGGACATCGGTTCGCTCGACAGCGAGAGTTTCATGCAGGCGCTGCAGACCTACAACGACGACCTGCACGTGCTCACGGCGCCGGCCGACATCCTTCCCCTCGACCTGATTTCACCCGACGAGGTGAGAGCATTGATCGAGATGGCACGCTCGCAGTTCGAGTTCGTGGTGATCGACATGCCGACGACGCTGGTGCAGTGGACTGAGACCGTGCTGAGCCATGCCCATGTCTATTTCGCGCTGCTCGAGCTCGACATGCGCTCGGCGCAGAACGCGCTGCGGCTGATCCGCGCGCTGAAATCCGAGGACCTGCCGCACGAACGGCTGCGCTACGCGATGAACCGCGCGCCGAAATTCGCCGACCTTTCGGGAAAGAGTCGGGTCAAGCGCATGGCCGAAAGCCTCGACATCGACATCGAACTGCAGTTGCCCGATGGCGGCAAGATCGTCGCCCAGGCCGGCGACCATGGCCTGCCGCTGGCCGAAACCGCCAACAAGGCCCCGCTGCGCAAGGAAATCCAGAAACTCGCCGTGTCGCTCTACGAGCTGGGCCAGGCGCCCGCGGCGGCCGAACGCTAGACCGGAGGCGCAACGCCCATGTTCTCCAGGTACAAGAAAGCCGATGCCGGCGCCGCGCGCCCCGCGACCGCCCCCCAGCCCGCCCCGACGACCCAGACGCCGGTACCGGCGGTGACCCCGCGCGCGCAACCCGTCAAACCCGAGGCCGGCGAGAAAGAGCGCAAACGCAGGGAACGGCTGGCCGAACTGAAGGTCGAACTGCACAAGCGCTTGCTCGAAAACCTGAACCTCGCCGCGCTGGAACATGCCGACGAGAAAGAACTGCGCGCCGAGATCCAGGCGATCGCCAGCGAAGCGCTCGAAGAGATGGGCATCGTCCTCAACAAGGAGGACCGCGGCCAGCTGAACCAGGAACTGTTCGACGAGGTGACGGGCCTCGGCCCGCTCGAACCACTCCTGAAGGACGAGACGGTCAACGACATCCTGGTCAACGGCCCCAAGCAGGTCTTCGTCGAACGCGCGGGCAAGCTCACTCTGACCGATACCACCTTCAAGGACGAACGCCACCTGCTGCGGATCATCGACAAGATCGTCTCCGCCGTGGGCCGGCGCGTCGATGAATCGAACCCCTACGTGGACGCCCGGCTCGCCGACGGCTCGCGCTTCAACGCGATGGTGCCGCCGATCGCGGTGGACGGCTCCCTGGTCTCGATCCGGAAATTCAAGAAGGACAAGCTGGGCATCGAGGATCTGGTGAAGTTCGGCGCCTTCACCGAGGAGATGGCCGCCTATCTGCAGGCCGCCGTTGCCTGCAGGCTGAACGTCATCGTCTCGGGCGGGACGGGCTCGGGCAAGACGACCACACTCAACGCGCTGTCCTCCTTCATCGACAACGCCGAACGCATCCTGACCATCGAGGACACGGCAGAACTCCAGCTGCAGCAGACCCATGTGGGCCGGATGGAAAGCCGCCCGCCCAACGTCGAGGGCAAGGGCGCGGTGACCCAGCGCGACTGTCTGAAGAACGCGCTCCGGATGCGCCCCGACCGCATCATCGTCGGCGAGACCCGCGGCGAGGAAGTCATCGACATGCTGCAGGCGATGAACACCGGCCATGACGGCTCGATGACGACGATCCACGCCAACAACGCCCGCGACGCGGTCTCGCGCCTGGAAAACATGGTGGCGATGGCCGGGATCGAAATGCCGCTGAAGGCGGTGCGTGCGCAGATCGCCTCGGCCGTGCACCTGATCGTGCAGGCCAGCCGCCTGCAGGACGGCTCGCGCCGGATGGTCTCGATCACCGAGGTGACGGGCATGGAAGGCGAGGTGATCTCGATGCAGGAGGTCTTCCGCTACGAACGCCTCGGGCTGGAACCCGACGGCAAAATCATCGGCCGCTTCACCGCCACCGGCGTGCGCAGCCACTATTCCGAGCGCTTCCGCCAGTGGGGCTACGACCTGCCGGCCAGCATCTTCGAACCCAACAGAGGGATGTGAGCCATGCAGATCAGCGCGGAGCCCATCATCTACGGCCTGATCTTCGTCGCTGTTCTGGCGCTGGTCGAGGGCCTGTATCTCACGGTGTTCGGCAAGTCGATCAGCCTGAACGCCAAGGTCAACCGCCGGCTGGAGATGCTGGAAAAGGGGGTCGACCGCGAACAGGTGCTGGAACAACTCCGCAAGGAGATGTCGCAGCACATGAACGCGCGCGGCATCCCCCTCTACTCGATACTCGCCGAAAAGGCGCAAAAGGCCAACATCGCCTTCACGCCGGTGCAGCTGATCATGATCATGGTGCTGCTTTCGGGCATCGCCTTCCTGGGGCTCACCGTCGGCACCGCCGCCGCGCTCCCGGTGCGCTTGCTCGTCGCGGTCGCGATGGGGGTCGGCGGTGTCTATGTCTGGGTCAACAAGAAGGCCAAGAAGCGCCTTGGGCTGATCGAGGAACAGCTGCCTGACGCGGTGGAACTGATGGTCCGCTCGCTCCGCGTCGGTCACCCGTTCGTCTCGGCGATCAATATCGTGGCCAAGGAGGTGCCCGACCCGCTCGGCTCGGAAATGGGGATCATCGCAGACGAGGCCGCCTACGGCCGCGACATCGGCGAAGCGCTGAAGGATCTGGCCGCGCGCGTGGACATGCAGGATTTGCGCTTCCTTGCGGTGGCGGTGTTGATCCAGCAGCAATCGGGCGGCAACCTCGCTGAAGTCCTCGACGGGCTGGCCAAGGTCATCCGCTCGCGTTTCAAGCTGTTCCGCCGGGTCAAGGCGATCACGGCGGAGGCGAAATGGTCGGGCATGTTCCTGTCCGGCTTCCCGATCGTCGCGATCGTCATGATCTCGGTGATCAAGCCGGACTACTACGACGAAGTGAAGGAAACCGCGGCCTTCATCCCGGCCGCGATCGCCGTGGGCGTGTTCCTCGTCGTGAACGTGATCTTCATGCGGATCATGGTCAACATCAAGGTCTGAGGAGCCGGTTCCATGGAGATCATCAACACGATCAACACCCTGCTAACCGATCGCTTCGGCGAACTCGGGCCGCTCTACGCGGTGGGCGTTCTCGGGCTTCTCATGGTGGCCCTCACCCTGCCGGCCCTGCTGCGCAAGCAGGTCGATCCGCTCGACAAGCTCAAGCGCGAGACCCGTGCGATGAACGAGGGCGCAGGCCGCGAGCCCTCGGCCACGCTTCGGCCCACCTCCCGGGCGGATAAGCTCGACCGGTTCTCAACCTTCCTCGAACCACAGGACGAGGAAGAGTTCTCCGCCATCCGGCTGAAGCTGATGCAAGCCGGCTACCGGTCGAAATCGGCCGTCCGGACGTTTCACTTCGCCCAGTTCGCCCTCGGCATCAGCCTGCTGATCCTCGGCGTCGTCTACACCGTCGTGAAAAGCGCCACCGGCGAGATCGGCACGACAAGCCTGATCCTGTCGATCATCATTCCCGGCGGCGTCGGATACTACCTGCCGAAATACTGGGTCGAACGGCGCGTGCAGACGCGCCAGCAGGAAATCACCAACGGTTTTCCGGACTCGCTCGACATGATGCTGGTCTGCGTCGAGGCCGGCCAGTCTCTGGATCAGTCGATCGTCCGCGTCGCCAAGGAGATGCGCGCGGGTTTCCCCGACCTCGCCGCCGAGTTCGAGATCGTCGCCAACGAGATGAAGGCCGGCAAGGACAAGGTGCAGGTGCTAAAGGACATGTCCGAACGCTGCGGCGTGGCGGACATCGCCTCTTTCGTGACCGTGCTGGTGCAGTCGGCCACCTTCGGCACCTCGATCGCCGAGGCGCTGCGCGTCTTCTCGGCCGAGATGCGCGACAAACGCGTGATGCGGGCCGAGGAAAAGGCGAACGTCTTGCCGACGAAGCTCACACTGGGCACGATGATGTTCACGGTCCCGCCGCTGCTCATCATCCTGATCGGCCCATCGGTCTATGCCATCTACGAGACGCTCTCGAACTCGAATTTCTGACGCGATCGCCCGCGGCCCGCTCCTGGTCGCGGTCCTCGCGCTGGCAGCCTGCCAGCAAAGCAGCGGGTTGAGTCCCGGCTTCCGCGGACCGCCCCCGCCGCCCGGCACGCCCGAGGTCACCGAGGCCGTCGACGGGCTGGTGGTGGGCCACCGGCTGATGGCCGCAGGCGAATACGAACTCGCCCTCAAGGCATATTACCGCGGCGCCGCGGAAAGCGGGCTGACGGCCGACGCGCTTTCGGCGATCGGTTCGGCGAACCTGCGGCTCGGACGCCTTGGCCAGGCCGAGACCCAGTTGCGCCGCGCCCTGGAACAGGACGAACGCTTCGTCCCGGCCTGGAACAATCTCGGCGTCGTGCTGATGGAAACCGGCGAGGTCGGCGAGGCGCGGCGCGTATTCGAGACCGCCTTCGCGCTCGATAGTGGCCGTTCGGACGAAATCCGCGAAAATCTGCGTGTGGCTATCGCGAGAACCGGGAATTTTGTCTATGATGAAGATAATGATAATGCCTTCGAATTGGTGAGGCGCGGCAGCGACAGGTACCTTCTGCTCGCCACGCCATGAGGACAGAGCAGCGAAGGACGCAAACAAATGCGCCATTCCATTCTTGTTCCGATATGCCTTGTCGGGGCGCTTGCCCTGTCGGGGTGTGGGCAGTCGGGTGAAGCCGAGGTCGAGCGCGCCGTTCAGGACGTGATCTCGAGCGACGAAAGCAGCCTCAACGCAATCATGATGACGGCGGCCGACCCCGACGAGGCGATCGCCTATTTCCGCCGCAACCTCGAGGAGCAGCCCGACAAGATCGCGTTCCAGCGCGGGCTGGCCAAGTCGCTGGTGCGCGGCCAGCACAACACCGAAGCGGCCGCCGCCTGGGCCCGTGTGGTCAAACATCCCGAGGCGACCGACGAAGACCGCGTGAACCATGCCGACGCGCTGGTCCGGGTCGGGAAATGGGATGAGGCCGAGGCCGTCCTCGACGCCATTCCCCCCACCTTCGAGACCTACAAGCGGTACCGGCTCGAGGCGATGATCGCCGACAGCAACGAGGAATGGGGAAAGGCCGACAGTTTTTACGAGACGGCGGCCGGGCTGACCACCCGACCCTCGGGCGTGTTCAACAACTGGGGCTACTCCAAGCTGACTCGGGGCGACTATCCCGGGGCCGAGCGGCTGTTCATCGACGCGATCACCTACGACCCGTCGCTATTTACCGCCAAGAACAATCTCGTGCTCGCCCGCGGCGCCCAGCGCAACTACGACCTGCCGGTCATCGAGATGACCCCGACAGAGCGCGCGCAACTCTACCACACGCTCGCGCTGACCGCGATCAAGCAGGGCGATATCAGCATCGGCAAGGGGCTCTTGCAGGACGCAATCGACACCCATCCGCAGCATTTCGACGCCGCGGTGCGGGCTCTCAAGGCGCTCGAAGGTCGAAGCTGAGGGGCGCGGCGCCCCTCCGCCGTCACGCCCGTTCCTTACGCCCGCCCAATTCGCGACGCAGGCTTTCGCCCAAGGACTTGAGCACCGGGGTGTCCGAGTGAGTGCAACCGTTGTTTTCGAAGGGCCCGTCATGTCGGGGCGACGTCTCACGCGTATGGTCTGGGGCCTTTTCCTCGCCGGCCTTGGGGCACTCGCCGGACTAACCGTCCTCCTTGGCCACCCGCTCGGCGCCGGGGCGTTCCTTCCCTTCGTGCTGCCGGTCGCGCTTTGGGTCGCTTGGAGCGACATGAAGTACATGAAGATCCCGAACAAGGCGGTGATGACACTGATCGCCGTCTTCGCCGTGGCCGGATTGTTCGCGCTCACGCCCGAGATCTGGGCCTGGCGCTGGCTCCATTTCGGCGCGGTGCTGGTGATCGGCTTCGGGATGAGCACGATCGGCATGGTCGGCGCGGGCGACGCCAAGTTCGCGGCGGCCATGGCCCCGTTCATCGCCGCGGCCGATGCCGGGCGTTTCCTGCTCCTCTTCTCGGTGGTCGTCATCGCAGCCTTCGTCACCCACCGCCTGATCCGGCGCGTCCCGACCGTGCGCCGCGCCCTGCCCGATTGGGAGTCCTGGGAGCGCCGCGATTTTCCGATGGGTCTCGCGCTCGCCGGGGCGCTGCTTTTCTACCTCGTGCTCTCACTCATTGGCAGCACCGCACCTGGCCGGGTGTAACTGACCGGCCCGCCGGCGTCAGGTCCGGCCAATCCCACCGCCGAAACCGCGCCCGCCTTGCGTCAACGCAGACGCCGCACGCGCTCCGCCGCCGCATGAGGACCACGCGCCCGATTGTCCCAAAACCCCCGGCCTGTTGCCCAAGAAATGCCCCAGAAACCGGTAAGTCTCGGGCACAGATCGCAACAGTTTCAGGGCAAGCCCATGAATATGCACACTTCCCCGGTGATCGCACCGCCGGCCCCCCGAACGCTGGGCGAGATGCGCCTGCCCATGGTGATGATGCGCGATATCCTGCTCAAGACGATCTTTCGCAAGAATGTCGACACGGTCACCGAAATTGCCAAGGCGATCTGCCTGCCCGTGCCCGTCACTCAGGAGCTCGTCGACCTTGCGCGCAGCCAGAAACTCGTCGAGGCTACCGGCACGCTCCATGCAGGGGCGGGCAACGAAATGGGGTTCCAACTGACCGACTCGGGCAAGGCCCGCGCGCTGGATGCCCTGAGCCAGTCCGAGTATTACGGGGCGATGCCGGTCCCGCTCGAGGTCTATTCCGAGCAGGTCAAGCGCCAGTCGATCCGCAACATCCAGATCACCCGCGAGCAGCTGACCGGCGCGATGGGCCACCTGATCCTGCCCAACGAGCTTCTGGACCATCTCGGCCCGGCGGTCAGCGCTGGCCGCTCGATCCTGATGTACGGCCCCCCCGGCAATGGTAAATCGTCGATCTCGAACGGCATCCGCGATGCCTTGGGCGACAAGATCTACATCCCCCGCGCCATCGAGTATTCCGGCCAGGTCATAACCGTCTACGACCCGATCGTGCATTCCGCGGCCGAGGAAATCGTCGACGATCCGACCTCGCTGCGCCGCACCTCGGGCCGGTTCGACACCCGATACGTGCTGTGCGAGCGGCCCACGGTGATCACCGGTGGCGAATTGTCACTGTCGATGCTCGACCTCGTCTACAACCCGACCGCGCGCACCTACCAGGCGCCCTTGCAGCTGAAATCGACCGGGGGCATCTTCATCGTCGACGACCTTGGCCGCCAGGAGGAACCGCCGCAGTCGCTGGTCAACCGCTGGATCGTGCCGCTGGAGGAATCCAAGGACATCCTCGCCCTGCAATCGGGCGAGAAATTCGAGGTGCCCTTCGACACGCTGGTGATCTTCTCGACCAACTTCCACCCCAACGAAATCTTCGACCGCGCCGCGCTGCGCCGGATCTTCTTCAAGATCAAGATCGACGGCCCCTGCCAGGAGGATTTCCTGAAGATCTTCGCCCTGGTGGCGCGCAAGAAGAAGATGCCCATCGACGAGGAGACGCTGATCTACCTGCTGAAGGAGAAGTACTCGACCATCGACAACGAATACGCGAACTACCAGCCGGTCTTCCTCATCGACCAGATGATCTCGGTCTGCGAGTTCGAAGGCATCCCCTACCAAATGAACCCCGACCTGATTGACCGCGCCTGGGCCAACATGTTCGTGCGCGAAGAGCAAATCGTGCACTGACATTCTGAAAGATTCGCCCCGGCATATGGCTCGCCACGGGCACCGGCCGGGTTCTTGGAATGACGGCGCATCGCCTCTGCTGCAAGGCCGGAACCGGCGCGCCAGTTCTGGCTACAATTGGGCACAGGCGACAGGTACCGCGGCGCAAGACCCAGGCCCGTTGCGTTCAGCCGTCCCAAGGGCGCACCCGCATACTGACCGCCCATCGGGCCAGGGCCGCGCTCCATTCCGTCGGTTACTCGCGACTGAAGCAGGCCAACGCCTCGGCATGGCGGCGCGCCTCGGCTCTGTCCCCGCGCGCAATGGCCGCGCCGACCGCCAGCCGGCGAAACTGAAAGTGGTCGCGCCCGATCGCGTCTTTCGCAAGTAGCGCCTCTCCCTCGGCCAAACATGCCTGCTGGGCCTCGCCGGGACCTAGCGCCAGAGAACCGATCACACAGGGTCCGATGAACCGTTCGGCGCCAAGCTGCCGCATGTCATCGACAACCCGATAGTGCCCCTGCAGGAAGGGTCGAGGAGCGCTGGTCGATGCGCCCCGTCCCGTCCTCGGCAAAAACGCTTCCCCCTTCGATCAACACCTCGGAGGCGGCGTCGAAGATCCGTCCGATACCGGGCACATGACCGCCGAGGCCATCGCGGATCCCGGCATCCACCGCGCACTGGGCGCTGTAGCCGACGAGTCCGCTGTGCCGCGCGCTGGTCGCCATGGCGCGGGCATCCGGATCGGTCAGCGAAATCTGCCCGTCGGGCGCGTCGGCCAAGGCCTTGTCCATTGCCTTCAGGCGCTTGATCTCCTGGCGGACACGCCCGTAGCGACGAGCGAGTTGTGCCACCTTCCCGGTCCGTGCCTCGTCTTCTTCCTGGCGGTCGATCCGGACCATCTCGTCGATGCATCGCTCGACATCGGCTTCGAGGTGGACCAACCGGCTTGCGGTCTTGCCCTTGGTGAAGTTGCGGTCGCGATTGTTCACCGCCTTGAACTTGCTCCCGTCGATCGCGACGCAGTCACCTTTGAGAGTGCCGATCCGGCGGCAGAGCTCGACGAACTGCGCACAGGTTCGTCGGATGGTGGGGCCATTGTCGCGGCGTAAATCCGCGAGCCCTCGGGGATCAACCGTATCTACCGGCTTTACCGCGAGGAAGGGCTGACCGTCCGCAAGCGGCGCGCGCGGCGCAAGGCCATCGGCACCCGCGCCCCGATCCTGGTCGAGGCGCGCGCAAATGCCCGTTGGTCACTGGATTTCGTCCATGACCAGTTCGCGTGCGGGCGGCGGTTCCGGGTGCTGAACATCGTCGATGACGTCACGCGCGAATGCCTCGCCGCGATCCCGGACACGTCGATCTCCGGCCGGCGCGTCGCGCGGGAGCTGACGGCGCTGATCGAACGTCGCGGCAAGCCGGGAATGATCGTGTCGGACAACGGGACGGAACTGACCTCGAACGCGATCCTGAAGTGGTGCGCCGAGAACCGGATCGAATGGCACTACATCGCGCCGGGCAAGCCGATGCAGAATGGCTTTGTCGAGAGCTTCAACGGCCGGATGCGGGACGAGTTCTTGAACGAGACGCTGTTTCGTAACCTCGCCCATGCCCGCGACCTGATCGCCGCCTGGGTCGCCGACTACAACACCGAGCGCCCCCATTCGGCCTTGGGCTATCAGACCCCGGCTGACTACGCGCAGACCCTGACCACCGCAATCGCCCGACCCGCTGCGCGAGATGAGAGCTCCGCGCGTCGGGCGATTGCTCAACCCGCGCCATTTGGCGTAAACACCAACCGGGCTCCGGTCGCGGCTGGATGAAAGATCAGTGGCAGGTCAATAGCCCCGATGGACCTTGCCCTCGTTCAAACGGCTTGCCCCTTCCATCGACGCGGCCATCTGTTCGAACAGCGTGACACGCGCACCGTGGCGAGCCAAGAAGAGCGCGCTGCACGTGCCCATGGTTTCACCCCCAGAACGGCTATCCGGCGGGGTGGACCGGTCATGCCGGGCGCCGCGTTGCGCGGGAGGCAAGGCCCGGTTCGGCGCCATACGGTCGGAATTGTAGGGCGTGTCGCAAAACACCACGAGCGACGGCGCCTGCCGAGATAGGTCTGTCGCGCCCAGACCGGCGACATCACCATCAGCGTGGGTTGCGCCGCGTTCAGCGTCACTCTGTGATCCTCCCCGTCGAGAATCATGTCGACCCGAATCTCGCCGCTCGACCGCAGCAGGAGTTGGACGCCCTCGGTATGTCCGTGCTTGTCCCGCTCCGTCCCCGTAGGCGCTTTGACCAGGAAGCTGCGCACCGGCGAGAATCCGAGCGCCCAGAGGTCCCCCCGGCGGTCCGAGTGACGGGAAAGGTCGGGCGTGTAAGCCCGGCCGCCGAAACAGGTGTGTCCCCGCATGGCGACGCATCTCAATGACACTTGCCGACCATAGCTCGGGACACTACTGCCGCCGCCGGGCAACTTGCCAACCTTTTGCCTCGGTCGGGCAGGATCTGCAATGGAGACCGAGCGTCTTCGGGCGCGGGCTATCGCCCACCGGTCTCGCACCACTCGCCGGGGCCACGCTGCCGGCCAATTCGGCTATTGCCGCAGGCGCGCACCACCTGCACGAGCGCACCCGGCCGGGCCTGGCGCAAGGCCTTCAACCGGATAGACATTCGAAAGGCGGGCATATCGGCCGCGCGGGGGGGGGGCGGCCCCTGCTGCATGTTCCCGTTGTGCCGGAGCGCCGGTGCCAGACACGAAACGGAGCGGGTCGCTGGAGAGACTACACCGACGGCAGCGCGGAGGCCGCGGCCTCCGCGAACAGAACGGAGTCGGCCACGGTCCGCCTGGCCCCTTTCCGCGCGTCGCCGAGGATGATCGCCTCTGGCCGCTGCGCGGACCGGCCGTGCGCATCGGTGGGACACCAGCCGGACACGTCGACCAGCCCCGCATCCCGGGCGATCCCGCCGGCACCTTGAAGGCCCACGAAATTCACGACATCGGCGCGCACGCAGCCCGCCGTGGTTTCCAGATGCCCCCGCGACGCATCCACCCTCAAGACCGTGCCGCCGTTCGCCGCCGTCCGCCAGCCGGCGGCGATGCGCAGCCGCCGTTCGGCGATCTCTCGCTCGAAGCGTTCGGCCAGCTCCGTCGTGGCGGAACCATCGAGGATCGTCAGGCGGCTCTCGGGCCGCATCGCATTCAGGGTGCCGGCAAGTCGCACGGCACGGGCAAGCGCGGCGCCCGGATGGCTGCACACCCGAGGCAGCCGCAGGACGACATGGCCTGCCGCTGGCAGCGCGCCAAGGCGGGCGGCCAGGCGGCGCGCTTCGCGGGTGCTGCCCCAAGCCGCGGGCCAAAGATGGCGCGCCACGGGATCGAGCCCGGGAATATCCTCCTCCATCGCGGCGGTTCCGGGGGCAAGGATCAGCCGGTCGAAGGCTATCGCGCGTCCGCTAAACAGACGCACGCGCCCGTTTGCCCAGTCGAGTCCCGTGACATCGTCGAGCAGGACCTCGACCCCGGCGCGGCGCAGGGCGCCCAGGTCCGGTCCGGGCCCGGGCCGGTCGAACGGCGCCGCGACGGCGCGTCCGAGCCGGCGGGGATCACGCTCGACAAGGACGACCGGGTTGTCCGGGTGGACCTGCCGCAACGCCAAAGCGGCGGCGGCGCCGGCCGGTCCCCCACCCACGATGACGGCCTGGGCACGCGCCCGGGACCCCGTTGCGGCCAGGCCGCAGGCGCTGACCGCGGCGGTCCCGGCGGCAAGGTATTCGACGAAGCGACGGCGGTTGATCTTGCGCATCTTCATGTCTCCAGGGCGTTGGGCCGGGCGTCTTGCGGGCTCACTTCTTCTCCAGCAGTTCGGCATCGGGATGGATTGGGCGGTAGATCTCGACCCGGTCGCCTTCCTTCACAGGCTTGTCGAGCTTGGCGAGCGACCCGAAGATGCCGACCCTGTTGGTGTCGAGGTCGATTTCCGGAAACTGCTCCAGCAGGCCCGAGCTTTCGATCACGTCGCGCACGGTAGACCCTTCGGGCATGTCGAGGTTCTTCCAGACCTGCGTAGTTGCCTTGGCGAAGGCGGCGCTGACGATCATGGCTGGTCTCCGGCGTCGTTTGTCTGGGTCAGCACGCCTGCGGCGGTGAACACCCTTTCTCGCCTCTCGCGGACGGCGCCTTGCCCCTCGTCGCGGCTGCGGCTTTCGACAATGGCTTTCAGGGCCAGCAGGAAGCCCAGCACGATGAACCCTCCGGGCGGCAGGATCATCAGCAGGAAGCCCCGGTAGTCGGGAATCACCGTGAGTTCGAGAAAGCCGAAGCAGTCGCCCAGCAGGAGAGAGGCGTTGGCAAACAGCGTGCCCGAGCCGATCACCTCGCGCACGGCGCCGAGAAGCACCAGGGCGAACGTGAAGCCCAGCCCCATCATCAGCCCGTCAAACGCGGCGGCCAAAGCATGCTGGCGGGAGGCATAGGATTCGGCCCGCCCAAGGATCGCGCAGTTGGTCACGATCAGCGGGATGAACAGGCCCAGTACCTTGTGCAGATCGTGCAGCCAAGCGTTCATGATCATGTCGACCATCGTGACCAGGCAGGCGATCAGCAGCACGAAGGCGGGAATCCGGATCTCGGGCGTGATGACATTGCGCAAGAGCGACACCGCCAGCCCCGCGCCCACCATCACCGCGGTCGAGGCCAGCCCCATGCCCAGCCCGTTCGTGGCCGTGCCGGTGACCGCCAGGAGCGGGCAAAGCGCCAGAAGCTGGCCGAAGACCACATTATTGTCCCAGATCCCGTTGCGGGCGATGGTGCCGTAGTTCGTCGCCATCAGCTGGCCTCCGTCTCGGGCGTGGGGGTCAAAAGCGCGCCGCGGTGGCGCGCGAAGAAGGACAGGCCGCGATGCACCGTGGCGACTACGGCCCGGGGGGTGATCGTGGCGCCCGAGAACTGGTCGAAGACACCGCCGTCCTTCTTAACCTTCCAGTCCCCGGGGCGCGGATCGGTCAGCGATCGGCCCGCGAAGCCCCCGATCCAGTCGTCCTTGGCTATCTCGATCTTGTCGCCGAGACCGGGGGTCTCGGTATGGGACAGCACCCGCACCCCCAGCAACGCACCGTCGGGCGCGACGCCCATCAGCACCCGGATCGCGCCGGAATAGCCCTGGCCCGTCAGCACGAAGGCCACGCCCGTCACCGCGCCGCCCTTCGTGCCGATATAGACCGGGACGGCGCCCTCGCTCTCGTCCTCGACGGTGCGCCTGTCGGCGGTCAGGTCGTTTTCATGCCCTGCGGGCGGGATCACTTGCGCGAGCGAGGCGGACAGGTCTTCGCCGGCGCGCTCGGCAATGGGGCCGCGGGTGAGTTCGTCGGAGGTGGACAGGACCAGCGCCGTGGCGAACGCGAGCAGCCCCAGCAGCATGCCATGCCAGCCCGGCGAGCGGCGCAGCGCATCAAGGCGGGAAACCGGGCCGGACGGCGTGGTGCCGGTCATGGCTTTTCTCCCAGTTCGAGCGGCTTGCCCGCGCGGGTGCGCCCGAAGATGCGCGGCCGGACATATTCGTCGATCAGCGGGGTGCAGGCATTCATGAGGAGCACGGCGAAGGCGACGCCCTCGGGGAAGGCGCCCCAGCTTCGGATGACGAAGATCAGCGCGCCGATGCCGATGCCATAGAGCATCTTGCCCGTGCCGGTCACCGGCGAGGTCACGTAATCCGTGGCGATGAAGAAGGCGCAGAACATCACCGAGCCCGAGGCCAGGTGCCAGTGCGGCGGCAGAAACTGGTCGGGGGCGATCACCCAGGCGGCGCCCGCGCACAGATAGAGCGCACCCAGGACGCTGAGCGGAATCACGACGGTGATGATCCGCAGCAGGATCAGGCATATCCCGCCGAGCAGCAGCAGAAGCGCGCTGGTTTCGCCCATGGACCCCGGCACCAAACCGTAAATCTGATCCCGGAAACCACCGGCTTCGGCAAGGATCGCCTCCATCGCGCGGCCCGCGTCGAGCTCGCTTTGGACCTGGCCGAGGATCGACGCGCTGCTGACGGTGTCGACCGAGGCGCCCGCGCCGAAGGTGACCTGCAAAGACTGCACAAGGCCGGGGCCATCGGCGAGGCCCACCGGGGCGACCCAGGTCGTCATGTGCACCGGCAGCGCCACCAGAAGCATGGCGCGTGCGACCATGGCCGGGTTGAAGAGGTTCTGGCCCAGCCCTCCAAAGACATGCTTGCCCAGAACGATGGCAATGCCCGCGCCGACCATGCCTACCCACCACGGCGCCCAGGGCGGCAGGGTCAGCGCCAGGATCCAGCCGGTCAGCACCGCCGAGCCGTCGGTCGCGAAGCGCAGGATCGGCTTGCCCGCCAGCGCAAGGCACAGGACCTCGAACAGAAGCGCCGACACTATCGTCACCAAGAACAAGAACACTGCAGGCCAGCCGAATTGGTAGAGGCCGAAAACCGTCGCGGGGGCAAGGCACGCCATCAAGGCGATCATCGTACGCGAGACGTTGAACCGGGAATGGGTGTGCGGGCCGCTGACCAGGACGGGCGTTTTCATTTCACGGCCTCCCCGGTACCGGACGCGGCCTCGGCCTCGCGTTTCTTCTTGGCGGCCATCTCCGCCTTGCGCTTGGCCATGGCGGCGCGCTTGGCCTCGGCGATGGCCTCCAACCGCGCGGTGCGCGCCTCGGCCAGGCGCTTGGCCTGCTCCTGCTGGTGCTTTCGACTATCCTCTTCGGCCAGCTTGCCGCGGGCGTACTGGATCGTCTGGACCAGCGGCTTGTTCGACGGGCAGGTGAACGAGCAGCAGCCGCAGGCGATACAGTCCAGCAGCCCGACCCGCGCTGAGCCCTCCAGATCGCCCGCCTTGATCCGAGCGTTGAGCTCGAACGGGGTCAGCCCCATGGGGCAGACCTGCACGCAGAGCCCGCAGCGGATGCATGGCATGGCCTCGGTGTCGCGGCTCTCGGCCCCTGTCAGGGCGAGCACGCCGTTGGTGCCCTTCACGACCGGCACCCGCGGGTTCTGGATCGGCACCCCCATCATCGGCCCACCCAGGAGCAGCCGCTCGGGCTCTTCCACCAGCCCGCCGCAATGGGCCAGCAACTCGTTGACCGGCGTGCCGATCAGGGCGCGGACATTGGCCGGCCGCCCGACGCCGCGACCAGAAACGGTGACCACGCGCGAGATCGAGGGCTCGCCATAGCGCACGGCCAGGTGCACCGCGTGCGCGGTCGCCACGTTGTGCACGACGACGCCCATTTCCGCGGTCAGGGCGCGCGCCGGGGTTTCCTTGCCGGTCAGCGTCTTCACCAGGTGCTTTTCAGAGCCCATCGGGTACTGGGTGGGCACCATCTTGATCTGCAGGGCGTAGCCCGGCACATGCTTGTGGCGGCCCATCGCCTCGATCGCCATGGGCTTGTTCGTCTCGATGGCCACGATGATCCGTTGAACGCCAAGCGCCCGCGCCATGATGCCCGCGCCGTCGGCGATCTCTTCGGCACGCTCACGCATCAGACGGTCGTCGCAGGTCAGGTAGGGCTCGCATTCGGCCGCGTTGATGACCAGGGTGTGCAGGTCGTACTTGGCGCGCAGGTTAAGCTTGACCGCGGACGGAAAGGTCGCGCCGCCCATGCCGACGATCCCGGCCTCGGCGACCCGCGCGGCGATCGCCTCGGGTTCGGCGGTCTCGACGTGCATCCGGGGCAGGCGTGGCCCCCATTCGTCCGCGCCATCGGGGCGAATCGTGACCGTGGGAACCGGAAGGCCGGAAGGATGCGGGGCAGTGAAATGGCCAACCGCGATGACCCGCCCCGAGGTCGGCGCATGGATGTTGGCCGAGACCGGACCGCGGGCCTTGCCGATCGGCTGCCCCTTGAGCACGTGATCCCCCCGCGCCACCAGCGGTTCGGCCTCCACGCCGATATGCTGCTGCAGCGGCACACGGACCAGCGCCGGCAGCGGCATGTCCTCGATCGCGCACTCCGCGGTCAGGAACTTGCGCGTCTCGGGGTGAACCCCGCCCTTGAAGGCAAACAGCTTTGCCGGGTCGAAGCGTCCGGCGAAGGGAAAGATGCTCATGCGGATAGCCTCGCGTCGCCGTCATCGCGGTCCGGGTCGGGCCGGTCCCAGTACCAGTTGCGCAGGGTCCGGGGCTTGGGGCGGTGGATGATCGCCTCGGTCGGGCAGACCTCGATGCAGGCATCGCAGCCGATACAGGCATCGGTGATCACCGTGTGGATCTGCTTCGAAGCGCCGACGATGGCGTCGGTCGGGCAGCGTTTGAAACACTTGGTGCAGCCGGTGCAGTGATCCTCGAAGACAAAGGCCACCATCGGTTCGGCGGCGGCCATCGCACGCGGATCGGCCCCGCCGCCGCTGTCGGGCCCTAGGATGTCGCCCAGCGCCAGGGCCAGTTCGCGCCCGCCGGGCGGACACAAGGTGAGCGGGGCGGTGCCGGCGGCCAGCGCCTCGGCCCCGGCGCTGCAGCCGGGATAGCCGCACTGGCCGCAATTCGTCCCCGGCAGTAGCGCCTCGATCTCGTCCACGATGGGCGGCATCTCGACATGGAACTTGCGGGCGGCCAGCCCCAGCGTCAGACCCAGCCCAAGGCCAAGAGCGGTCATCGAGACAATGGCAGACAACACGCGTCGACCTCCTTCCCGTCAGTTTGGCACCAGGCCGGCGAAGCCCATGAAGGCCATCGACAGCAACCCTGCGGAAACGAAGGCAATGGGGGGGCCGGCGAAGGCCGCCGGCACGGCAAGCTGCGCGAGCTTTTCCCGCATGCCCGCGAAGATCGCGAGAACCATCGTGAAGCCCAGCGCCGAACCGAAGCCGTAAAGCAGGCTCTGGGCGAAGTCGTGCCGCTGCTGGATGTTCAGAAGCGCCACGCCGAGGACGGCACAGTTGGTGGTGATCAGCGGCAGGTAGATGCCCAGCGCCCGGAACAGCCCCGGAGAGACCTTGCGCAGCACGATTTCAGTGAATTGCACGATCGCGGCAATGACCAGGATAAAGCTGAGAATGCGCAGGAAGCCCAGGTCCAGGGGCACGAGGATCAGGGTCTCGATCACCCAGCTCGCGGCGGCCGCCAGGGTGAGGACAAAGGTTGTCGCCAGCCCCATGCCGATAGCCGCGTCGATCTTGCGCGACACGCCCATGAACGGACACAGCCCCAGGAACTTGACCAACACGACGTTGTTCACCAGGGCCGTTCCGAGCAGGATCGTGAAGAATTCGGGCATCAGTGGCTCCTTCGCTGGGCGGGTCGGTCCTGCCTACCCGGGCGGCGACGATGCCCCCTGGGCCGCGCGGCCCGCCACCCAACGGAGAAGCACGGAGCGTGCCAAGCAATGATCCGCGGCGCGCGCGCCCGTGGTGGCATGGGCGATCCGTCGCATCGCCGCCCTTCGCTCAGGCCGCGCTCTGCCCGGCGCAATGACGCAAAGTCGACAATTTGTCGGACAGCCACCTCATCACGCCCGCCGCGGGATCGAGCGGCCCGAAACGACGTCCCGGCAAAAGACGCCCGGCGCGGTCCGTGGCGATGGAAAGGCGGCACCCGGCGATCTTGGCACGCTCCGTGCTTCTGCCTTCGGACAGGAGCCGTCGCCCTCGACGCCGGGTGGCGGGCTGCAACAACGACACGAGAGCCCCGTCCGGTTGCTGAAGAGAAGGACCTGCCATGGCCGCCGCAAAACTGACCTTTGCCGATGTCGCGCTCACGGTGAACGTACCGACGGGAACGCGCATCATCGAAATCTCGGAAAAGGTCGGTTCCGGCATTACCTATGGCTGCCGCGAGGGCGAATGCGGCACCTGCATCACGCGCATCCTGGAGGGGCAGGAGCATCTGTCGGAGCCCTCGGCGCTGGAGATCCGCGTACTCAAGGACAACCTCGCCGGACGCAACGACCGCCTGGCCTGCCAGTGCCTTTTGCTCGGTGGCGACGTGAAGGTGCGGCCGGGCTGACCGGGCGAGGGCCCAAGACCAGGACAACCCAAGGAAAGGACCAAGACATGGCCATGATGATCGACAGCTTGCTTTGCACCGCCTGCGGCGATTGCGAATCCGTCTGCCCCACCGGGGCGATCATCCCTCACAAGGGCGTCTACATGATTCAGGCTGACAAGTGCACCGAGTGCGAGCCGGACCACGACATGCCGCAATGCATGAATGCGTGCATGGAAGACGGCTGCATCCTTCCGGCCGAGTAGGCGGGCGCGGGATGCCAGACCAGCGCCCCGCCTGCGGTCCCGGCGCGACGGACCCGCGCGCGTTGCGCCAGCGGCTTCGCGTCATAGCGGTGGACGGATCGCATGTCCGGCTGCAAGCGGACCGGATGGCGGGGTGCGCGCACTGCGCGGCCCGCGCCGGTTGCGGGACGGGCGCGCTGACCGAGATGGCCGCAGCCGGCCCGATCGACATTTCTCTGCCGCGCTCAGCAACCGTCGCGCCCGGCGACGAGGCGATCGTCGCGATGTCGGGCGGCGCCTTCCTGCGGGCCGCGGGTCTTCTCTATCTGCTGCCGCCCGCCATCGTCGTGCTGGCCGCCGCGACACTCGCGGCGCTCGGCCTGCCCGACCTGACGGTCGCGCTGCTCTGTCTGCCCGCCCTCGCACTCTCGCTCCTGCCGGCCCGCCTCGTCGAGCGCCGTGGACGGGTCGGGTCGGCTCTGCGGATCGAGGACGTGATCGCCCAAACCACCCGGAACGGTGCATGATGCGGACCGGGCCGCGGCCATTCGCGTTCGGCCTGGCTGCGCTTTGCACTCTCATTTTCCTTGCCGTGCTGCGCACCGGGAACGCGCACGTCCATCGCGAAACGCTATATGTCTTCGGCACGCTGGTCGAGATCGAGATACGCGGCGAGGACGAGGCCACCGCGGAGGCCGCGACCGCGGCCGTCGGCCGGCTGTTGCAGGAGTTGCACACCGACTGGCATGCGTGGCGGCCGGGCGCGCTGACCGTTCTTAACGCCGCGATCACCCGCGGCGAGGCGATGACGATCGACGATCGGCTGGCCGGGGTTTTGCGCGACGGGCAGGTTCTGAGTTGCAAGAGCGGCGGGCTGTTCGATCCGGCCATCGGCGGGCTGATCGATCTGTGGGGCTTTCACGCCGACACGCCACCCGCCGGCCCGCCCCCGGCGCCCGCGGAGATCGCCGCGCTTGTCGAGGCTCGCCCACGGATCGCCGACCTGCGCGTGCAGGGCAACCGCGTCGGCGCCGCGAACGCGGCGGTCCAACTCGACCTCGGCGGCTTCGCCAAGGGCGCCGCGCTCGACCTTGCCGCGGCAAAACTCCGCGCCCTGGGCATCGAGAACGCCGTTCTGAACGCAGGCGGCGACGTGAACATCCTCGGCACCCATGGCAGCCGTCTCTGGCGCGTCGCGATCCGCGATCCCTTCGTCTGGGGCGCGGTCGCGGCGGTCTCGCTGCAGCCCGGCGAGGTTTTGTACACCTCAGGCAACTACGAACGCTATTTCGACCACGAGGGTGACCGATTCGCGCATATCATCGATCCGCGCACGGGCTATCCCGTCCGCGAGATCGTCTCGGTGTCGGTGCTGGACACGACGGGTGCTCGGGCCGATGCGGCGGCCACGGCACTCAGCGTGGCCGGACGGGCCGACTGGCCACGGGTCGCGGCGGCCATGGGTGTTCCGGCGGTGCTCATGATCACCGACACGGGCGCGCTTCTCGCCTCGCCGGAGATGATGAAAAGGCTGGACCCCTTGGGCGACGGGCTCGACGCGCCTGTAGAGGTCGTCCCACTCCCATCCGGCGCGTTCACGCCGGACTGCATAGCGTCCCCGCGCCAAGGTGGCGCGCTGGAGCGCGTCGCATTTAATCGGCCTCATAGCCGGCCGCCTTGAAGTAGTTGTAGCATTCTTGGTCTGAGACGAGGTCGCAGACATGGCCGACGGCCGCCCAAAGTTGATCGTAGGTTCGCGCGGCTGCCTTCCTTATGAGCGACTTCAGCTTTGAGAACGCCATTTCGATGGGGTTCAGGTCCGGGCTGTAAGGCGGCAAGAACAGGAACCAGGTGCCAATCGCACGCAGGGACGCCGCTGCGGCCGGGGCCTTATGGCTCGACAGGTTGTCGAGAATGACAACGTCGCCTTTGCGCAGCGTCGGCCCCAGCTGGGTTTCGATGTAGAGGGCGAACATCTCGGCGTTCATCGCCCCGTCGATGATCCATGGTGCGTCGAGCCGGTCGTGGCGCAGGGCCGCGACGAAGGTCTGGGTGCGCCAATGTCCGAACGGCGCGTGATCGACGAGGCGCTGCCCGAACGGGGCCCAGCCGGTCGTCTTGGCCATGTTGGTTTTGACCGAGGTCTCGTCCACAAAGGCCAGCCGGTCCAGATGGTTGGCCATGAAGGGCTGGCGTTTCGCGATCCAGATGCGCCGCAGATCGGCGACATCCTTGCGCTTCTGCTCAAGCGCCTGCAGGTCTTTTTTCGTGCGTCAGACCAAGCCCGCGCAGCACCCGCCAGATCGTGCCGCGATGGACCTCGATGCCATGGGTTTCGGCCAGCTCAACGGCCAATTCATCGAGCGTGATCTCGCCCTTGGCGGCGACGCGGGCTTCGATCCAGCCGGTCACGCCCGCAAGCTTGCCGTGCCCGCCGCCATTGCCTTGGGGCCGGGGCTTGAGTGATCCGGTCTCGCGACGCAGTTTGATCAGCTCGTTCACGAACTTCGGCGATACCCGGAAGTGCCGTGCCGCTTCGCGATGCCCATGACCTTCGTCCACGAACGCGACGACACGCTCGCGTAGCTCTATCGGATGTGGTTTGCCCATCTATGACCCCCATATCTGCCTCAAAGAGACGGAATCACATCACGGCCAATCTGGGAATCCTGAATCCGAAAGCCGGCGACACGCTCTAGCCCGGCAGGACAGGCGATAGCAGTGCACTTCGCGCCCGGGGGCGATCCCGCGAATCTCAGCCGCACCCGCAGGAACCCGAGCGGCTGCCACACCGGCCAGTGGCGGGAATTCCACCACGAGCACGGCGCCTTTGCGGCCCGTAGCGTGCAGGACCGGGCGCCGTCCGGCAGGAAACCGCGACCCTGACCGCAAGACAGCCCCGGCCGCGGCCTTGTTCCCGCGCGATCAGGTCCGGCGGCGGCTCCGCGCGACCCCGCACAAGCCGCCGAGCCCGGCGAGCAGCAGCGGCATCCCAGCGGGCAGCGGAACCGGCGCAACGCCGTGCAGATCGACGGCCGCGCCGATGAGGTCCGGATTGTCGGTGATGTAGCCGTCGAGCCCCCAGTCGAGAAAGGACGCGGCCATCGTCTGGGCCGCGGCCAAGTCCGAAGGCCGGAAGGTCCAGCCGTAGACCTCGAGGCCAAGACGGTGGGCGGTGTCGATCAGGCTTTCGCTCAGGTACGGCTCGTAGATCGCGATGCCGTCCACGTAGGTCGCCAGCAGGTTCAGCGGCCGCGCGTTGGTCTCGGTGAGGGCGACGTACCATTCGCCACCCACGAGCGCCGCGCCGCCAAGCTGGAACACGTCGATATCGGCGCCGGCAGACGCGATGAGGCCGGCCATCTCGAAAACGTTTTCGAAGTCGAAGGACTGGGCCGCACCGTTCATCGCCTCGGTGGTGAAGCCCTTGTCGATCATCGTCTCGACGACCAGCCGGCTGGCCAGCGGGCTATAGCTGCCCTTGACCTCGGTCAGGATGCCGAGGTCGGTGCCGTTCGCCACGTTGTACGCGTCGATCTCGTCCAGCATCTCGGCCAGCGTCGGCACCCGATAAGGGGCCGTCATGCTCGGCACGAAACCCGGATAGGCGAGACCCGCGCCGCCGGTCGGCTCGACGGTTAGCGTCCGGATCTCAGCGAGTGTGAAATCCGAAACGTAGTAAACGCCATCCGCGCCGCGGGGCGCGAACCGATCCTCGACATCGGTGGTGCGCTCCAGCGTTTCGTCATGCATCACGACCAGCTTGTCGTCCGCGGTCAGCATGACATCGGTCTCGACGATGTCGGCGCCCATTTCCGCGGCCAGTTCGTTACCGCCGAGGCTGTTCTCGGGCAGGTAGGCGGGGGCGCCACGATGGCCGATGATGACCGGCGCGGTGCCGGACAGCGTATTCCAAGAGATGGGGGCCGCCGCGGCGAAGGGCGCGGACAGGACAACGGCGCCGAAAGCGCAGGCGATCGTCAGGGGACGGTGCATCAGGATACCTCACTGTTTGGGGCTGAGTAACGAAGCGAAACGCGGACGCTTCTTCGTCGACTTCGTTGACACCACGGTGACAAACGCCCGCCCGGCCACGACCGGATGGTCTCGGGACTGGCATGCCGCACGGTCATGAGTTGCCCGCGGGTGTCGCCCTTCGTTGCGCGGCTGAAAAGCGCGCGCTGATCCGGGCGTCCCCCGGCTCGACGGCCAGCCGGCGTCGCGAGTGCGGATGCAAAGGTGGTCCTCCGCGCCTCTCGACCTGGTTTGGCTAGTGTCGCTGTCGGTGCGCGGCTCATACATGACCATGCGCAAGGTCGGCGCCGGGGCGCGTCGGATGCTGCTGGCCGCCGCGGCCGAGGAATTCGGCGTGCCGGTCGAGGAGCTCAGGACCGAGGCCGCACGCGTCCATCACGACGGCTCCGGCCAATCGGCCGGCTATGGCGCGCTTGCAGCCGGTGCCGCGGAAAAGACGCCGCCCGAGGATCCGCCGCTGAAGGATCCCGCGGAGTTCACACGGATCGGCCAGTCGCCCGGCCGCACCGACAGCTTGGCGAAGTCGACCGGCCGCGCCGGTTTCGGGATCGACGTCTTGGTGGACAACATGCGATTTGCCGCGGTCCGGCACGCACCCAGCTTCGGCGCGATCGTTGAGTCGATCGACGAAAGCACCCTGGACGGCCTGCCCGGCAATCCGCGCGCGGTCGACCTCGGTAACGCGGTCGGCGTCGTCGCCGACAGCTTCTGGCGCGCCAAGAAGGCGGCGGAGGCACTGTCGGTCACCTGGACCGGCGGCGCGTCCGATCTCTCCTCCGAGGGCCTGATCGAGGCGGCCGTGGCACGCTTGGACGAGACCGGGATCGAGGCAGAGGCCGAGGGCGATGCGCGCGCCGCCATCGCGGGCGCCGACCGGACGCTTGCCGCAGACTACGTCCAGCCCTTCCTGGCACATGCGACGATGGAGCCGCAGAACTGCACCGCATGGGTGCGCGAGGATGCCTGCGACATATGGGCCCCGAACCAGGGCGCTGATTTCGTGGCCGGGCTGGCGCAGGAGGTCACCGATCTGCCGCCCGAGGCGATCAGCGTGCATACCCCGTTTCTCGGCGGCGGGTTCGGCCGACGCTTCGTGCTCGACTATGCCGGCCAGGCGCTGCGCCTCAGCATGGCGGATGGCGGGCCGGTCAAGGTCGTCTGGACCCGCGAGGAAGACATCCGCAACGACTACTACCGCCCAATGGCGGCGTTGCGCCTGCGCGGTGGACTCGATGCCGAGGGCCGGCCCGTGGGCTTGCTTGTCACCACGGTCACGGAGGGCCCTGGCGCGCGCCTGATGCCGTCGCTTGTGCAGCCGAACGGGCTGGACCCGACCTCGGTCGAAGGGCTTGTCAAGAAGCCCTACCGCATCGACGCCAAGCGCACCGAGATGGTCAATGCGGGCTACGACGCCGTGCCCATTGGCTTCTGGCGCTAGGTGGGCGGCGCGCTGAACGCCTTTCCCTTTGAATCCTTCATCGACGAATTGGCGCATGCGGCAGGAGCCGACCCGCTGGACTACCGGCTGTCGCTGCTGGAGGTCGGCTCGAACGAGCATGCGCTTCTTGAAGAGGTGCGCGACATGGCTGGGTACAAGCCCGGGACCTACGACGCCGAGGGCGAGACAAAAGCCATGGGCGTGGCCCTGCATGAATCCTTCGGCTCGCTGGTGGCACAGATCGCCGAAGTTTCCATGCGCGCGGGCCGTCCCCATGTCTCGCGCATCTGGGCCGCCATCGACCTGGGCTCCGTCGTCAACCCAGAGATCGTCAAGGCGCAGGTCGCAGGCGGCGCGATCTACTGCCTGTCAGCCGCGCTGCACGAAGAGGTGCTGATCGAGAAAGGCGCGGCAACGCGCGCGAATTTCGACACCTACCCGATCCTGACACCGCGGGAAGCGCCGGAGATCGTGGTCGAGGTGGTCACCAGCGACCGCGAGATGGGCGGCGTCGGCGAACCCGGCACCCCGCCGGTTGCCCCGGCGCTCGCAAACGCGGTGTTCAAGCTCACCGGCCAACGCGTCCGCCGCCTGCCGATGGCCCGCTTCGATTTCCGGGACACGTGACCGTCCAGCTGCGGCGAAACGCACCTCGGCGGGCGGCCACTGATCGGCCTTCACCTCGCAAGCACGAGAAACCTCACAACCGAACACGCGGAGACCTTCAAGATGGCGGACATGCTTGACCGGGAGGCCTACTCCTACCGCGAGGCCAAAGACGTGCCGACCTTCGACGATGGTGGGCAGATTGCCGTGATGGACGGAGGCTGCGCGCCGTGCTCATGGGGTGCGCGCATGATCGCCCGGCTCGACAGCGCGGGGCAGTTCCGCATCTGCCCGGTCCAGTCGCCGCTCGGCGAAGCGCTCGTGCGCCACTACGGGCTGGCGCCCGGTGACCCCGAGACCTGGCTCTTCCTCGAGAACGGACAGGCCTGGGGCGGGATGGAGGCGATCATCCGGATTGCGGAACGGCTTGGGGCTGCGGGGCGCCTTGCCACCGCGATGCGCATCCTCCCGCGCAGGCTTCGCGAATGGCTCTATCGACGGATCGCACGCAACCGGCATCGCCTCGGCCGGTCCGACATGTGCGCCATCGCCGACGAGCGGCTGCGCCGGCGCCTGCTGACCTGAAGAAAGCGCCCTGCCTGCCGCGCCTGAAACGAAGGGCGTGCCTTGGTCGCCGCGTGCGAGACGGGTTGGCTTGCGGGCGTCACTCGACCTCGGAGAGAGCACGGGCAAGATCGAGAAACCGGCGGCGACGGCTTTCGGACATGGCGTAGAAATGACGCAAGAGGTCAACGGCCTCCCTGTCGCTCAGCAGGTCTGCCGGGATACGCTCGTTCACGTCCGTGATCTGGCCCTCGCCGGGGACCTCCAGCCCGTCGAAGAAAAAACTCACCGCGACATCAAGCGCTTGCGCGATCAACCACAGGCGGGAGGCGCTCACCCGATTCGCACCCGTCTCGTATTTCTGGATCTGCTGGAACTTGATGTCGACCTTCTCGGCCAGTTCCTGCTGCGTCATTCCCAGCATCCAGCGCCGCTGGCGAATTCTTCTTCCAACATGAGCGTCGACCACATGCGCCATGGCAGCTATCCCTCTCTAACTCGTTACTAACCGCGCCGCACCCGTCTGACACGGTCATCGCCCGGGGCATCCTCCGAGCACTACGTTACTGTCTTTCCGGCACCAACCGTGCCAAGCCCGGCTGACCGACTTGGCAATGTGCCCGCGTCACGCCCACGCCCCCTCGGCCACACCACTTCGCCGTGCGGACCTTGCGGCGATGTCCCGGTCGGATTGCCAAAGTCCTGCGCCCGAACAATCGCCGCTTCGCCCGGGCGCCAACGATGATCGCGAGGTCCCACATCGAGGGCGGAACTACTACCTCGACCGAGTGGCTCGGGCCATTAGCAGTTTCCCATCGGGAAAGCTAAATTTTTCATCGAAAGTGATTAATTTGTGGCGGAATGGTGAGACGACGCCACAGCCGCGACCGGTTCCGGCTCCAAAAACGATACAATCTCGCCTGCTCCCGGCGTTGATCCACGTCCGCCGGCCTGCCGGCATTCCTCGCTGTCGTGCCGTGTTCCGAGTGGGTCACGCAGCAGGCGACTGTTTCCAAGCACACACGTTGCGACCTTCCGCGCCCCCGACATCGCCGTCGGGACAGGGCCCACGATGTGGCATGCGCGACTCACCCTTTGAACGTGGGCGGCCGGGATTGCCATTCAGCGACATGCGGCCCTTGGGAAAGGCCGTTTTCAGGCGGAACGCGGCGAACCTGGCAGGGTAGCATGGCTGGACAACGCGCCGCGTCAGCCCGCGCGTGCGTACGACAGCCACTACAGGGGGAAACCGGGCCATGTTCACGAAACCCGACGATCCCGCCACCCGCCGGACGCGGCGCCGCCGCGCCACCGCGGGCCTCGAGACGCCGCCCTTCGGCGTACCCTTCATAACCCGCGGCATGCCGCCCTACGAAATCATCGGCGACGACGCGCTGTCGCGGATCGAGGCCACGGCCGAGCGGATCATGGCCGAGATCGGCATCGAGTTCCGCGAGGACGCGGAAACCGTGCGGCTGTTCCGCGCCGCCGGTGCCGAGATCGCGGAAACCGCGGCCGACACCTGGCGGCTGCGCTTTCCGCCCGGCATGATCCGCGAGATCCTGTCCACCGCACCCGGCCGCTTTACCCAGCTGGCGCGCAACTCGGCCAACAGCGTCGAGATCGGCGGCGACAGCGTGGTGCTGGCCCCCGCATACGGCTCGCCCTTCGTGATGGACCTGGACCGGGGGCGCCGCTATGGCACGATCCAGGATTTCGAGAATTTCGTGCGGCTGGCCCAATCCAGCTCCTGGCTGCACCATTCCGGCGGCACGATCTGCGAACCGACCGACGTGCCGGTGAACAAGCGCCACCTGGACATGGTCTATGCCCATATCCGCTATTCCGACCGGGCGTTCCTGGGGTCCATCACCCATCCCGACCGGGCCGCGGATTCGATCGAGATGGCGCGCATCCTGTTCGGCGCCGAGGTGGCGGACCGCAATTGCGTCATCATGGGGAATTTCAACACGACCTCGCCGCTGGTGCTGGACGGGATCACCACACGCGGCATCCGCGCCTATGCCGCCGCCGGGCAGGGCTCCATCCACCTGCCCTTCCTTCTGGGCGGCGCGGTGGCGCCGCTGACCATGGCCGGGTCGCTGGCCCAGAACCTGGCAGAGACGATGGTCTCGGCGGCGATCACCCAGCTGGTGCGCCCCGGGGCGCCCGCGATCCTTGGCTCGTTCATGTCGTCGATGGCGCTGCGCTCGGGCTCGCCCACCTTCGGCACGCCGGAACCCGCGGTCGCCTCGCTGGCGATGGGCCAGTTGGCGCGGCGCCTGAACCTGCCGCTCCGCTGCGCCGGCAGCTTCACCAATTCCAAGCTGCCCGACGCCCAAGCCATGAGCCAGAGCCTGATGTCGATGCTGTCGGCGCTGCAGTCGGGGGCCAACTACATCCTGCATTCGGCGGGCTTCCTCGATGGGCTGCTGTCGATGAGCTATGAAAAGATGGTGCTGGATTGCGACGTCTGCGGTGCGCTTCACAGCTATCTTAGGGGCGTGCCGGTCGATGACGATACGCAGGGCTTCGAGGCGCTGGCGGAACTGGGGCCGGGCCAGCACCTGTTCGGCACCGCGCACACGCTGCGCCACTATCGCACGGCCTATTGGGAAAGCGATCTGGACGACAACCAGCCTTGGGAGACCTGGTCCGAACAGGGCGCGGTGGACATGGCCGAGCGGGCCAACCGGCGCTGGAAGCACCTGCTGGACAGCTACGAGGCGCCGCCGCTGGACGAAGGCATCGACGAGGCGCTGCGCGATTTCATGGCGCGCCGGAAGGCGTCGATGCCGGATGCGTGGCACTGAGCCGCGGCTCAGCCCCGGTAGAGGCGCCCCATGATCAGCGGCGTGAGATACATCGGCACCTGGTAGCAGCCGATGAAGATCAGCAGGGGCGTCGTCACCTCGGGCGGCAGCGCCACCAGGAACAGCGCGATGTTGCGGTTGCCCGCCGCGATAGACAGCCCGATCCGCTGGTCGCGCAACCGCGTCTGTTTCAACAGGCGCGCCGCGAGGAATTGCGCGCCCAGATTGGCCGCGCAGGCCAGCGCCAGCCAGCCGGCGAAGGCGGCGGGCCGGGCGATCAGCGTGGGGCCGGCCTCGGACATCAGGCCGACCACGACGATGGCCATGGCCAGCGCCGACAGACCGTCAAGCGCCGCGATGGTGGGCGGCTGGGGCGCGCGCAGGACCAGGTGGCGCAGGGTGAAGGCCGCGCCCGCGGCCAGCAGGATCACCGCCATCAGGCGCGCCGCCGCGGCGAGGACCGCGCCGGCCCCGCCCAGCCCCTCGGCCACGAAGAAGACTGGCAGCACCGTGACCGGCAGGAGTGCCGTGGCAACGATCAGGATCCGCAGCACTGGGGCCGGGTCGCCGCCTGACAGCACGGTCAGGTTCGGCGCGCCCGAGATCGGCGAGGCCGCGAACAATAGCACCAGCGCGGTCGCCGCCGCCGTGCCGCCCAGCCCCGCGGCCCAGACCGCCCCTGCCACCGCCAGCGGCAGGGCCAGCTGGTAGACCAGCACCAGCCCGACAACGCCCGGCAACTCGCGCACCGCGCCCAGCGCCTGGCGCGGGCCGATCCGCAGGGCGGCCACGAACATCAGCCCGGCGACGAGTTCGGGCAGCCAGGGCCGCATCGCCTGGGCCAGCCCCGGCAGGGTCAGCCCCGCCAGCAATCCCGCCACCAGCAACAGCCGCCCGTGGCGCGCCACCGCGCCCAGAACGCGCACCGCCGGGGTCACCACAGCCCCCGGAGGATCAGCACCAGCGCGGCCATTCCGCTAACCACCAGCAACGCCGCGCGATAGCGCGCGTCGAACCGGCCCCTCAGCCGCCCCGCGACCAGCACGCCCGCCACCATGCCCGGCGCCATGACCGCGGCCAGCACCAGGTCATGCGCGCCGACCCAGCCCGCAACCCACAACCCGACAAGCGAGACCAGGCAGCCGATCGCGAAGAAGGCCGACAGCGTGGGGCGCGCCTCGGCCCCCGGGCGGTGCTGGTAGACGATGGCCATGGGCGGCGCGCCGACCGAGGTGATGGTGCCCATCAGCCCCGACAGCGCGGCCATGCCGACCAGCCGCGGCCGGGTGAACCGCAGCCCCGGCCCCACTGCCGACAGCGCGACCGCCAGCCCGATCATCACGCCGAAGACCAGCGCGAAGGCGTCGGGGTCGCTGAGCGCGGCGAGGATCACGGTGGCGATGGCGGCGCCCGCGATGCGCCCGCCGGTGCCGGTCCAGACCTCGTTCCAGGCTATGGCGTCGCGTTCGCGGAACGCGGCCAGCGTTGCCGTGGCAAAGCCCACGATGAGCGTCGGCACGGGGACAAGGTCGGGGTCGAGCAGCGCCAGAAGCGGTGCTGCCACCAGCCCGAAGCCCAGCCCAAGCCCGGTCTGCACCACGGCGGCCGCGACGACGATCAGCAGTACCGGCACCACCAGCCAGGGTGCGGTGGCCAGGTGCAGGCCGGTGTCAACCATCCGCGGGCCCTAGCCCCCCGGCCGCTGGCGGATGTTCTCGGGCAGCCAGGTGGCAAGCTCCGGGAAGAAGATCAGCACGAAAACCATTACAACCATGATCAGGAACATCGGGATCGCGGCGCGCGCGATGAAGTTCATCTCGTGCCCGGTCATGCCCTGAAGGACGAACAGGTTGAACCCGATGGGCGGCGTGATCTGGGCCATTTCCACCACGACGACGATGAAGATGCCGAACCAGATGATGTCGATGCCCGCCTGCCGGATCATCGGTTCGACCACCGCCATGGTCAGCACCACCGAGGAGATGCCGTCGAGGAAACAGCCCAGCACGATGTAGAAGACAAGGAGCGCCATCAGCAGTTCGAAGCGCGACAGCTCCCAGCTGGCGATCAGGTCGGCCAGACCGCGCGGCAGCCCGGTAAAGCCCATCGACAGCGACAGGAAGGCCGCGCCGGCCAGGATCAGCGCGATCATCGCGCTGGTGCGCACCGCGCCCATCAGGCTTTCGGTGAAGGTGCCCCAGGTCAGTGATCCTTGGGTCGCGGCCAGCACCAGCGCGCCGATCACGCCGAAGGCGGCGGCCTCGGTCGCGGTGGCGTACCCCATGTACATCGACCCGATCACCACCAGGATCAGGCAGATCACCGGGATCAGGAAGCGCGAGTTCTTGACCCTCTCCAGCAGGGTCATCGGCGGTTCGGGCGTCGGGTCGAACCCCTTGGACAGTTTCGAGACGGCCGCCACATAGGCCATGAACATCGCGGCCAGCACCAGCCCCGGTAGGACGCCCGCCATGAACAGCTTGGTGATCGACTCGTTGATCGTGACGCCATAGACGATCAGCGTCAGCGAGGGCGGGATCATCAGCCCCAGCGTGGCGGCGCCGGCCAGCGTGCCGATGACCATGGTCTCGGGGTAGTTCCGATTGCGAAGTTCCGGGATCGACATCTTGCCGACGGTCGTCAGCGTGGCCGCCGACGACCCCGAGACGGCCGCGAAGACCGTGCAGCCCACGATATTCGTATGCACCAGCCCGCCCGGAAGCCGCGCCATCCAGGGACTGAGGCCCTTGAACATGTCCTCGGATAATCGGGTGCGGTAGAGGATTTCGCCCATCCAGATGAAGAGGGGCAGCGCGGTCAGCGTCCAGGAGGAAGACGAGGACCAAATCTTGGTGATCATCGCGTCGCCCGCGGGGCGCGAGGTGAACAGGTCCATCCCCACATAGGCCACGCCCATCAGCGCAAGGCCGACCCAGACGCCGGAGCCCAAGAGCAGGAACAGCACGAACAGGAAGATCGCGATCGGGGCGAGTTGTTCCATGGCCCCTACTCCGCGTGGCTCTGGTCGACGAGGTCGCGGCGAATGCCGTGATCGCCGGTAAGGATCAGCCGCACCAGGTGATCCCAGAAGCAGATCGCCAGGAGGACGGTGCCCACCGACATGGCGATTTGCGGGATCCAGGTCGGCGTCTTGTCGAGCCCTTGGCTGATCTCGCCCAGCTTCCACGACCAGTAGGTGCCCTTGATCGCGTAGCGGGCGAAGAAGGTGGCGGTGATCGCGCCGATGCCGAAACACCACAGCTCACCCCAGCGGCGGTGGCGCCCCAGCACCGACAGGAACAGCGATACCCGGATATGCGCGCCGTGGTTCAGCGCGTAGGCAAAGGCGAAGAAGCTGGCCGCCGCCATGCAGTAGCCCGCGTAATCGGTCGCGCCCGGAAAGGTCTGCCCGGTCCAGCGCGCCAGCATCTGCAGCACGATGATGACGAGGATCGCCACCAGAAACAGCGCCGCCACCACGCCGCCCGCAAGATAGAGAATATCCAGAACGCGCCGGAGCGCCCGCGCTGCCGCCATAGACCGTCCCCCTGGTTGCGCCGTCACGCCCGGCTGGGCGGACGCGCGCGCCTCGCCCGTCCGGCGGAGCGGCGCGGCGCACGCCCGGCATGCAGGCCGGGGCTATGCCCGGCCCGCCCGGCCGCCTTACATGCCGCCCTTGTATTCCTCGACGATGGCGCGGCCCTCGTCGCCAGCCTGTTCCAGCCATTCCTCGGTCATCGTCTCGCCGATCTCCTTCAACCCCGCGACAAGCTCGTCGCCGGCGCGGGTGACGGTCATGCCGCCCTCTTCCAGGCCGTTCAGGGTGAACTCGGTATAGTCCTTGGAGCGTTCCAGCCCCTCGGCCGCGGCCTGTTCGGCGCAGTCGGTCACCACGTCCCTGGTGGCGTCGTCGAGCCTGTTCCAGGCATCCATGTTCACGAAGACCGCGTTGCGCGGCAGCCAGGCATCGACCTCGTAGAAATGGCTGAGATGTTCCCAGACCTTGCGGTCATAGCCCGTGGCGCCCGACGAGATGAAGCTTTCGGCAACACCCGTGGCCAGCGCCTGGCTCAGCTCCGCGGCCTCGACCTGTACCGGGATCATGCCGGTCAACTCGGCCATCCGCGCGGTCGCGGCGGAGTAGGAGCGGAACTTGACGCCCTTGAGGTCGTCGAGCGTCGAGACCTCTTTATTCATGTACAGGCCCTGCGGCGGCCACGGCACCGAGTAGAGGTAATGCAGGTTGTCCTCGGCCAGCGCCTCGGCGACGGCGGGCTGGGCGATCGACCACAGTTTCTCATGCTCGTCGAAGGACGACACAAGGAACGGGATCGAGTCGACGCCATAAAGCGGGTTCTCGTTCTGGTGGGCCGACATCAACCGCTCGCCGATATTGGCCTGGCCGGTCTGCACCGCGCGCTTGATCTCGGCCCCGCCGAACAGCGAGCCCGAGGGGTGGGTGACGATCTCCAGTTCGCCCCCCGTTCCATCGGTCACGCATTGGGCGAAATTCGCGCCGACCTCGGAATGGAAGTTGGTGGCCGCATAGGCCATCGGCATGTCCCATTTCTCGGCCGAGGCGGCGGTGGCCAGCGTGGCCAGCGCAGTGGCGGCCAGAAGCGTTGCGGGGGTTTTCATCTGTCTCTCCCTGTTGGTTGGACGGTTCTTTTTGTTGGCGCTCATTGAAACCGCGTCGGTGCATAGGGCGCAAGGTCAATGTTGGGCCGCGTGCCGCCGATCAGTTGCGCCAGCAGGCGCCCGGTCTTGGGCCCGCCGGTCAGGCCGACATGGTCGTGGCCGAACCCGACAAAGGCGCCCGCGACCCCCGGCACCGGGCCGATCGAGGGGGTGGAATCGGCGATGCAGGGGCGGTGGCCCATCCATTCCACGGTGCGGTCCCATGTCAGGCCGGGGATGACCTTGCGCACGAGGCGTTCCAGCAGGCGAAGCGGCGCGCGCGAGGGGGGCGCGTCCAGCCCGCCGAATTCCACGATGCCCGCAAGGCGCAGGCGCCCTTCCATCGGGGTGGCGAGGAACTTTCCGGCGGCGATCATGGTGGGGGCGCGGGGCATGACGGACGGGTTCCAGAGTTCGAGGTGATAGCCGCGTTCGGTTTCCAGCGGGATTTTCAGCCCCAGCTTGCGCGCGAGCGGCCCCGACCACGCGCCGGTGGCGATCACGACCGCCTCGCAGGGGATCGTCTCGCCCGCCACGCGCAGGCCGGTCACGCGCCCGCCCGCGCGCGCGATGTCCGTGGCCTCGCCGATGACCAGCCGCGCGCCCTGCCGTTCGGCATGGGCCGCCAGCGCGGCGACATAGGCCCCCGGATCGGTGATATGGCCGTGGCCCGGTAGGCGCACCGCGCATTTGCCGGGCGCGAAACAGGGGTCGATGGCGGCGCCCTCCAAAACCTGCCACTCGATGCCCAGCGACTTGCGGATGCCCCAGCCGAAGCCGTCGGCCGCATAGTCGCGCCGGCTGTCGTAGAGGAACACGTAATCCGACGGCACGATCCAGCGTTCCGCCCCGGTGCCCGCGGCCAGCGTCTGGTGATCGGTCAGGCTGTCGCCGATGATCGGGTACAGCGCGCGGGCGCGGGCGCGCGCGGCGGGCGCGTTGGCGTGCGAGAGATAGCGCATCAGCCACGGCGCCAGCCGCGGCAGGTAACCCCATTTCAGGAACAGGGGTTTCATCGGGTCGAACAGCATGGCGGGGGCGTGGGCGAACAGGGCCGGCACCGTCACCGGCACCACGGAACTGGACGCCAATAGCCCAGCATTGCCGTGGCTGGCCCCGGCGGCGGGGCCGGTCCGGTCCACCAGGATCACCCGGTGCCCGTCGCGCAGCAACCACAGCGCGGTCGCCACCCCCACGATCCCCGCGCCGATCACCGCGACGGTCTTACCCTTGTCCATGCCCTGCCCCCTTGCGCCCACGCGGCGCGACCTTGCGAAGCCGGGCGCCCCGTGTCAACGAGGGGCGGGACGCATGGGCAAGGCGATGGACGACAGCACGGCACCGATCGGCATCCTGATGCTGGACTCGCGCTTTCCCCGCCTTCCCGGCGACATGGGGCACCCCGCGACCTGGCCCTTTCCGGTGGCGATCCGCGTGGTCCGCGGCGCCTCGCCGGTCCGGATCGTCCGCGAGGGCGGCGACACGCTGGCGGCGCTCATCGCGGCGGCACGGGAGCTGGTGGCCGAGGGCGCGGCCGGGATCACCACGACCTGCGGGTTCCTGTCGCTGTACCAGGACGCGCTGGCCGACGCAGTGGGCGTGCCGGTCGCGACCTCGTCGCTGATGCAGGTGGAGTTGGTCAACCGCTTGCTGCCAAAGGGGAAACGTGCCGGGATCCTGACCATTGCGGGAAGCAGCCTGAGCCGCGCGCACCTGGCCGCCGCACGGGTGCCCGATGGCACGCCCATCGGCACCACAGAGGGCGGACGGGAATTCACCCGCGTGATTCTGAACGACCTGCCCGAAATGGACGTGGACCTCGCCCGCGCAGACAACGTCGAGGCCGCCCGCGCGCTGGCCGCCGCGCACCCGGAGCTGGGCGCGATCGTGCTGGAATGCACCAACATGACGCCCTATGCCGCCGACATTCGGGCGGCGACGGGCCTGCCCGTCTATTCGATCTACGATTTCGTCTGCTGGTTCCGGGCGGGGCTGTCGCCCGCACGCCACCTGCCCGCTTCCTGAGCATCCGCGGCAAGCCTGCCTGACGAAAAGGCAATCTTCCCTTCCGCGCGCGGCCGTGCGAATGTGCCGCCGTTCCAAACGATCGGCGATTGGCCCTTGATCGGGCACAACAGAATCCGGGAAAATCAGGGGGTAATCCACATGGCTGCCAGGAAAACCGACACGCTCGACATCGCGCGCCGCAGGCTGTTGCTGGGCTCGGCCGGGGCCGCCGCCGCGGCGGGGCTGGGCCTTGGACCGCGCGGTCTTTGGGCACAGGAGCAGATTTCCGTCGCCGGCATCTATACCGTGCCGGTGGAACAGCAATGGGTCAGCCGCATCCACATCGCCGCCGAGGCCGCGCGCGAGGCGGGCCAGATCACCTATACCTTTTCCGAGAACACCTCGAACACCGACTATCCGCGCGTGATGCGCGAATATGCCGAAAGCGGCGTGAAACTGATCATCGGCGAGATCTTCGGGGTGGAGCAGGAAGCGCGCGAGGTCGTGCTGGACTATCCCGAAACCGCGTTCCTGCTGGGCTCGTCCTTCATGCCGGACCCGGCCTATCCGAACCTTGCCGTGTTCGACAACTATATCCAGGATGCCAGCTATCTTTCGGGGATCATCGCGGGCGCGATGACCCAGACCGGCAATATCGGCATGGTCGGCGGTTTTCCGATTCCCGAAGTCAACCGGCTGATGCACGCCTTCATGGCGGGGGTGCGCGAAACCCGCCCCGACGCAACCTTCCAGGTCAGCTTCATCGGGTCGTGGTTCGACCCGCCCAAGGCCAAGGAAACCGCCTTTGCCATGATCGAGAAGGGCGCCGACCTGCTGTATGCCGAACGCTTCGGCGTGTCGGACGCCGCGCAGGAACGCGGCATCCTGGCCATCGGCAACGTGATCGACACCCAGTCCGACTATCCCGACACGGTGGTCGCCTCGGCGATCTGGCATTTCGAACCGACGCTGCAGGCGGCGCTTACCCGCGTTGCGGACGGCACGTTCAAGGCCGACAATTACGGGGTCTATTCCTTCATGAAGGAAGGCGGCTGTTCGCTGGCGCCGCTCGGCACGTTCGAGGGCAAGGTCCCGCAAGAGGCGCTTGACATGGTCGCCGAGAAGGAGGCCGCGATCAAGGCGGGCGAATTCACCGTCGAGATCAACGACGAAGAACCCAAATCCTCCTGATGGCGGGGCGCGAGGTCGTCCTGCGCCTTGCGGGGATCACCAAGAGGTTCGGGAAGCTCACCGCCAACGACGATATCGGCTTCGCCCTGCACAAGGGCGAAGTCCTTGCCCTGCTTGGGGAAAACGGCGCGGGCAAGACGACGCTGATGAACATCCTGTTCGGCCATTACACGGCCGATACGGGCACGGTCGAGGTGTTCGGCCAGCCCCTGCCGCCCGGGGCGCCCGGCGCGGCGCTGGCCGCGGGGGTGGGCATGGTGCACCAGCATTTCACGCTGGCGGGCAACATGACGGTGCTGGAGAACATCCTGCTGGGCACGCGGGCGCTGTTGGCCCCTGGCCTGGGGCGGGCGGCGGCGCGGGCGCGGGTGGAACAGCTGTCCCGCGATTTCGGGCTGGCGGTCCACCCCGATGCCAAGGTCAAGACGCTGTCGGTGGGCGAACGCCAGCGGGTCGAGATCCTCAAGGCGCTGTATCGCGACGCGCGCATCCTGATCCTGGACGAACCGACCGCGGTGCTGACGCCCCAGGAAAGCGATGCGCTGTTCGAAACGCTGAAAAAGGCGGTGGCGCAGGGGCTGTCGATCATCTTCATCTCGCACAAGCTGCACGAGGTGACGGCGGTCAGCGACCGGGTGATCGTGCTGCGCCACGGGCGCGTCGTGGGCGAGGTCGCGACGGACCGGACCGACCGCCACCGGATCGCCGAGATGATGGTCGGCAAGGAGGTCGCCCTGCCCCACCCGCCGCTGGGCACGCCCGGCGCGGCGCTGATGGAGCTGTGCGACGTCTCGACCCCGCCCGAGGGCAACCGGACGGGCCTGCGCCGCGTGACCCTGACGCTGAAGGCCGGACAGATCACCGGGCTGGCGGGGGTGTCGGGCAACGGGCAGGGGGCGCTGGCCGACCTGGTGTCGGGGCTGATCGCGCCGGAAAGCGGGGAATTGCGCGTGGCGGGGCAAACCGTCGCCGGATGGTCCCCCCGGGCGGCACTGGCCGCAGGCGTGGGCCGCATCCCCGAGGACCGGCACGCGACCGGATCGATCGCCGATTTCACGTTGACGGAGAACGCGGTGCTGGAAGGCTATGCCCGCCCCCCCCTCAGCCGCGCGGGCTGGATGGACTGGCGCCGCGCGCGCACCCATGCCGCGGACATCATTGAAAAATACGACGTGCGCTGCCCAGGGCCCGAGGCGCGCATTCGCCTGCTGTCGGGGGGCAACATGCAGAAGCTGATCCTGGGCCGCGCGCTCGAGGCGGGGCCGCGCATCATCCTGGCCAACCAGCCGGTGCGGGGTCTCGATATCGGCGCACTGACCTATGTGCAGGAACGCCTGATCGCGGCGCGGGACGCGGGCGCGGCGGTGTTGCTGATCTCCGAGGACCTGGACGAGATCCGCGCGCTGTCGGACGTGATCCACGTGATGAGCGAGGGCCGCCTGTCGCCGGAATTCCCGCGGGGGTCGAAAACGCCCGCGGAACTGGGGCAGTGGATGGCCGGACAGGGGTTTTCCGATGCGGCTTGAACCCGTTGCCGCCCCGGGGCTGGCCCGCACGCTGGGCCTGCCGGTGCTGGCCATCGCGGCGACGGTGGTCGTGGCCTCGGCGCTGGCGATGCTGGCGGGGGCGAACCCCTTCGCCACGCTGGGTCTGATCGTCAAGGGCGCGGCGGGGTCGAAATTCGCGCTTTTGGAAACGCTGAACCGGGCGACGCCGCTGATCTTTACCGGGCTGGCGGTTGCCGTCGCCTTTCGCGCCAAGCTGTGGAACATCGGCGCCGAGGCGCAGCTTTACGCGGGCGCCCTGATGACGGTGCTGATCGGCACGCAGATGGGCCTGCCCGGGCCGGTCGTGATCCCGGCGATGGCGATTGCCGCGATCCTGGCGGGCGCGCTGGTGCTGCTGGGGCCGGTGCTGTTGAAGGTGCGGCTGGGCGTGGACGAGGTGGTGACCACGCTTTTGTTCAATTTCATCATGCTGCTGTTCATCTCGATGCTGCTGGAAGGCCCGCTGAAGGACCCGATGGGCATGGGCTGGCCGAAATCCGAGGCGATCCCGCGCGACGCCCGCCTGCCCCGCATCGTGGACGGGCTGCGCCTGCACTGGGGCTTTGGCCTTGCGCTGATCTCGGCGACCCTCGTCTGGGTGATCCAGGTGAAAACGACGCTGGGCTATGAAATCCGCGCGGTCGGGCAGAACCCGCAGGCCGCGCGGTTCGCCGGGATTCCGGTGGGGCGCGTCATGGTCAAGACGGCGCTGCTGTCGGGGGGGCTGGCAGCACTTGCCGGCTTTTCCGAGGTGGCGGGGCTGAAGGGCAACCTGACGCTCGATCTGTCGCCCGGCTTTGGTTACACGGGCATCGTGGTGGCGATGCTGGCGCTGTTGCACCCCCTGGGCGTCGTCGTCTCGGCGCTGTTCGTGGCGGGCATCTTCGTGGGCGCCGATTCCATGAGCCGCGCCGCCGAGGTGCCCACCTATATCGCCGATATCTCGGTCGCCACGGCGCTTTTGTTCATGGTGCTGGCGATCCTGCTGACCCGGTTCCGCGTGGTGGGGGGCTGATGGAGATTTTCGATATCCTGCTGTCGGCCAGCTTCTGGGCGGCGGTGCTGCGCATCGCCTCGCCGCTGATCTTCGCGACGATGGGGGAGCTGATCTGCGAACGGGCGGGCGTGCTGAACCTGGGCATCGAGGGGATCATGGTGTTCGGCGCCTTCGCGGGCTGGATGGCGGTTTACGCGGGGCTTGGGCTGTGGCCCGGCGTGCTGGTCGCCTTCGCGAGCGGGGCGCTGTTCGGGCTGGCCCATGCCACGCTGACCGTGCCCTTCGGGCTCTCGCAGCATGTCGTCGGCCTCGGGATCACCCTTCTGGCCACCTCCTCGGCCTATTACGCCTATCGGCTGGCCCTGCCCGAGGTCACCAGCCCGCCCCGCATCGAGCCGTTCCAGCCTCTGGACATTCCCGTCCTGTCCGATATCCCCTTCCTTGGCGAGGCGCTGTTTTCGCAGACCGCGCTAACCTACCTGGCCTTCGCGACCGTGCTGGTGGTAGCGCTGGTGCTGTACCGGACACCGCTCGGCCTCGCGCTCCGGGCGGCGGGCGAGAACCCCTCGGCTGTCGAGGCGCAGGGGCTGTCGGTCACGACGATCCGCATGGGGGCGGTGATGGTGGGGTCGGGACTGATGGCGGTGGGCGGCGCGTTCCTGACCATGAGCGCGTTTTCCTCGTTCTTCTTCGAGATGGTGAACGGGCGCGGCTGGATCTGCATCGCGCTGGTGGTGTTCGGCGCCTGGATGCCGGGCAAGGCGCTGTTGGGTGCGCTCCTGTTCGCCGCCTTCGACGCGCTGCAGATCCGCCTGCAGCAGACGCCACTGGGCGCGCAGATCCCCTATCAGGTGTTCCTGATGGTGCCCTACGTGCTGTCGATCGTGGCGCTGGTGCTGATGTCGCGCCGGGCCGAGGTGCCGGCGGCGTTGATGGTGCCCTACAATCGCGGAGAGCGCTGAATGGCCGAGTTCGACATTCTGGTCACGGGCGGCACCCTGCCTGACGGGCGCATCGCCGATATCGGCACGCAGGGCGACCGGATCGCGGGCGTCGGCGACTTGTCCGGGTCGACGGCGGGCCGCGTGATCGACGCCACCGGCGACCTCGTCAGCCCTCCCTTCGTGGACCCGCATTTCCACCTCGACGCGACGCTTTCCTACGGCACCCCGCGGATCAACGCCTCCGGAACCCTGCTGGAGGGGATCGCGCTCTGGGGCGAGCTCAAGGCGGAGACCACGGTCGAGGAGATGGTCGATCGCGCACTGGCCTATTGCGACTGGGCGGTCAGCATGGGGCTTCTGGCGATCCGCAGCCATGTCGACACCTGCGACGACAGCCTGAAAGGGGTCGAGGCGCTGTTGCATGTCCGCGAGCGGGTGAAACCCTATCTGGACCTGCAACTCGTCGCCTTCCCGCAGGACGGCTTCTTGCGCGACCCCACGGCGCGGGCCAACACGCTGCGCGCGCTCGATAGGGGCGTCGATGTCGTCGGCGGCATCCCGCATTTCGAACGCACGATGGAGGAGGGCCGCGAATCCGTCCGCGCGCTTTGCGAGATCGCGGCGGAGCGCGGTCTGCTCGTCGACATGCATTGCGACGAGACCGACGATCCCCTCTCGCGCCATGTCGAGACCCTGGCCTATGAGTCCCGACGGCTTGGGCTTCACGGACGGGTGGCGGGCAGCCACCTGACCTCGATGCATTCGATGGACAACTATTACGTCTCCAAGCTCCTGCCGCTGATGGCCGAGGCCGGGCTGGCCGCGATCCCGAACCCACTGATCAACATCGTGTTGCAGGGCCGGCACGACACTTACCCCAAGCGGCGCGGCCTGACCCGGGTGAAGGAGATGCAGGCCCATGGCATCCGGGTCGGCTGGGGGCAGGATTGCGTGCGCGACCCGTGGTATTCGCTGGGCACCGCCGACATGCTGGACGTGGCCTTCATGGGGCTGCACGTGGCGCAGATGACCGCGCCGGAAGAGATGCGGCGCTGCTTCGACATGGTGACCGTGGAGAACGCGAAGGTCCTGCACCTGGCCGATTACGGGCTGCACGAGGGCGCGCTGGCCTCGCTGGTAATCCTCGACGCGGGCGACCCGGTCGAGGCGATCCGCCTGCGCCCCGACCGGCTGGCGGTGATCTCAAAGGGCCGCGTGGTGGCCGAAAAGGCGCGCAATGATGCCCGGCTTTCGCTGGACGGGCGGCCCTGGCGCATCCGTCGGCGGCACTGAGCGGGGTAGGGATGCCTCGCGGACGCGGCGGCCTCGGCGCGGGCCAGTCGTCGCGAATCGTAGCGTCGCAGTCTTAGGGATTGCCCCAGCCGCCGCCGCCAGGCGTCCACAGCTCGAAGAGGCCGCCGGCGGGCAGGTCGATCTCGTCATTACCCCGGAGCCGCACCCGCCGCCCGTCGGGAAACTCAGCCCAGTTCTCGCCCACCGCGCCCGGCGCCCCGCCATCCACGCCGAAGGGCGGGATCTCGCGGTGCGAGCACAGCGTCGTCACCGTCACACCGTCGAGGAAGCGCAGCCGCCGGATCACCCCGTTGCCGCCGCGCCAGCGCCCCGCCCCGCCAGACCCGGCCCGGATCGAGAAGTCGTCCAGCCGGACGGGGAAGCGTTTTTCCAGCACTTCCGGGTCGGTCATCCGCGTGTTGGTCATGTGGCTCTGTACAGCGTCGCAGCCGTCGAAGCCCGGCCCAGCCCCTGTGCCGCCGGCGATGGTCTCGTAGTTCTGGAATCGGTCATTGCCCCAGACAAAGTTGTTCATCGTCGCCTGGCTGCCCGCAATCAAACCCAACGCCCCATACAGCGCGTTGCAGGCGGCCTGACTGACCTCGGTATTGCCGGCGATCACCGCGGCCGGATAGGCCGGGTTCAGCATCGAGCCCTCGGGGGCGATGATCCTCAGCGGCTTCAGGCAGCCCTCGTTCAGCGGGATGTCGGCCCCCACCATGGTGCGGAACACATAGAGCACCACCGCCCGGCAGACCGCGAAAGGCGCGTTGTAATTGCCCGAATGCTGCGGCGAGGTGCCGGTGAAATCGATCACCGCCTCGCGGGCCTTGCGGTCCACCCGCACCGCCACCTCGATCACCGCGCCGTGGTCCATCGGGTAGCGGAAGCTCCCGTCGCGAAGCGTGCCGATCACCCGGCGCACGCTTTCCTCGGCATTGTCCTGCACATGGGCCGTGTAGGCGACCACAACGTCGCGGCCATATTGCCCGATGACCTTCAGAAGCTCCCGCCGCCCGGTCTCGTTCGCCGCCACCTGCGCCTTGAGGTCCGCCATGTTGTGCGCGACGTTCCGGCAGGGATAGCGGCCCGAACGCAGCACCGCCTCGGCCTCCGCCTCCAGCAGCCGCCCCCGGTCGACCAGTCGCACATTGTCGATCAGTACGCCCTCCTCCTCGATATGGGTCGAGTCGGGGGGCGACGAGCCGGGCGTGCGCCCGCCGATATCGGCGTGGTGCCCACGCGAACCCAGCCAGAACGGGATCTCGTCGCCGAGGAAGACCGGCGTCACCACGGTCACGTCGGGCAGGTGCGTACCGCCATTGTAGGGCGAGTTCAGCATGAAGGCGTCGCCCGGGCGGATGCTGCCCCGGTTCTCGCGCATCACGGTCTTGATCGAGTCGGACATGGACCCGAGATGCACCGGCACATGGGGGGCGTTGGCCACCAGGTCGCCATTCGCGTCGAAGATCGCGCAGGAAAAATCCAGCCGTTCCTTGATGTTGACCGACCACGAGGTATTGGCGAGCGTGGCGCCCATCTGCTCGGCCACCGACATGAAGAGGTTCGACATTACCTCCAGGAGCACCGGGTCGGCCTCGGTGCCCAGCGCCCGGGGGCGGGCCTTGGCCTCTACGCGCGTCAGCACCAGGTTGCCGCGCGCGTCCATCTCGGCCGCCCAGCCGGGTTCCACCATGTTGGTGCCCGTGGGCTCGGTGACGATCGCGGGGCCGTCGATCCGGGCGCCCGCCCTCAGCGTCGCCCTGTCGTAGATGGCCACCTCGCGGGGCGCGCCGTCGAGATGCACCGTCACGCGGGCCTTCACCCGCGGGGCCGCCTCGGGCGCCATCGCGGCAGGCGCCTCGCCGGTCTCGCCGATCGCCTCGACGTCGGCCATGTCGAAGAAGAGCGCGCGTTCCGGCGAGGTGAAGCCGAAGCGCGCAAGATGCGTCTCCTCGAACGCCGCCTGCATCTCGGCCGGGCTGCCGAAGGGCACTTCCAGTGTCTGGTGCGAGCCCTCGTAGCGCAGATGCGCGCGCGCCACAGAGCGGATCGCCGCCTCGGGCACGCCCTGCCCCGCAACCGCGGCCTCGGCCTTGCACCGCAGCGCGCCCAACGCCGCCTCGGCCTGTCCGATCTCGGAAAGCGCCGCATCCAGTTGGCATTCCTCCATCGCCCTGATCTCGGCCAGCCCCATCCCGTAGGCCGAGAGCACCCCCGCGAAGGGATGCAGGAACACCCGCGTCATCCCCAGCGCGTCGGCCACCAGGCAGGCATGCTGCCCGCCCGCGCCGCCGAAGCATTGCAGGGTATAACCGGTGACGTCGTGCCCCCGCTGCACGGAGATCTTCTTGATCGCATTGGCCATGTTGTCGACGGCGATCTTCAGGAACCCCTCGGCCACCTCTTCGGGGCTGCGCGGGTCTTCGCCGGTTTCGGTGGCGATCTCGGCCGCCAGCGCGGCGAATTTCCCCCGCACCGTCTCCAGATCAAGCGGCCGGTCGCCCTCGGGGCCGAAAACGGCGGGGAAATGCGCCGGGTTCAGCTTGCCCAGCATGACGTTGCAATCGGTCACGGTCAGCGGGCCGCCGCGGCGGTAGCAGGCCGGGCCGGGATCGGCGCCCGCGCTTTCGGGACCGACCTGGAACCGGCCTGACTCGAACTTGCAGATCGACCCGCCGCCCGCGGCGACGGTGTGAATGTCCATCATCGGCGCGCGCATCCGCACACCGGCCACCTCGGTTTCGAAGCTGCGCTCGTAGGCGCCCGCATAGTGGCTGACATCCGTGGACGTGCCGCCCATGTCGAAGCCGATCAGCCGGTCGAACCCGGCGGCCTCGGCGGTCTTGACCATGCCGACGATGCCGCCCGCGGGCCCCGACAGGATCGCGTCCTTGCCCTGGAACAGCGCCGCATCGGTCAGCCCGCCATTCGATTGCATGAACAACAGCCGATCGCAGCCGCCCTGCCCGACATCCAGCGCATCGGCCACCCGGTCGACATAGCGGCGCAGGATCGGCGAGAGATAGCCGTCGACCACGGTGGTATCGCCACGGCCCACCAGCTTGATCAGGCGCGAGGCGCGGTGGCTGACCGAGACCTGGGTGAACCCCACCTCGCGCGCGATCTCGGCCAGGCGGTCCTCGTGGTCGCCGTTCAGATAGGCATGCATCAGCGCGATGGCGACGGCGCGGAGCCCCCGGTCATACGCGGCCCGAAGCGCGGCGCGGGCGGCGTCCTCGTCCAGCGGGGTCAGCACCGCGCCCTCTGCGTCCAGCCGCTCGGCCACCTCGGCGACCTCTTCGTAGAGCAGCTCGGGCCGGCGGATGTTCAGATCGAACAGCCGCGGGCGGGCCTGGTAGCCGATCCGCAGCAGATCGCCGAAGCCCCGGGTGATCAGCAGCAGCACCCGCTCGCCCTTGCGCTCCAGAAGCGCGTTGGTCGCGACCGTCGTGCCCATCTTGACCGCGCGGATCGCGCCGGTGGGCAGCGGGTCGTCGTCGGAGAGGCCCAGCACCTCGCGGATGCCCTGCACGGCGGCGTCGGCGTAGCGTTCGGGGTTCTCGGACAACAGCTTGTGGGTGGAAAGCCGGCCGTCGGGCGCGCGGGCGACGACATCGGTGAAGGTGCCGCCGCGGTCGATCCAGAACTCCCATTGCCCGTCGCTCATGCCCCGCCCCTTGCCCGATTTCGCGCGCCACGTTGCGCGGGCGCGGCGGGCAAGGTCAAGGGGGCATCCGCCCACCATCGGAACGAAATCCCGCCGAGCCCGGGTTTCCGGTTGCGCGCCCGGGACAATTTTCCGATCCTCGGCGCAAAGCGAAGGGAGTCGCGATGCCGCGCAAGACGACCAGTTCCGCGCTCGACGCGCTCGACCGGCGCATCCTGCGCGAGTTGCAGGACGATGCCAGCCAGTCGCTGGACGAGATCGCCAAGAAGGTGGGCTCGTCCAAGACGCCGGTCTGGAACCGCATCCGCAAGATGCGCGAGGCCGGCGTGATCCGGCAGAACACGGTGATCGTGGATCCGGCCGCGCTCGACCGGGGCACCTGCTTCTTCGTGCTGATCCGCACCTCGGAACACGAGGCGGAGTGGCAGCGGCGCTTTCTCGCCGCGCTGCTGTCCCGCCCCGAGGTGCTGGAGGCGCACCGGCTGGCCGGCGAGATCGACTACATCCTCAAGGTGCGGGTCGCCGACGCCGCCGCCTATGACGAGTTCTACCAGGCGCTGATCGCCGATGTGCGCATCTTCAACGTCACCGCGCTGCTCTCGATGGAGGAGATCAAGGCCACGACCGTGCTGCCCGTGGACTAGGCCCCGTGGACCAGGCATTGCGCCGCCCACGCCGCGACGTCACCCTTTCACGGCGCTTGCCAGGCTTGCCTCGCTCGGGCAGCCTTCGCGCAATGATTGTTTCAACAGCGGAGACACCATGTTCATGCATTCGACACGACGCGTGCTGCTCTGGGCGACGCTCTTGGCCGGGATGGCGGGCGGCGCGACCGCCCAGACCTACATGCGGGGCAATGACGGCAATCCCGAGACGCTGGACCAGCACAAGACCTCGACCGTGGCCGAGGCCAACATCCTGCGCGACCTCTACGAGGGGCTGATCGTCTACGACACCGCGGCCGGGCTGATGCCCGGCGTCGCCGAAAGCTGGGAGATCGGCGCGGACGGCACGGTCTATACCTTCACGCTGCGCGAGGATGCGCGCTGGTCGAACGGCGACCCGGTCACCGCGGGCGATTTCGTCTATTCGCTGCGCCGGATCATGACCCCCGAGACGGGGGCGAAATACGCCAACATCCTCTACCCGGTGAAGAACGCGGAAGCGGTGAACAAGGGCGAGATGCCGCCCGAGGAAATGGGCGTGCGCGCGGTCGACGACCGGACGCTGGAAATCACGCTGGAACAGCCCACCCCCTATTTCCTGGAGCTGCTGACCCACCAGACCGGCCTGCCGGTGCACCCCGCGTCGGTCGAGGAACACGGGGCCGATTTCGTCCAGCCGGGCAACATGGTCTCGAACGGGGCCTATACGCTGACCGAGAACATCCTCAACGATCGGATCGTGCTGACCAGGAACCCCGAGTTCCACGACGCCGCGAACGTCGCCATCGAGACCGTCAACTACCTGCCCTTCGAGGACCGCGCGACCTGCGTGCGCGGCTGGGAAGCGGGCGAGGTGCACAGCTGTTCCGACCTGCCCGCCGAGGACATCCACCGCCTGCGCGAGGAACATGGCGAGGCGGTCCATGTGGCGCCCTATCTCGGCACCTATTACTACGCGCTGAACCACGAGGACGAGTTCCTGTCCGACCCCGACGTGCGCCGGGCGCTGTCGATGGCCATCGACCGGGAGTTCCTGGCCGACGAGATCTTCCAGGGCACGATGGCGCCGGCCACCAGCTTCGTGCCGCCGGGGATCGGCAATTACGAGGGTTCGCCGGAGGTGGACTATTTCGACATGTCGATGCTCGACCGCGAGGACGAGGCCATCGCGATCATGGAGGAAAAGGGCGTCAGCCCCGACAGCCCGCACAGGCTGGAGCTGATGTACAACACGTCCGAGAACCACAAGAACGCGGCCACCGCGATCGCCGACATGTGGTCCACCCTCGGCATCGAGGTCGAATTCAACGTCCGCGACGCCTCGGCCCATTACGCGCATCTGCGCGACCGGGGCGATTTCGACGTCGCGCGGGCGGGCTGGATCGGGGATTATTCCGACCCGCAGAACTTCCTGTTCATGGTCGAATCCGACAATGACGGGTTCAACTACGCCCGCTACGACAACCCCGACTACGACGCGCTGATGGACCAGGCCGCCAAGACCACCGACCTGGAGGAACGCGCGGCGATCCTGCGCGAGGCCGAGGCGATCTTCATGCGCGACCTGCCCTTCATCCCGCTGCTCTACTACACCTCGCGCTCGCTGGTCTCGCCCCGGCTCTCGGGCTGGGAGGACAACATCCAGAACGTGCACCCGACGCGCTTCCTCAGCCTGTCGGACTAGGCAAGGCGCCACACGCGGCCCCGCACAAGGGGCCGCGCCCAAACGGGACAGGCCCGCAATGCTGAGCTATGCCCTGAGGCGCCTGCTGGGCGCGATTCCGACGCTCTTCATCATCGTCACCGCCGCGTTCTTCATGATGCGGCTCGCCCCCGGCGGCCCGTTCGACCAGGAACGCACGCTGGAGGCCACGGTGATGGCGAACCTGAACGCCACCTTCGGGCTCGACAAGCCGCTCTGGCAGCAATACGCGATCTATCTCGGCAACCTCGCCCAGGGCGACATGGGGCCGAGCTTCATCTATCGCGACAAGCGGGTACACGAGATCCTGGCCGAGGGCTTGCCGGTCTCGGTCACGCTGGGCGCCTCGGCGCTGGCGCTGGCCTTCGTGCTGGGCGCGGCGCTGGGGTCGATCGCGGCGCTGAGGCAGAACAGCCGCACCGATTTCGCGGTGATCGCGGTCGCGACCTTCGGGATCACGGTGCCGAACTTCGTGGTGGCCCCCGTGCTGTCGCTGGTCTTCGCGGTGATGCTGGGCTGGCTGCCGGCGCAGGGCTGGGGAAGCCCGAACCAGATGATCCTGCCGGTGATCGCGCTGGCGCTGCCGCAGGTCGCGGTGATCTCGCGGCTGATCCGCGGCGCGATGATCGAGGCGCTGCGTTCCGACCATGTGCGCACCGCGCGGGCCTACGGGCTGCCGGCGCGGATGGTGGTGGTGAAACATGCGCTGAGGGCCGCGATCCTGCCCGCGGTCAGCTATCTGGGCCCGGCGGCGGCGGCGCTGCTGACCGGCTCCATCGTGATCGAACAGGTGTTCAACCTGCCCGGCATCGGGCGCTATTTCGTGCAAGGGGCGCTGAACCGCGACTACACGCTGGTGATGGGCACGGTGGTGATCGTCGCGGTCTTCGTGGTGCTGTTCAACCTGATCGTGGATCTGCTCTACGCCCTGCTCGACCCGCGGGTGCGCTATGAGTGACATCACACCCGACACCGCCGAGGCCACCGAGGGCCGCTCGCTCTGGGCCACCGCGATGCTGCGGCTGAGGCGCAACCGCGCGGCGATGGCGTCGCTCGTGGTGCTGGCCGTCTTCGCGCTCTGCGCACTCGTCGGCCCGCAGCTGTCGCCGCACGACTATTCCGAGGTCTATCCCGAATACGTCAAGGTGCGGCCGAACCTCAGCCCCTACCCCCAGGCGGACCAGATCGTGCCCGCGGCCGAAAGCGCGCTCAGGCGCGCGCGGGTGGAGCTGGGCGAGATCGAACTGGAGGACGGCCGGGTCCGGATCGCGATTTCCTCGGCCCGCGAGATCGACCCGCGCATCGGCCGCTATCTCGACCGGTCCGACGTCTTCACCGACGCGCGCATTGTGGACATCGCGCCGGACGGGCAATCGGCCGTCGCCGAGGCCGAGGTTCAACGGCTTTATTTCCTGATGGGGACCGACGCGAACGGGCGCGACCTGCTCTCGCGGATCCTGGTCAGCTTGCGGATTTCTCTGCTGATCGGGCTGATGGCGACCGCGGTCGCGCTGGCGATCGGGGTGATCTACGGCGCCACCGCGGGCTTCGTTGGCGGGCGCATCGACAATTTGATGATGCGCATCGTCGATATCCTCTACTCGCTGCCCTTCGTGTTCTTCGTGATCCTCTTGGTGGTGTTCTTCGGGCGCAGCATCGTCCTGATGTTCCTGGCGGTCGGCGCTGTCGAGTGGCTCGACATGGCGCGGATCGTGCGCGGCCAGACCCTGTCGCTGAGGCGGCGCGAGTTCGTGCAGGCGGCCGAGGCGATGGGCGTGTCGGGCGGCGCGATCATCCGCCGCCACATCATCCCCAACACGCTGGGCACGGTCATCATCTACATGACGCTGATGATCCCCAAGGTGATCCTGCTGGAGAGCTTCCTCTCCTTCCTCGGGCTCGGCGTGCAGGAACCGCTGACCTCGCTGGGCGTGCTGATCGCGGAAGGCGCCAAGAACATGCGCAACGCGCCCTACATGCTGATCTTCCCCGCCGCGACGATGACCGTTCTGCTGTTCGCGCTGAACTTCATCGGCGACGGGCTGCGCGATGCGCTCGACCCGAAGGACCGCTGAGATGGCCGACCGCGTATTCGAGGTGGACGATATCCGGGTGAGCTTCGACACGCCTGACGGGACGGTCGAGGCGGTCCGGGGCGTGTCGCTGCATGTCGCGCCGGGCGAGACGGTCGCGGTGGTGGGCGAGTCGGGCTCGGGGAAAAGTCAGGTGATGATGGCGGCGATGGGGTTGCTGGCCGCGAACGGGCGGGCGACGGGGTCGGTGCGTTATCGCGGCGAGGAGATCCTGAACCTCGCGCCCGACAGGCTCAACCGGCTGCGCGGGCGCAAGATCACGATGATCTTCCAGGAACCCATGACCTCGCTCGACCCGCTCTACACGATCGAGGCGCAGCTCTCCGAACCCCTGCGCGTCCATGGCGGGCTCAGCCCGCGCGACGCCTCGGCCCGGGTGCTGGAACTTTTGGAGCTGGTGCAGATCCCCGATCCCGCGCGGCGGATGAAGTCCTACCCCTACGAGCTTTCGGGCGGCCAGCGCCAGCGGGTGATGATCGCGATGGCGCTGGCCAACGATCCCGACCTGCTGATCGCCGACGAACCCACCACCGCGCTCGACGTCACGATCCAGGCCGAGATCCTGCGCCTGTTGGCCGAGCTGCAGCAGCGGCTGGGCATGTCGATCCTGTTCATCACCCACGACCTCGGCATCGTCGAGGCCTTCGCCGACCGGGTCTACGTGATGCAGAACGGTCTGGTGGAAGAGGAAGGACCGACGCGGCGCATCTTCGACGCGCCCGAGAAACCCTATACGCGGATGCTGCTGGACGCCGAGCCCGAGGGCGAGAAGCACGCGGTGCCCGACAGCGCGCCGGTCCTGCTGCGGGGCACTGACGTCAAGGTGACCTTCGGCCGGCCCGCGGGTTTCCTGCGCCGCGACACGCGGTTCACCGCCGTCCGCGGCATCGACCTGACGCTTCGGCAGGGCCAGACCATCGGCGTGGTCGGCGAATCCGGCTCGGGGAAATCCACGCTGGGCCGGGCGCTGCTGCAACTTTTGCCGGCCGAGGGGCGCGTGGTCTATCTGGGCCACGAGATCGGCGGGCTCGACCGGGCGGCGATGAAGCCCTTCCGCGACGGGCTGCAGATGGTGTTCCAGGACCCCTACGGCGCGCTTTCGCCCCGGATGACGGTTTCGGAGATCGTCACCGAGGGGCTGTTGGTGCACGAGCCCGGGCTGACCCGCCGCGAACGCGCCCGGCGCGCGGCGCAGGCGCTAGAGGATGTCGGGCTGGAACCGGCGATGCGCAACCGGTTCCCGCACGAGTTCTCGGGCGGGCAGCGCCAGCGCATCGCCATCGCCCGCGCGGTTGTGTTGCGGCCCCGGGTGATCGTGCTGGACGAACCCACCTCGGCGCTCGACCGGTCGGTGCAGAAGCAGGCGATCGACCTGTTGCGCCGGCTGCAGGCCGAGCACCGACTGTCCTACATCTTCATCAGCCACGACCTGGCCGTGGTCCGCGCGATGGCGGATTACGTGATGGTGATGAAGGACGGGGCGGTGGTCGAGGAGGGCCCGACCGCCGCGATCTTCGAGGCGCCGAAGGACGCGTACACCCGAAACCTGATGCGCGCGGCCTTCGAGTTGCGCAGGCTGCTCACGGGCTGAGCGCGCCGCTCACGCGGCGACCTTCTTGCCCAGCACCTTGGCCACGGTCTCGCCCATCGCCGAGGGGTTCGGCGCGACCGTGATGCCGACCTCGGAAAGGATTTCCACCTTTTCCTGCGCGCTCTCGCCGAAGGCCGAGATGATCGCGCCGGCATGGCCCATCTTGCGGCCCTTCGGCGCGGAGAGCCCCGCGATATAGGCCACCACGGGCTTCTTCATGTGCGCCTTGACGAAGGCCGCGGCGTCGGCCTCTTGGGGACCGCCGATTTCGCCGATCATCATCACCGCATCGGTTTCCGGATCGGCCTCGAAAAGCTCGAGGATGTCGCGGAAGGACGAGCCGTTGATCGGGTCGCCGCCGATGCCGACGCTGGTCGAGACGCCGATGCCCAGCGCCTGCATCTGGCTCGCCGCCTCATAGCCCAGCGTGCCAGAGCGACCCACGATGCCCACCCGGCCGGGCGTGTAGATATGCGGCGGCATGATGCCCATGAAGCCCTTGCCGGGCGAGATCACGCCCGCGCAATTCGGGCCGATCAGGCGCATCTTGCGGTCCCGCGGATAGCGGCGGAGGAAGCGTTTGACCCGCATCATGTCCTGCGCCGGGATGCCGTCGGTCACGCAGACCGCGGTCTTGATGCCGGCATCGGCAGCCTCCATCATCGCATCGGCCGCAAAGGGCGGCGGCACGAACAACAGCGCCGCCTCGGCGCCGGTTTCGTTGACGGCCTCGCGCACGGTGTTGAAGACGGGCCGGTCCAGCACCGTCTCGCCGCCCTTGCCGGGGGTTACTCCGGCCACGACATTCGTGCCGTACTCGATCATTTCCTGGGCATGGAACTTGCCGATCCGGCCCGACATGCCCTGGACCGCGACCTTGGTGTTCTCGTCTATGATGATCGCCATGATGTCCTCCCTCAGGCAGCGCGTTTCGGGCGTGCCGCGACGGCCTTCTCGGCGGCCTCGGCCAGCGTCTCGGCGGTAATCAGCGGCAGGCCGCTTGCGTCGATGATATTGCGGCCCTGCTCGACATTGGTTCCGGCGAGACGGACCACCACGGGCAGGGTCAGGCCCTCGGCCTTGTAGGCCTCGACCACGCCCTTGGCGACCCAGTCGCAACGGTTGATGCCGGCAAAGATGTTCACGAGGATCACGCTGACATTCGGATCGCACAGCACCGTGCGGAACGCGGTCATCACCCGCTCCGGAGAGGCGCCGCCACCGATGTCGAGAAAGTTCGCGGGCTCGCCGCCCGAGAGCTTGATCATGTCCATCGTCGCCATTGCGAGCCCGGCGCCGTTGATGATGCAGCCGATATCGCCGTCGAGCCCCACATAGGCGAGCCCGTTGTCATGGGCCATCGCCTCGCGCGCGTCCTCCTGGCTGGGGTCGTGCAGCGCGGCGATCTGCGGGCGGCGGTAAAGCGCGTTGGTGTCGAAGCTCATCTTGGCATCCAGCGCCACCAGGTCGCCCGATCCGGTGATGACCAGCGGGTTGATCTCGACCATGGTGGCGTCGAGATCGCGATAGGCACGGTAGCAGGCGCGCACCGCCTTGACCATCTGCCCGATCTGCGCGCCCTTGAGCCCCAGCGCGAAAGCCAGTTCGCGCGCCTGGTACTCGACGAGGCCATGCGCGGGATCCACCACCATCCGCACCAGGCTGTCGGGGTCGGTCTCGGCCAGTTCCTCGATCTCCATGCCGCCGCTCGACGAGGCGACGACCATGATCCGCTCGGATTTCCGGTCGAGCACGAAGCCGAGATAGAGCTCCTGCGCGATGTCCGAGGCTTCCTCGACCCAGATGCGGTAGACCCCCTTGCCGGCCGCGCCGGTCTGGCGCGTGACCAGCTGCTTGCCGAAAAGCTCCTGCGCGAAGTCGTAGACCTCCCGCTGGGACTTGCAGAGCTTGACGCCGCCGGCCTCGCCGCGACCGCCCGAATGGATCTGCGCCTTGACGACCCAGGCGTCGCCGCCCAACTCACGCGTGCGAAAGGCCGCCTGTTCGGGGCTGTAGGCAAGACCGCCGCGCGGGGTCGGCACGCCGAAGCCCGCGAGGATTTCCTTGGCCTGATGTTCGTGAATGTCCATCTGTCACCTCCCTGAGGGTGAGAAAAGCTTGGTTTCCGTTACGGCAAGCAACGCGCGGCGGCGCCGCTCAGCCCTTCGCCGCGATCGCATCGGCCACGGTGATCACGTTCTGCGCCATCCGTTCCGAGGCGGCGTCGATCATCTTGCCGTCGAGCGAGGCCGCGCCGCGGCCCTCGGCCTCGGCATTCTTCAGCTCCTCGATGATGCGCCGGGCGCGGGTGACCTCGGCCTCGGGCGGGCTGAACACCTCGTTGGCCAGCGCGATCTGGCTGGGATGGATCGCCCATTTGCCCTCGCAGCCCAGCGCCGCGGCGCGACGCGCGCCGTCCTTGTAGCCCTCGGGATCGGAGAAATCGCCGAAGGGGCCGTCGACCGCGCGCAGCCCATAGGCGCGGCAGGCCACCACCATCCGGGTGATCGAGGCGTGCCACTGGTCGCCCGGGTAATCGGGATTGAGCCCGCCGATATTGACCGTGCGCGCCCGCATCGAGGCGGCATAGTCGGCCACTCCGAAATGCAGCGCTTCCAGCCGGGCGCAGCCCTGTGCGATCGCCTCGACATTGGCCATGCCGAGCGCGGTCTCGATCAGCGCCTCGAGCCCGACGCGCGTCTCATACCCCTTGCCCTGCTCGATCTGGTTGACCATTGCCTCGACCATGTAGAGGTCGGCCGGAACGCCCACCTTGGGCACCAGGAGCGTGTGTACCCGGTCGCCCGCCTGCTCCATCAGGTCGACCACGTCGCGGTACATGTAATGGGTGTCGAGCCCGTTGATCCGCACCGAGACGGTCTTGCCCTTGGCTACCCAGTCGATGTCGTTCAGCGCCTGGATCGCGTTCTTGCGGGCCTGTTCCTTTTCGGGCGGGGCCACGGCGTCTTCGAGATCGAGAAAGACGTAATCGGCCTCGCTGTCGGCGGCCTTTTCGACCATGCCCGGGTTCGAGGCGGGCACGGCGAGTTCGGAACGCTGCAGGCGTTGTCGCCTGAGCGGGTGCAGGGTGTGGCTCATGCCAAGGCTCCGTTCGGGGACTTCGTTGTTACTCGGCGGCAATCTTGAGGTCGGGCGCGGCAGAGTTCTTTGCGTACCAGTCCTGCGCCGCGGCGACGCCGGAACCGAACTCGACCCGCGCGCCCGCGGCGGCCAGCGACAGCTCGGCGAGCGAGAGCGCGGTGAGGCACATGCCCTCGTTCAGATCGCCCAGATGGCCGATGCGGAACACCTTGCCGGCAAGCTGCGCCAGCCCGGTGCCGAAGGAGATGTTGTAGCGTTCATAGCCGATGCGGATCACGTCGCGGGCATCGACCTCGGCCGGCACGCGGATCGCCGACACCGTGTCGGACCAGAGCGACGGATGCTCGGCCACCAGCTCCATGCCCCAGGCATGCACACCGCGGCGCACGCCCTCGGCCAGGCGGTGGTGACGGGCGATGACGTTGTCCAGCCCCTCGTCGAAGATCCGGTCCAGCGACCGGCGCAGCCCGTGAAACAGCTGCGTGGGCGGGGTGTAGGGGAAATAGCCGGTCTCGTTCAGCTTGACCATGTCCGAGAACTCGAAGTAGGCGCGGCGCATGGTGGCGGTCTTCGAGGCCTCCATCGCCTTCTCGCTGACCCCCAGGACGCCGAGCCCCGCGGGCAGCATAAGCCCCTTCTGGCTGCCGGTCACGGCGAGGTCGACGCCCCAGTCGTCCATCCGGAAGTCGATCGACGCGATCGAGGACACGCCGTCGACGAACAGGAGCGCGTCGTGGAAGCTTTCGTCTAGCGCGCGGCGCACGCCCGCGACATCCGAGGTCACGCCGGTCGCAGTCTCGTTATGGGTGACGAAGACGGCCTTGATCTCGCCATGCTTGTCGGCGCCCAGTCGGCGGGCGTATTCCTTGACCGGGCAGCCGCCGCCCCAGGGCACGTCGATCACCTCGACATCGAGGCCGAGCCGTTCGGCCATCTCCACCCAGAGATGCGAGAACTGGCCGAAGCGCGACATCAGCACCTTGTCGCCGGGGTTCAGCGTGTTGGTGATCGCCGCCTCCCAGGCGCCGGTGCCCGAGCCCGGGAACAGGAAGACCCGGCCCGATTCGGTGCGCAGCACGCGCTTGAGATCGGAAAACAGCCCCAGCGTCAGGTCGCCGAAATCGGGCGCCCGCATGTCCTGCATCGGCACGTTCATGGCCTGGCGGACGGGCTCGGGGATGTTGGTGGGCCCGGGGATGAACAGGTGGGTGCAGCCGGTCTTCATGGGGGGTGACTCCTCGCGCGTCGATCGTTCGGCGCCCCTTTGGCCACATTTCCGCCCGATCGCGAAGCGAATCCGGGTCCTGTTGTGAATGCGAGATTTTACAGGTTCGAAAATTTGTGTAATTGTCAAAAACACAGACGTAAACACCATGCGACGGTATGCAGAAAACCTTCATCGGACCGCGCCTGAGGCGCCTCAGGCTGGAACGCGGCGAGACCCAGGCGCAGATGGCCAGGGCGCTGGATATCAGCACCTCCTACGTCAACCTGCTGGAGAAGAACGAGCGCAGCCTGTCGGCCTCGCTGATGCTCAAGCTGTTCGACGTCTACGGCGTCGACTGGCGCGAGATCGCCGAGGACGAGGACACGACGGTCCTGTCCGACCTGCGCGCCGCCTGCCACGATCCGCTGTTCGAAGGCCGCCGGCCCGACCTGCAGCAGTTGCGCGCCGCCCAGGTGCACAGCCCCGAGCTTGCCGCCTGTTTCCTGCATCTCCACCGCGCCTATCTGGCCGCGACCGACCAGCTGCTGGCCGCGGCGGGCGCCTCGGACGAGGGCGGGCGGGCGCTTCTGACCGCCTCGCCCGAGGCGGCGGTGCACAACTATTTCCGCCGCCACCGCAACCACTTCGCCCAGCTCGAGGCCGCGGCCGACGCGTTCTGGCACGGCCTGCCGGTGCCCCCCGACGACGCCTATCCCGCGCTCAAGGCGCGGCTGCGCGAGCGGCTGGGCCTGACCGTCCGGGTGGTGCCGGTGGCCGATCTGCCCTGCACGCTCCGCCAATATGACGAGCCCGCGCGCGAGGTGCATCTGTCCGAGGCGCTGGACTACCCCAACCGCGTGTTCCAGATGGTCCATGTCGCCTGCCTGATCGAGCAGCGCGAGACCCTGGACGAGCTGCTCGACCAGTCCGGCATCTCCGACGAACAGGGCCTGTCGCGCTGCCGGGTCGAGCTTGCCAACTACTTCGCCGCCGCGGTGATGATGCCCTACCAGCGCTTCCTCGACGAGGCGCGCGCCTGCAAGTACGATTTCGACCACCTCGCCACCCGCTTCGGGGTCAGCTTCGAACAGGCCTGCCACCGCGCCACCACCCTGCAGCGGTCGGGCGCCCAGGGGGTGCCGTTCTTCTTCCTGCGCATCGACAAGGCGGGCAACGTCACCAAGCGGTTCAACGCCACCGATTTCCACCTGGCCGAACATGGCGGCGCCTGCCCGCGGCTCGACATCCACACCTCGTTCCGCACGCCCGGACGGATCGTCTCGCAATTCGTCGAGATGCCGGATTCGAGCCAGTTCTTCGTGGTCTCGCGCACCGTCGACCGGCCGACCTTCACCCGCCACGCGCAGGACCTGAAACTGGCCGTGGCGATGGGCTGCGCGATCGAGCATGCGCCCGAGATCGGCTATTCCGAGGAACTGACCGGGGCGAGCGTGACCCCCATCGGCATCAATTGCCGGATCTGCCCGCGGTCGAATTGCGACCAGCGCGCCCATCACGCGATCATCCTCGGCAGCCCGGTGGACGAACGCCGCCGCGGCGCCACCCGCTACGAGACCTGAGCGCGCGCCACGATTGCGCACGGCCGTTTCGGCCCTATATCGAGGTGGGGAGGGTGGCGTGCCATTTCTCTTGCGATTGAACCGTCTTCTGCTGGGGCTTGTCGGCCTCGCGCTGTGCGTCTCGCTGGTGTCGGCACAGGCCCCCGAGGAGCGCGCGCAGCCGCTGGTTCTGACCGCCGCCATCGAGGGGCCGATCGGCCCCGCAACCGTCCAGCATGTCGAGCGCGCCATCGGCCTGGCCGAGGAACGCCAGGCCGCGGCCCTGGTGCTGCGGCTTAACACGCCGGGCGGGCTGGCCGACGCGATGCGGACCATCATCACCGATATCCTGGCCTCGGACGTGCCGGTGATCGGGCATGTCGCGCCCTCGGGCGCGCATGCCGCAAGCGCAGGCACCTTCATCCTTTACGCCACCCATGTCGCGGCGATGGCGCCCGGCACGAACCTGGGCGCCGCGACGCCGGTGCAGATCGGCGGCATGCCCGAGGGGCTGCCCGAGCCGGGCGGCCCGCCCGAGGATGCCGGGACCGGCGAGGGCGACGGCGAGACGGCGCCCGCGGACGGCCCGGCCGAGGGCAGCGGGCCGCCCGACAACGCGCTGGCGGCCAAGGCGACGAATGACGCGGTCGCGCTGATCCGCGGGCTTGCGCAGATGCATGGCCGGAACGCCGACTGGGGCGAACGCGCGGTGCGCGAGGCGGCCAGCCTGCCCGCCGACGAGGCGCTGGCGCAGAACGTGATCGACCTCATCGCGCGGGACACGGCCGGGCTGCTGTCCGCCGCCGAGGGCCGCAGCGTCGAGGTCGCGGGCGCCGAGCGCAGGCTCGCCCTTGCCGGCGCGACCGTCGAGACGGTCGAGATGACCACCATCACCCGCATCCTCAGCGTGTTGTCCAACCCCAATGTCGCGCTGGTGCTGATGATGATCGGTCTCTACGGCCTGATCTTCGAGTTCCTCAATCCCGGCGGCATCGGCCCCGGCGTGGTCGGCGCGATCTGCCTGACGCTCGGCTTCTATGCGCTGAACCAGTTGCCGCTCGACTTTGCGGGGCTCGCGCTCATCGCGCTGGGGGTCGCGTTCATGGCGACCGAGGCGTTCACGCCAACCTTCGGGGTGCTGGGGCTCGGCGGTCTCGTCGCCTTCGTGCTCGGCGCCTCGATGCTGATCGACACCGACGTGCCGGCCTTCCAGGTCTCCTGGACGATGATCGCCGCGCTCGCCGCGCTCAGCGGCGCGGTGCTGATCCTGCTGATGGGGGTCGCGATCCGGTCCTATCGCGGCCGGCTGGTCAGCGGCCGGGCAGGGATGATCGGCGAGACCGCGCAGGTGATCGACTGGTCCGGCGACGAGGGTCATGTCTGGGTCGAGGGCGAGCGCTGGCAGGCCACGGGGCCCGAGACGGTCAGTCCGGGCCAGTCGGTGACGGTGCGCGCGATCGAGGGGCTGACGCTGCGCGTGGACGACGCGCCGGACGATCCCGCCGGCCACAACCGGAAAGGAGCGACGTGATGCCCATGATGCTTTTCGACTGGCTGCTCGTGCTGCTGGGTCTGGCGCTGGTCGTGCTAATACTGGCCTATGCCATCTACATCCTGCGCGAATACGAACGCGGCGTGGTGTTCACGCTGGGCCGCTTCACCAAGGTCTCCGGCCCGGGCTTCGTGCTGCTGATCCCGATCATCCAGCAACTGGTGCGGACCGATCTGCGGATGTTCGTCGAGGACGTGCCCAGCCAGGACGTGATCAGCCGCGACAACGTCTCGGTCAAGGTCAACGCGGTGATCTATTACCGCATCGTCGACCCGCAGCGGGCGATCATCAACGTCGCCGATTTCGAGGCGGCGGTCAGCCAGCTGGCGCAGACCACGCTGCGCTCGGTGCTGGGCAAGCACGAGCTCGACGAGATGCTGGCCGAGCGCGACAAGCTGAACGCCGACATCCAGGAAATCCTCGACCGGCAGACCGACGCCTGGGGCATCAAGGTCGCCAATGTCGAGATCAAGCACGTGGATATAGACGAGAGCATGGTGCGCGCCATCGCCAAGCAGGCCGAGGCGGAAAGGCTGCGCCGCGCCCGGGTGATCAACGCCGAGGGCGAGCAGCAGGCCGCGGCGAAGCTGGTCGAGGCTGGCGAGATGCTGGCCGCGCAGCCCAACGCGATGCAGTTGCGCTACTTCAACGCCTTGGCCGACATATCGACGGACAAGACCAACACCATCGTCTTCCCTCTGCCGATAGACCTGCTTCCGGCGGGTGTCGGCAAGACCGCGGGCAAGACCTGACCGCATGGCCACAGCCACCGTCAACCGCGTCCGCTCAGCCGGCTTCGACAAGCTGGCGCAGGGCGCGCGCGATCGCCCGCTTTTCGTCGGCCAGCGCCTGTGCGACCGCGAAGGCCTCCGATGGCACGGCACCGGGATCCTCCTGTCCGTCCAGGGCCACATCCTCGGTGAAGGCGAGAATCTCGCGCAGGCTATGCCCCGCCGCGATCTGGACGAGAAGCTGGCGAAGCGCGAGCAGCCGCCCCTCGGTGACGGCATCGGCTGGGTCTGGCATGTCGGCCTCCGGGTCTGATCTCGCCTGCGGCGGCGCGGGCCGCGGCCCGATGCCAGCCTGATCGCATCCCCGCCGCGAAGGCAAGGGCGCAGTCCCACGGCGCCGGGCGCGGAAGTCAACGGGCTTGCCGCAACGGCCAGAGCCGCGCGGCACCTTTTACTCAATGGGAACACGGAACGGCACGTCCGGAAACGCGCTGGCGATGCTGGCCGCCTACGCGATCGTGGCGCTTGCCTTCTCGTCCTAGTGGCGGTCGCTGCTGATCCTGGGCAGCGTCCCATTCGGCTTTGTCGGTGTTGTGGTGGGCCATTGCGCGCCGGGTCTGAACCTGACGCTGCGCAGCCTTTTCGGGATGATCGGGCATCCTGATCAATGGCGGGCGGCTCATCAAGGACCGCATCCGGGCCAAGACGGCCGAGCGCATGGCCCGGACGCGGCCATGGTCGGCGCCACGCTGGAACGTTTTCCCCCGATGCTGCTGACGACGCTGACGACCTTTTTTCGGGTCTTCCGGCTGATTCTCGAGAGAAGCGTCCAGGCAGGCTTACTCGTTCCGAAGACGATCTCGCCGACCTTCGGCTCGCTTGCGGGCCTCCTGATCCTGCAACTGCCGATGCCGGCCCACGCCGAGCCCGCCGACCGCGCGCGCGACCTGGGCTGAGAGGCCGAACTTCGCGTTCGGAAGACAACGCAAGGCATGTTAGCATCCGGTCGCGCCCGCGCGGGGACCGGCTCTCGGGAGGAGGACGGCCCCCCGGGGAACCGCGGGCGTCGCGGTGGCAGCAAAAGCGGACTCACGCCGTCGGCCGCGTTGTGCATTCAGGGAGGACATCATGACCGTCAGACCGGACCCAACCTTTCACGCCTCACCCAGGCTTGCCATGGAGGCGCCGCCAGAGACTCTCGCCTTCGTTCTGATGCTGAGCCCCGACGGCTCTCAGCCCGATGGGCTGGCGGTCGTGGATGCCGACCCGGGCTCGAAGGAATACGGCCAGATCGTCCACCAGGTCATCATGCCAAACACCGGCGACGAGTTTCACCATTTCGGCTGGAACGCCTGTTCCTCGGCCCTGTCGCCGCTATCGGGGCACGCTTTCCTCGAACGCCGCTACCTGATCATTCCCGGCATAAGGTCGAGCCGGATTTACGTCGTGGACGTCAAGGAGCCGCGCAAGGCCCAGATCCACAAGATCATCGAGCCGGAGGAGATCTTCTCGAAGACGGGCTACTCGCGCCCCCACACCATCCATTGCGGCCCCGAGGGCATCTACGTCTCGACCCTTGGAGGCGGCGGGCCCGACGGCACCGACGGCCCGCCGGGCATCTTCATCCTCGACTGCCAGACCTTCGACGTGATCGGCCGCTACGAGATCGACCGGGGCTCGCAGGACAAGCACTACGATTTCTGGTGGAACCTGCCGCGCGATTACATGGTCAGTTCCGAATGGGGCCTGCCACCGCAATTCGAGAACGGCCTCGTGGCCGAGGACCTCTTGTCGAACAAGTACGGCCACCGGCTGCATTTCTGGAACCTCAGCCGGCGCAAGAACGTGCAGACCATCGACCTCGGCGAGAACCACCAGATGGCGCTGGAGGTCCGGCCCGCGCATGACCCGGCCAAGGATTACGGGTTCTGTGGCGTCGTCGTGGACACCACGAACCTCGAAGGCTCGATCTGGACCTGGTGGCGCAAGGACGACGGCACGTTCGAGGCCCAGAAGACCGTCGCGATCCCGCCGCAGCCGGCCGCCGCCGACGACCTGCCGGACCTCTTGAAGGGGTTCGAGGCGGTCCCGCCGCTGGTCACCGATATCGACCTCAGCCTGGACGACCGGTTCCTCTACGTCTCCTGCTGGGGCACGGGCGAATTGCACCAGTATGACGTGTCCGACCCGATGGCGCCGAAGCTGGTGGGCAAGGTGGAACTGGGCGGCATCGTCAAGAACACCCCGCATCCGTCGGGTAAGGCCTTCGGCTACGGCCCGCAGATGGTCGAGATCAGCCGCGACGGCAAGCGCGTCTACTGGACCAACTCGCTCTATTCCACCTGGGACGACCAGTTCTATCCCGGCGAACGCGGCGGCGCGATGGTCATGGCCGAGGCGGGTCCGGATGGGGGGTTGGCGCTCAAGAAGGATTTCTTCGTGGAATTTCCGAAGGGGTATCGCGCCCACCAGATCCGGCTGGAAGGCGGCGACTGCTCGACCGACAGCTTCTGCTACCCCTCCGCCTGAGGCATGGAGATCGGGACGACGGCGGGCCTATGGCTCGCCGTTCTCGCCAGCGGGCTCTATCACGGGCTGAACCCCGGCATGGGCTGGCCTCTCGCGGTGTCGTCGGCGCTGATGGAACGCCGCAAGGGCGCCCTGCCCCGCGCGGTGGCGGCGCTCGCTGCGGGGCACCTTGTTGCGATGGCGGCGCTGCTCTTGCCCTTCGCGCTGCTCGTTTCGCTGGCGGGGTGGCTGCGCGAAGTGCAGATCGGAGCGGCAGTTCTGGTGATCGGCATGGGGCTGTGGATCGCGCTCACCCGGCGGCATCCCCGGTTCCTGGCCCGCGTGCCACCTTCTCGCCTCGCGATGTGGTCGTTCCTGGTGGCACTGGCCCATGGCGCGGCGCTGATGCTGGTCCCGATCTACCTGGGCCTTTGCGCAGCCGAATCGGGGGATGCGGGCCACGTGGCGGCCGACCGGCTGATGTCGTCCAATGCCGCCACGGCGGTGCTGGTGGCCACGGTCCACACCGGTGCGATGGCGGGGTCGGGGGGCCTGCTCGCCTGGGCCGTCTACCGCTGGCTGGGCCTGAAGTTCCTGTCGCGCGGCTGGTTCAACCTCGATCTGCTCTGGGGGCTCAGCCTCGTCGGCGTCGGCCTTGTCGCCGTCGCGACCGCGGCGTGATCCCGCCTGTCGGCGAGGATAGCCCAAGGATCCGCGCGAGCTTTGGCATCCGGCTCGCTTCCGCGCCGGTCCATCCCTCCGTCGTCCGGGATCGCCCAATCCTGAACGCTGGATGGTCGATCCCCGGCGTCCCGCAGCGCGAGCACACCGCCGGCCGCGCTGCGCATCGCCTTATCCTGGGTCAATGCAGCGAACCGGAATCCGGCAGAGTAATGTGGGCAAACCCGCGGGCTTCGGCAACGACCAGAACGGAACGCGCGAGCGGCGAACCGGGCCAACGGACAGGCGCTCGTCCAGCCAGACTTGCAGGCCGCGCCGGGCACAGGGCCGGACAGGCGCCGCGACGAAACCACACGTATGCCACCAGAGGAGTCTCATCATGGAATATACCGGCTTCGGCGGCCTCATCGTCCTGGTGCTGGATATCTGGGCCATCGTTTCGATCGTGAATTCCGGCGCAGGAACCGGCGCCAAGGTCTTGTGGATTCTGCTGGTGCTGCTTCTGCCGATCCTCGGCTTCCTGATCTGGCTGCTGGCCGGGCCGCGCTCCTCGTAGCCGCGCCGAAAGGTATGCCGGCCGCCCCTTCGGTCGGCGCGCGCTTGCGACCGAGAGATGATGAAGACCTCTGTCGGGAGCGTTGTCGCGCGGGATTCATCACGGCGACATGACCGGTGCCGGCGCGGTGGACCTGGCCGACCCGCAGGTCGCGAGCGCGTCCAAGGCGCTCCCGATCCAGAGCATTATGACGGGCATTCCTTCGCCGAGGGCGTGGGCGTCTCCTTTGCGGTCTCCAAGGGCTCGGGGCCTGCATCAAGGCCGCGATCGCCTTGCACCATATGCCCGAGGGGCCGGCGATCACTCTGCTGCTCGTGCCGCGCGGCATGGCCAGCCGCAAGGCGGGGCTGTAGTCGATCTACACCGGCCTGCCGCAACCCTTGATGGCCAGGCACGCCTCTCTCTTTGTCAAAACGCTCCTCCCGGTCCTCCCCGTCGGGCCGGGGCCATGATCTGCATTGGTGTTTTCAGAAGTGTTCCGGGACGCACTCGAGAATTTCGACAGCGGGTCCGGCGCGACGGCCGTCACGTTGGCATTCGCCGCCACGATGGCATTGCAGATGCTCGGACCCGCCCCCTGATCCGGCAACCTTTGGCCCCGTCCGCACGCGCGGTCCTGGGTGATTGGGCGGTATGCACTGGCCGCAAGGATTTCCGCCTTGCATGGCGATTGCCACGATTGCACCTTGACGGATGTGTCGTATCCCCGGGTCCCCTGCGACTGCAGCTGTGACCCGCATTGCAAAGCAGGCAGATTCCCATGCCGAGGCCAGTCAAACTGCTGATCGCGGTCGCTCTTGTCGTTCTTCTGGCGACCGGGGCCGGATATGTCCTTTTTCTTCAGAAAGATGGGGTGCCCCCCGGCTTCGCGACCGCGAATGGCAGGATCGAGGCCGAGCGCGTCGACGTGGCGACGAAGTTCGGTGGGCGGTTGAGCGAGATACTCGTCAGCGAAGGCGACAGGGTCGAGGCGGGCCAGATCCTCGCCCGGCTCGACGATGCGCAACTCCAGGCCCAGTTGCGCGAGGCCGAGGCCGGCGTCGTCTCGGCGCGCCAGGCGCTTGCCGAACGCCGCGCGATCCTGGCGGAGAAGGAAAGCGCTTTGACCTTCGCCGAGAAAGAGCTTTTTCGCGCGCAGGAACTCGGGGAGCGCGGCTTCGCCCCCGAAGAAACCATCGACCTGCGCCGCTCGCAAATGGCAGCCGCCGAGGCGGCGGTGGATTCCGCCAAGGCCGGCATCGCCGCGGCAGAGGCGCGTGTGGAGGCCGCACAGGCCACCGTGGACCGGTTGCGTGCCGATCTGGAAGACTATGCCCTCCGCGCGCCCCGCGCCGGGCGCGTGCAGTACCGGCTCGCCGAACCGGGCGAGGTGCTGTCGGCGGGCGCGCGCGTTCTGACCCTGCTCGACCTGACCGACGTGGTGATGACCGTCTACCTGCCGACCGCGGCGGCGGGACGGCTGGCCTACGGGGCGGAAGCGCGGCTGGTGCTCGATGCGGCCCCAGAGTACGTCATCCCGGCCAGCGTCAGCTTCGTCGCCGGCGAGGCGCAGTTCACGCCCAAATACGTAGAGACCGAAGAGGAACGCGAGAACCTGATGTTCCGGGTCAAGCTGCGCATCCCGCCCGAGGTTCTTGCCGAATACGAAGAGGTAGTGAAGACCGGGGTGCCCGGCCTCGCCCATGTCCGCGTCGATCCCTCGGCCGACTGGCCCGCCGCGCTGGCCGTGCGCCTGCCCGATGCCCGGTGAGACCGTCGCCGCGGAGTTGACCGGGCTCGTTCACCGCTATGGCGGGGTCACGGCGCTGGATGAGGTCAGCGTCAGCTTCCCCGAAGGCCGGATGGTGGGGCTGATCGGGCCGGACGGCGTGGGCAAGTCGACGTTGCTGGCGCTGATGGCCGGAGTGCGGCGGATCCAGCGGGGCCAAGTCGCGGTGCTGGGCGGCGATATGGCCGACGCCCGACACCGCACCGCCACTTACCCCCGTATCGCCTACATGCCGCAGGGGTTGGGCACGAACCTCTACCCGACGCTGTCGGTGCGCGAGAACGTCGACTTCTTCGGCCGCCTGTTCGGCCAGGGTGCCTCGGAACGCGCGTCACGCATCGTCGAGCTTCTGGACGGCACCGGCCTTGCGCCCTTCGCCGACCGGCCGGCGAACAAGCTGTCGGGCGGTATGAAGCAGAAACTCTCGCTATGCTGCGCGCTGGTACACGATCCCGACCTCCTCATCCTCGACGAACCGACCACCGGCGTCGATCCGCTGTCGCGGCAGCAATTCTGGGAACTGATCGACCGGTTGCGCGCGCGGCGCCCCGGCATGACGGTGGCGACCTCGACCGCCTACATGTCCGAGGCCGAACGCTTCGACCACCTTGTGGCGATGGATGCCGGCCGCGTGCTGGCGACCGGCACGCCGGACGCGTTGCGTGCCGAGGCCGGCGTAACGACGCTGGAGGAGGCTTTCATCGCCTTTCTGCCGCCGGAAAAGCGCAAAGGCCACGGGACGGTGCGTCTGCCGCCGCGTCCCGACATCGGCGGCCCGGTCGCGATCGCGGCCGAGGGGCTGACCAAGCGGTTCGGCGATTTCACCGCGGTCGACGATGTCAGCTTCCGGATCGAGAAGGGCGAAATCTTTGGCTTTCTCGGCTCGAACGGCTGCGGCAAGACCACCACGATGAAGATGCTGACCGGTCTGCTGGACCCGACATCGGGGCAGGCGCGGCTGTTCGGCAAGCCGGTGGAGAGCGCGGACCTCGCGACGCGGCGGCGCGTCGGCTACATGTCGCAATCATTTTCACTCTATGCCGAGCTGACGGTGCGGCAGAACCTCGTGCTGCATGCCCAGCTTTTCCAGCTGAGCTCGGCCCGGCAGCGCGAGAGGGTGGCCGAGTTGCTGAAGCGGTTCGAGCTTGGCGAGGTCGCCGACAGCCGCCCCGCCAACCTGCCGCTCGGCGTCCGCCAGCGGCTGCAACTGGCCGTCGCCGTGCTGCACGAGCCCGAAATGCTGATCCTCGACGAGCCGACAAGTGGCGTCGACCCGGTGGCGCGGGACCGGTTCTGGGAAATGCTCATCGCGCTGTCCCGCGAGGACGGGGTGACGATCTTCATCTCGACCCATTTCATGAACGAGGCCGAGCGCTGCGACCGCATCTCGCTGATGCATGCGGGGCGCGTGCTGGCCGTGGGCGCACCCGATGCGCTGCGCACCGAACGCGAGGCACAAAGCCTTGAGGCGGCCTTCATCGGCTATCTCGAAGAGGCCGCGGGCGCGGATACGCCAAAGGAGGGGCCCGCGCCCCAGACCGCGCAGAACCGCGCCGGCGGCCGGCGCGGCGCGTTCTCCGCGGCGCGCGCCTGGGCCTTCGCCCGGCGCGAGGGCATGGAACTGCGCCGCGATCCGATCCGGCTGGCCTTCGCCCTGATCGGTCCGGTCATCCTGATGATCGCGGTCGGCTTCGGCATTTCCTTCGACGTGGAGAACATCGCCTACGCGACCGTCGACCAAGACCGCAGCGCCGAAAGTCGCGCGCTGGGGCGCCAATACGCCAGTTCACGCTATTTCGCCGAGCGGGCCGAACTGACCTCGACGGCGGAGATGGAGGCACTGCTGCGCCGGGGCGACATCACGATGGCGCTGGTCATTCCGCCCGGTTTCGGGCGCGACCTGCTGGCCGGCGACCGCCCGGAGGTCGCGCTCTGGCTGGACGGGTCCAACACCGTCCGGGCCGAATCCGCGCGGCGCTATGCCGAGGCGGCCTTCGCTGGGTTCCTGACCGAACTCGCCCGAACCGAAACGGGCCGCGTGCCAGAGCTGTCCGCCGCCGGGATCGAGCCCCGCTTCCGCTACAACCAGAGCTTCGAATCCGCCTACGCGATCCCGCCCGGTGTGCTGATGATGATGCTTATCATGGTTCCGACCATGATGACCGCGCTCGGGATCGTCCGGGAAAAGGAGATGGGCTCGATCACCAATCTCTACGCGGCGCCGGTGCGCAAGCTGGAATTCCTGGTCGGCAAGCAGGCACCCTATGTCGCCGTCGCCATGGTCAGCTTCACGATCCTGCTGGGCATGCTGCTGGCGGTGTTCGGGTTGCGGATCGAGGGCAGCCCGGGCGCGCTTGTGGCGGGGGCCGCGCTTTACACCGCGGCGGCCACGGCCTTCGGGCTGGTGATATCGACCTTCGTGCGCTCGCAGATCGCCGCGATCTTCGGCAGCGCGATCATCGTCATGATCCCGACGGTCAACTTCTCGGGAATGCTCTACCCCGTCAGCACGCTGGACGGGCTGACCCGGGCCATCGGCCAGTCGTTCCCGCCGCTCTATTTCCAGCGAATCAGCACGGGCGTGTTCAACAAGGGGCTGGGCTTTGCCGATCTCTGGCTCAACCACCTGATCCTCGCGGGGTTCTGCGTGCTGTTCTGGACGCTCGCCGCGCTTCTGCTGCGCAAACAGGAGGCGTGAGACGATGCGCAGCCTGCGCAACATAGTCCGCCTCGGTCTGAAGGAATTGTGGAGCCTGTTCCGCGACCCGGTGCTAATGGGGCTGGTCCTCTACACCTTCACCGGCGCCGTGTTCGCGGTGGCGCATGGCGTGCAGACCGAGGTGCGCAACGCCGCGATCGCCGTGGTGGACGAGGACCGCACGACCCTGTCGACCCGGCTCCGCGCAGCCTTTCTGCCCCCCTATTTCCGGCAAGCCGACCTGATCGGGATGGAGGAGATGGCACCGGCACTGGACCGCGGCCGATACAGCTTTGTGCTTCATGTGCCCGCAGGGTTCGAGGCCGATATTCTGGCCGGGCGCCAGCCCACGCTGCAACTGAGCATAGACGCCACGGCGATGACGCTGGCCGGCAACGGCACCGCCTACATCCAGCGCATCGTCGACGACGAGATCGCCGACTTCCTGTCCGGCGCTGGTGGACAGTCCGTCCTGCCCGCCAGCCTCGTACCCCGCGCAAGGTTCAACCCCAACCTGCAATCGCAGTGGTTCTTCGCGGTCATGCAGGTGATCGGCAACGTCACCATCCTGTCGGTCGTCCTCTCGGGGGCGGCCGTGATCCGCGAACGCGAACATGGCACGATCGAGCACCTGATGGTGATGCCGGTCACTGCACTCGAAATCATGCTGGCCAAGATCTGGGCCAATGGCCTCGTCATTGTCGGCGCCGCGGTCCTCTCGCTGCTTGTGGTGGTCGAGGCGCTCATGGGCATTCCGGTGCCCGGCTCGATCGGCATCTTCGCCATCGGCGCGGGCATCTACCTGTTCTCGGTGACCGCGCTCGGCATCATGCTGGCAACCTTCGCCACCACGATGCCGCAATTCGGGCTGCTCGCGATCCCGGTCTTCGTGGTCCTCTACCTGCTGTCGGGCGGGGTGACCCCGCTGGAGGCCATGCCCGAGCCGTTACGCAGCCTGATGCAACTCTCGCCCGCTACGCATTTCACCACTTTCGCGCAGGCGGTCCTCTACCGTGGGGCGGGGCTGCACCTTGTCTGGAAAGAACTTCTGGCGGTGATCTGCATCGGCAGCGTGTTCTTGGGCCTCGCGCTCAAACGTTTTCGAAAGACGATGGCGGCGGCGCGCTGACACCCCGAGCTAACGTGCCCGCAAGCACGCGCGGATGACCCGGACGGCCTTTAATATCGGACGCGGAGATCGACTCGGCGGCCTGTCGGATACGTCCGCGCCGGATATGCACCCCGGCATCGGCGCGGCTGAGGACCCCGCCTGCCACACGCGGCGTGCCGAACGACGAACTTGGCCGGGCCGCGGGGCCGGCATATCCTTTACACTCGCAACGCCTGCCCGGTGAACGGCCCGGAACGCGGCAGAACAGGCGCTCGGACCGAGGCGCAAGATGGCCATGGCATCGGACCCGCCTGCAGATCCGCACGGCGACGGCGACCGTGCCGATGGAACAGGCAAGACGCTGGGCAGCATTCTGGAGAGCCTCCGGGCGTTCGGGGACTCCCCGGCCATGCTGACGCAGGAGGATGACGGCGTCACGGCGCTCAGCTACCTCGACCTGGCCGCATAGATCGATGCGATGACTGCGGTCTTGTCTACGGATGGCATCGGCCATGGCGACCGCGTCGCCCTCGTCGGGCAGAACTCGGTCGGCTGGTTTGTCACCGCCCTCGCGGTCGTGAATGCAGGCGCGGTGACAGTGCCGGTGGATGCAAGTCTCGGCCGCGACGCGCTTGCCCATACCCTGCAAGACGCCGCCCCTCCTTGGTCTTCACCGACGAGGCGCGGGACCGCGTGGCTGCGGTGCCGGGCGACAACGCCAGGATTCGCGACATGCGCCCCGAGGCGCCATCTCCCGGCGAGGCATCCGAAAGCAACCTGCCCGGCATCGCGCCCACGGCCACGGCGGTTCTGTTCTATACCTCGGGCACGACGGGGCCACACAAGGGCGTTCTCCTAGGCCATGCGAACCTCTTGTCCGAGCTCGACCGCCTGATTGAAATGGGGCTGGTGGAGCGGGGCGAACGCCTGCTGCTGCCGTTGCCTTTGTACCATTTCTATCCGTTCGTGGTCGGTCTGCTGACCGCGCTCAGCTATGGCGTCGGCATCGTCTTTCCGCGGTCGCTGACCGGGCCGGACATGCGGTCGGCCATGCACGCGGGGCAGGTAACCACGCTGCTCGGGGTTCCCCGGCTCTACCGGGCGCTGGTCGACGGCATCGACCGCCGCATCGGCGAGCGCGGCGTACTCGCCCGGCGCCTCCATGGCGCGCTCACCGGGGTCAGCCTGTTTGCGCATCGCCGCCTGTCGTTGCCCGTCGGACGGGTTCTGATGCGGCCGGTCCATCGGAAGGTGGCGCCGCGGCTGCGGCTTCGGGCCTCGGGCGGAGCCCCGCTTGACCAGGAGCACGCCTCGCGGCTCGACGCGTTCGGCTGGACGGTCGCGACCGGCTGCGGCCTGACCGAGACGGCACCGATGCTGAGCACCCTGCCCCCCGGCGACAGGACCTTCGCCAGCGCGGGCCAACCGGTCGCGGGCGTGGCGCTGCGCGTTGCCGCAAAGCATGTTGAGGGACCGATCCGGGCTGCAGGATCGGCGAAATCGAGGCACGCGGCCCCAATGTCTTCAGCAGCTATCTCGGCCTGCCCGACAAGACCGCCTAAGCGTTTACCGCGGATGGCGGGTTCGCGCCGGGTATCGCGGCTATCTCGACCAGGGCGGCTACCTGCACGTCCTTGGCCGGTCGTCGCTCTTCGTTGTGACGGAGGCCGGCGATAACATCTTGCTGGAAGACCTCGAGGCATTCTACGAACGCCATCAGGTGATCCGCGAGATCGGCATCTACAAACGCGACCGTCGGCTCTGTGCGGTGGCCGTTGCAGACCCGGCGGGCCTGCGCGCCCAGGGCGGCAGCACTGTCGCGGAAGAGGGCGAAGAGGCCGTCAGGCAACAGGGCCGCGCGCTGCCCCGCTACAAGCGCCTGGCCGAGGTGACGATGGCGGGCGACGCGCTGGCGCGCAGGCTGCTGGGCAAGATCCGGCGCGACGAGCTGGAACAAGGGTTCGGGCGCGGGGCGGGAGGGCCGCGTGGAGGCGCCGAGCCCGATGCCCCTTGCGGCCATGCCCGCGGAGGACCCTGCGCTGCTGGATCATGGGGCGGCGCGCGCCGTCTGGGACGCCTTGGGCGCTATGCCTCGGTGCGTCTGACGGCTTTTCGGCGGTGATCATCGCATTCGTCTTCAGCGCCTACTTCACCCACGCGCTCGCTGAGAACGCGGCCAAGGGCATGGCCCAATGGGCGCGGCCCAGGCGCTTGCGGGCGTCTCGGCAGCGCTGACCGCCCCGCTCGCAGGGGCCATCGCGAACCGCGGCGGCCCGGCGAAACCCTGGCTGGTCGCCGCGACCGCGCTGGTGGCCGTGGCCACCGCGACACTGTGGTTCGTTCGGCCGGGCGCGGCGGCGGTGCCGCTCGCGCTGACGCAGGTCGCGCTCGGCAGCTATGGGGCGGACCTCCGGAACTCTCCAAGGTCTCAACGCGATAGCTGCCGCGGATCGTCCCGCCCGAGCGGCTGGGCCGGCTGTCGGGACGGGGATGGGCCATGGGGTATTTCGGCGGGATCGCCTGCCTCGGCCTCGTCTTCTTCGCTGTGCTGGACGGCCGGCCCGGCGGCGAAGCGACGGCGATGCCGCTGGTGGGACCTATCGTGGCGGCCCGGCTGGTCGTCTTCTCGCTCCGGCTCTTGGTGCTGACGCCCGACCGGCCGCGCAGCGGGCTTGGGCTGCGGCGCGCCGCGCGCGAGGGCCTGGGCCGTTTGCGCGCCATGCTTACCGATCTCCGGCACCACGCGAATTTCGTCCGGTTTCCGGTCGCCCAGCTGGTCTATACCGACGGCACGGGCACGCTCTTCGCCTTTGGCGGAGTCTACGCGGCGGGGACCTTCGGCATGGCGGTGCACCAGGCGTTGCTGTTCGGCGTGCCGATCCTGCTTGTCGGGGGCGCTGCTTCGTTCTGGGCCTTCGCCGTTGCCGTTGGCTTCTACCTCGGCCCGGTCCAACCGGCCAGCCGATCTCTGCTCGCCCCGGTGGCGCCCCCGGCCGTGGAAACGCAGATGTTCGGCTTCTTCGCCACGTCGGCAAGATCGCCGTGTTCACCGGTCCCGCGCTGGTGGCCGGGCTCACCGCGCTGACGGGCAGCCAGCGCGCCGGCATGTCGGTGGTGATCGTGTTTTTCGTGCTCGGGCCGTTGCTGATCCTGCCGGTCGCGGAAAAACGGACTCCCGGCTGACGGCACTCGACCCGCCGCGGCCGCAACGGGCGGCGCACCGGGCCGACCGCTACTCGCTGCCGACCGCCCCCAGCGTGTCCAAGGGCAACCGCGCGGCGGCCCAGCTTGCCGTGGCCATCTGCCGGACGCGCGCGACCGTGCCATCGGGGACCGGCATGCCGATCCCCGGCGGGCGGATCGGGTCGTCATGGAACAGGTAAAGGCGCGAGGCGAACTGCTCGATGGGCAGCGACGCCTCGCCGTGGCGCTCGCCGCGGCCTGCGGTGGAAACGACCACGCCGCCGCCCCAGTCCTGACCGCTGTCATTGTTGGGATTGTAGAAATAGACCCGCATCTCGCCGTGCTGATCCTCGGTGACGCGCAGGATCGCGATCGCGTGCCACCCCACGAAACGCGCCGCGCTGTCGGTCACGGCGATCCCGGCGGGCTGGGGATGGATCACCGGCCGCCCGCCGTTGAAGCGCGGATCGTAGCTCTGGAAGAACCGCGTCAGGAACGTGTCGAAACCGTCGAGCTTTCCGGTGGCGACATCCACCGCGACAAGGCAGTCGCGTGGCACCCACCAGCCGTGGAACTCGGGGTTGACCCAGCGGTGCGGATCGCCCCCGCGCGGCGCGCAGAGCTTGCCCATCTGCGCATAGATGCGGTCGAGATGGGGCACCAGCACCACCGAAACCGGGTCGGCATCGATCGGCGCGGCAAGCGCGAGCCCTGCGGGCAGATCGGCCGAGTTGATCGGCTGCCCCTCGAAATGCATCAGCAGCGTGTCGAACTCGCCCGCCTGGGCGATCAGGTTCAACAGATAGTCGGGATCGTTCAGCGCCCACATCGCGATGGCACGGGCCGACTGGCAGGTGGGGTTTGCCCCCTGGCCGACGCCCAGCGGCTGACCCAGAACCTCGAGCACGCCGGCCAGCAGCCGGGTCTCGGGCGCGACCATGTCCCCATAGGCCAGCAACAGACGCTGCGCGGTTTCCGGCGCCAGTTTCATCGCCATCTGCCGGCGCAGGGCGGGCCCGATAGGCGGCAGGTGGAGAAGCCCGCGTTCCAGCAGCATCGCCAGCCCGTAGACGGCCTGCGGCGTACACTCGGAAATCGCGGCATCGATCAGGTCGCCGACAAGGGTGTGCCAGCGCCGCCAGCACTCCTTGCCCGTTGGACCCAGGCCCAACGCCTCGGGCAGAATCTCGACCTCGGTGTGAAGCGCCACCCAGCGCAGAAACGCGGCGTGGTAGTCGGATACCAGCCCGGTGTCGTGCATCGCGCGGGCGAAGCCAAGCGCCTCGCGGTGCAGCGCGGTTTCGTCGAGATGGGCGAGCCGCCCGACATAGACCGCCACGCCGGGATCGTCGAGGCATTCCGAGGTCGGGCCGAACAGCGCGCTGACCAGCCGTTCGGCGCCCAGCCGCTCCTGTCCGGCCTCGACGCCCTGCCGCGTCATCGCGATGGCGATCTGGGTGATCATCTCCTTCACCGGGCCGGTCTGCACCGGGCGCTGATCGAGGATGCGCCAGATCTCGTCGACCAGAACGCCGAGCACATCCTTCAGCCCCGTATGCTCGGCGATGAAGCGGAACACCGCCTGGCGCAGGCCGGGATTGGCAAGCTGCCGGTCGGCTTCGGACGTGCCGGCGAAGAAATGGCGCAGGTTCAGCGCGAGAACCTGGGTCAGGAAATGCCGCGCGAACTCGGCATGCAGGCTGTGATGCGCCGCCCGCCCCTGCGCAATCGCGAGAAACCGCATCAGGCTCGCCACCTCGAGCGCGACCATGATCTTGTCGTCGGCGGCCAGCGTCTGGCCCACCAGTTGCGGCTGCAGGCTGGCCGGCGCGTCCCAGTCCGACCCGTGGAACAGGCCCGCCGCCTCCAGCCGCGGGGCCCGACGCAACACCGCCTCCAGCCCGCCCGGCACAGGGATCAGACGTGCGATCACGTCGAGAACCGGCCGCTGGAAGCGATGCTTGTTGAAGGGGCGCGACTGCTCAAGCCGGTCGAGCGCCACATCCAGCGTGCCGCCCAGCCGGTCGGCCTCGGGCTCGGTTTCCGCCATCGGCTGTCTTACCTCGTCTCAAGGACCCGCATACCCGTCTTCAGACATAGAAGTCCAATTCTTCCTGAGCCTTTAACAGGTCGCGCAATTTGTGCGGATCGTCGCCGAAGAAATACGCAAGCCCCCAATGCGTGCCGAAGGCCGTGCGCTTGGTGACCTTCTGTTCCATCGGCTCGGCGAGTTCGTGGAACTCGAAATAGGGATGGTTCTGCGTTTCCTCCGGGATTTCCAGATGGCTGACAACCCGGCGCCGGGGATAGACGCCGAAACAGCCCGCATGCCCCTTCGCGTCCTCGACGGGCTTGGGAAAGAAGGCGTCGATCTCCTCCTTGGTGGCCTTCGGGTCGAACATCAGCACCATGCCCTGGTAGCCGTTGAACCCGTAGGCCCGCTCGATCAGCTCCAACGCGTTGAACCCCGGCGGGCGATAGGCGACCTCGCCGAAGTAAAGCTTGTTGTCGTTGGTCAGGAAGTATTCCGGGTGTATGAAGCCGAAATCGATGTCGAACGCCTCGATCAGCTTCTCGATCTCCTCGGTGATCCGTGCGCGATGTTTCTCGAGCTCGGGCGTGGCGGGCACGAAGACCGAATAGCCCAGCGTCACATATTCCGAGATGTTCAGGAACTGGATCTTGCGGTCCTTGATCCACGCCTCGACCGCGAATTCCCAGCCGTCGAGATGGCTTTCCAGAAGCGCGGGAAATTCCTCGTCGGGGATGTTGTCCACGTCCTCGGGCGTGCGGATCACGCGGTGGCCCGCGGTACCCGACTTGTCGAACGCCTTGAAATGGATCGGGTCGTTCGGGTCGCCGTCCAGCTTGAGCAGCGTCTGGTTCACGCGCACAAGGAACCGGATCACGTCGCCCCGGTCATGCGCCTCCTCGAAGACGCCCACGCGAATGCCACCAAGCTGGGCACGCCGCTTCATCAGCGACTTGTCACGGAACAGCATCGACTGCCCCAGAAGGCGCGGATTCTCCAAGAGCACCGCGTTGACTGCCCCGGCCCATTCCACGGTTTCCTCGAACAGCGGGATCGCGACATCGACGCCCTCGTCCTTGAGCTTTGTGGCCAGCTCGTAGGACCGTTCGTTCAGACGGTCGAAGTCCCAGGCCATATAGGGGATGTCGTTCTGCTTGCAGTAGTCTTCCGCCCAGGGCGGCGCCACCACGATGTAGCGCCGATCGAACCGGTCGACCGCGTCGATGGCGTTGAGGCTCCACCCCAGGATCGCGATGTAGCCCTTTTCGGGATCGTAACTCGTCATCCGTCGCTCCTTCGTCCTACGCACGCGGCGGCGCTCCGTGCAGCGCGGGGCGCTGTCGGATAGCCAGGGGCAACCGTGTCGGTGAAAAGGCCGACCCTGTCGCTGCGACTGTGCGGTTCAGGTCATACCGGCATGGTAGCGCAATGGCGCCCGGAGGAAAACCGGGTGTCCTGCACGCGTCCTTTGGGTCGTGGAACGGGGCACCGATCCGGCCTTGGCCGAGGCCGGCCCGGCGTGGCGCGACGTCGGCCTGCCCTGCGCAGCCAGGGCGTGCCTCCCCGGGACATCGCGCCCGAGACACGGGGGCATGGCACCGGCGATGCCCGAGGCGCCATGCCCTCGCATCTTGCCGCGAGGGATGCTACGCAACAGGCTCCGCCCGCCCGGTGAGGCATCCATGCTGAGATCGCTCTGGAAGACGACCCTTGCGCCGCTGCTGCGCCGCCCTGCCCGGTTCCAGGTGGCCGCGCTGTGCTATCGGCTGTCCGGCGGCGTTCCCGAGATCGTGATGATCACGTCGCGCGAGACCGGCCGCTGGGTCCTGCCCAAGGGATGGCCGAAAACCGGACTGGGGGCCGGCGAAACCGCCCGCGAGGAAGCCTGGGAAGAGGCCGGGGTCACGACGACGGCCCGCCCGCCGCTTCGGATCGGGCGCTACCGCTACGACAAGCGGCTGAAGGGCGGCGTGCCGGTCGCGACCGACGTGGATGTCTACGCAATCGAGGTGAAAGCCCTTGCCGACCGCTTTCCCGAGGCGGCAGAGCGGCGCCGCGCGTGGATGGCGCCGGACGAGGCCGCCGCGGCGGTGGACGAGCCTGAACTCGCCGAGCTGTTCCGAACGCTTCCGCTGGGGATCATGACGTGAGCGCCGACCGCCCCTGCCGACCGCACAACCACCGGGAAAACGCGTGACCCATACCTCCAAGGACGACCAGTGGAGCACGCTCGACCGGGACCTGAACCGGCTGTCGCGTGTCGAATACGCCACGATGCACGTCTCCCGCCCGCTGGTGGGCGTGGGCATCTCGCTGGCCTTCATCGTGATCGCGGCGCTCGTCGCCGGGCTGGTGACGGGGGTCACGCCGGGGATGCTGTTCATCGTCGCGGCCGCCGCCTTCGGCGCCTACATGGCGCTCAATATCGGCGCCAACGACGTGGCCAACAACATGGGTCCGGCGGTGGGCGCGCAGGCGCTGTCGATGACCGGGGCCATCGTGATCGCGGCGATCTGCGAAAGCGCGGGCGCGCTCATCGCCGGAGGCGACGTCGTCTCGACGATCTCCAAGGGCATCATCGACCCGGCGAGCGTGGCGGACGCGCGGATCTTCACCTGGGCGATGATGTCTGCGCTTTTGTCGGCGGCCATCTGGGTGAACATCGCCACCTGGTTCAGCGCGCCGGTCTCGACCACGCATGCGGTGGTCGGCGGCGTTCTGGGCGCGGGTGTCGCGGCGGCGGGCCTGACGGCCGTCAGCTGGCCCACGATGGGAGCGATCGCGGCAAGCTGGGTGATCTCGCCGCTGCTGGGCGGGCTGATCGCGGCGGCGGTCCTGGCCTTCGTCAAGTGGCGCATCATCTACCGCGATGACAAGATCGCCGCGGCGCGGACCTGGGTGCCCGTCCTGATCGGGCTGATGGCGGCCACGTTTGCGGCCTATCTCGCGCTGAAGGGGCTGAAGCGCGTGGCCGAAATCGACCTGCCCACGGCGCTGACCATCGGGCTCGGCGTCGGCGTCGCGTGCTATCTCGCCGCGACCCCGATGATACGGCGGCAATCCCGCGGCCTGGAAAACCGCAACAAGTCGCTCAAGACGTTGTTCGCGGTGCCATTGGTGATCTCGGCCGCGCTCCTGTCCTTCGCGCATGGCGCCAACGACGTGGCGAATGCCGTCGGGCCGCTGGCCGCGATCGTGCACGCGCAGCAATTCGGCGCCTTCGCGGGCGAGGTCGCGATCCCGGTCTGGGTGATGATCATCGGGGCCTTCGGGATTTCCTTTGGCCTGATGCTGTTCGGCCCCAGGCTGATCCGAATCGTCGGCAGCCAGATCACCAAGCTGAACCCGATGCGGGCCTATTGCGTGGCGCTGGCCGCGGCGATCACGGTGATCGTCGCATCCTGGCTGGGACTGCCGGTGAGTTCCACCCACATTGCCGTGGGCGCGGTCTTCGGCGTGGGCTTCTTCCGCGAATGGCATGCGGAACGCCGCGCCCGCCAGATCAACCGCAGCCGCCCCCCCGCCAGGCGGCTGGCCGCCGAGGAGCGGCGCCGGCGCAAGCTGGTCCGGCGGTCGCATTTCATGACCATCGTGGCCGCCTGGGTCGTCACGGTGCCTGCCGCCGCGCTCCTGTCGGCGGGGCTGTTCCATGCGCTCAGCCTCATTCCGGTCTGAGACGCGCCCGCCGATGCGGCCGGCAGAGGGCGGGCGGCGCGAGGGGATTGCAGCCCTCCGGACCTAGTCGGTTCGGCCGCGAAGATCCGCGATCAGGTCGTCATCGACATCCAGAACACGGTGGGCGGCGTCCAGCACCTTGCCGTCGGGGACGACCGGTTCGAGCGTCATCCCGTAGCTCAGCGCGTCGACGACGAGGCGCAGCGCGTGAATCCGGGCATAGCGCTTGTCGTTGGCGGGCACCACGTGCCAGGGCGCATCCGGGGTCGAGGTGCGGGCCAGCATGTCGTCGATCGCCTCGACGTAGTGGTCCCATTTCTCGCGGTTGCGGAAATCCTCGTAGGTCAGCTTCCAGCGCTTGAGCGGGTCGCGCAGCCGCGCCTCGAACCGCTTCAGCTGCACGTCCGGCGTGATGTGGAAGAAAAGCTTGACCAGCCGGGTGCCGTCGCGCAGAAGCATCCGCTCGAAATCGCGGATCTCGTCATAGGCCACGCTCCACCGGTGGTCGGGCGTCAGCCCCTCGACCCGCTCGACCAGCACCCGCCCATACCACGACCGGTCGAAGGCGGAAATCGCGCCGGTCGGCGGGAGCCGCTCCATGAAGCGCAGCAGGTAATGCCGGTCGAGATAGTAGTCGCGGGGCGCGCCGATGGGCCAGACCTTGAAGCTGCGCGGGTCGAGCGCGGCCGAGATGCGCCGGATCGTGCCGCCCTTGCCCGCCGCATCCCAGCCCTCGAAAACCAGAACCGCCCTGTCGCCGGAGAAAAGATAGGCCTGCTGGATCGCCCGAAGGCTGAACTGCAATTCTTTGAGAGCCGCGTGATAGCGCTTCTTGCCAAGCCGCGGCGACATGTCGACCGCCGACAGGCGCAGGGGGTCGTTCGGGGCAACCGTCATGGACGAATGCAAGCAGGTTCCGCGGGCAAAGGCAATCGCGCGTTGCCGGACGGCCCGCCGCGGCGCCCGGTTGACAAGCCCGGCCGCGCCCTGCATCGTCCGGCGTACGCAACAGGGGCGTCCGCGCAAAGCGGGCTGAGAAGCACCCTTTGAACCTGAACCGGATCATGCCGGCGGAGGGAGTTGTATGGTGGCCGCGCCGCTCGTGCATCCGGCCGCCATGCCCCCCGCCATGGGAGGCGCGATGGAACCCCCCGGACGTTATCTTTCGGACATGCGGGAGACGGGCCCGCTGATCCACAACATCACGAATTTCGTGGCGATGAACATGATGGCCAACGTGCTGCTGGCCATCGGGGCCTCGCCCGCGATGGTGCATGCACGCGACGAGGTGGCCGAATTCGCGGCGCTTGCAAATGCGCTGACGGTCAATATCGGGACGGCCGATGCGGACTGGGCCGCCGGGATGGAGGCGGCAGCGGATGTCATGGCGCGTGCGGGGCGCCCTTGGGTCTTCGACCCCGTCGGCGTCGGCGCGACGCGGTTCCGGCAGGACCTGTCGGACCGGCTGCTGGACCTGCGGCCCACGGTGGTCCGCGGCAACGCCTCGGAAATCCTGACGCTGGCTGGGCTTGGCGGCACGGCGCGCGGGGTGGATGCCGGCGACAGCGTCGAGGCCGCCGAGGCCGCGGCGCGCAACCTCGCCGCGCGCACGGGCGGCGTGGTCGCGGTGACAGGCCCGGTGGATTACGTAACCGACGGGGCCCGCGCCTTCCGAGTGGCGAACGGGCACCCGCTGATGCCGCGTATCACCGTCATGGGCTGTTCGCTGAACGGTGTGATCGCGGCCTTCTGCGTCGGCCAGCCGACGCTGGAGGCCACGGCCGCCGCGCTGGCCGCGTTCGGTCTGGCCGGCGAAATTGCGGGGGCAACGGCAGCGGGACCGGGCAGCTTCCAGCCGGCCTTCCTGGACGCGCTTCACGCCCTAACGCCCGAGGCGGTGGACACGGGCGCGCGAATCGAGGCTGCGGCATGATCGGGCCGGTCTACGTCGTCACCGACGCTGCCGCGCCGCTGTCGCATATCGATCAGGCCCGCGCGGCCGCACGCGGAGGCGCCTGGGCGGTGCAGATCCGCGACAAGACCGCTCCGGATTCCGAGATCGCGCGGCTGGCCGAGGCGTTGCTGGCCGAACTGGGGCCTCTGAGGGTGCGCCTCTTCGTCAACGACCGGGTGGAGGTCGCCCGCGCCACCGGCGCGGACCTTCACATCGGCCAGGGCGACGGCGACCCGCGGGCCGCGCGCGACCGGATCGGGCCACACGCGCTTTTGGGGCTGTCGATCGAGACGCTCGGGCAATGCGCCGCGATCCCGGATTGTGTCGACTATATCGGCGCAGGTCCCGTGCACGACGCGACCGCGACGAAGCCCGATGCAGCCGCGCCCATCGGGTTCGACGGGCTTGCCCGGATCGTCGCCGCCGCGCCGGTGCCTACCGTGGCCATCGGCGCGCTGGGACCTGGCGATATTCCCGATCTGCGGCGGGCCGGGGCGGCGGGCATGGCCGTCGTTTCTGCTGTCAGCCGCGCCCCCGACCCCGAGGCCGCGACCCGCGCGCTACTGAACGCATGGAGTCAGACATGATCCCGAACATTCTGTCCATCGCCGGGTCCGACCCCTCGGGCGGCGCCGGCATCCAGGCGGACATCAAGGCGATCTCGGCGAATGGCGGCTATGCCATGGCCGCGATCACCGGGCTGACCGCGCAGAACACGCAAGGGGTGCACGGCGTCGCACTCACCGATCCCGGTATGGTCGACGACCAGATCGCCGTGATCCGCGCGGATATCCGCATCGACGCGATCAAGATCGGCATGCTGGGCAGCGCGCCGATCGTCGCGGCGGTGGCCGAGGCGCTGGAGGGGCTTGCCGCGCCGGTGGTGCTCGACCCGGTCATGGTGGCCAAGGGCGGCGACCGCCTGCTGGAGCCGCAGGCTGTGGCGGCGCTGCGCGAGCGGCTCTTGCCGATGGCGGCCGTCATCACGCCGAACCTGCCCGAGGCCGCCGATCTGTTGGGCGCGGCGGCGGCCGCATCATCGCGCGAGATCGAGACCCAGGCGGGCGCGCTGCTTGCGTTGGGGCCGCGGGCGGTCTTGCTCAAGGGCGGGCATCTCGACGGCGCAGAAAGCCCCGACCTGATCGTCACGGCCGACGGCGCGCAGTGGCTCGAAGGGCCGCGCTACGCCACGCACAACACGCATGGAACGGGCTGCACGCTGTCATCGGCGCTGGCGACGCAGATGGGGTTCGGCCTGCCGCTGCCCGAGGCGGCGCGGCGCGCCAAGGACTACACCGCGGCGGCCATCGAACGCTCGGGCGATCTGCAGGTCGGCAGCGGGCACGGCCCGGTGCACCATTTCCACGCGCGGCAGCCCTGACAGGCATGGGCCGAGCGCCGGTCAGAGCCACAGACCCGCGAAGACCAGCCCCGTGCCCGCCAGTGCCGAGGCGACACGGGCAAGCCCGCCGCGCGCCCCGATCAGCCCCCAGGACAGAAGCCCGAGCCCCAGCGCGAGCCGCAACCCCGCAATCAGCGCCGCCGCAGGGGCCGAGGCGAGCGCGAGGATGTCCGGGTTCGCCACCATGCCCAGCGGAATGACGTAAAGCCCCACGCCCAGTGCCATCGCCGTGACCGCGACCTTCAGCCAGTTCTCCTCGATCATGCCCGCGGCGATGAACACCGCGCCGCAGACCGGCGGCGTGATGGTCGACAGCAGTGCGAACCAGAACACGAAGAGATGCGCCTGCAAGGGCGCGAGGCCAAGCTCGATCAGCGCCGGCCCCGCGACCGACACGCAGATGACGTAGGCCGCGGTCGTCGGCACCTCCATGCCCAGGAGCAGGCAGGCCAACGCGGTCAGAAGCAGCGAGGGCCACAGGAGCCCGCCAGACCCGGACAGGATCAGCGAGGTGAGCTTGACCCCCAGCCCGGTGATCGCGAGCACGCCGATCACGATGGACGCACACAGGATGATCGCGGCGATCATCGAGACCTGCCTTGCGGCGGTCAGGCAGGCGCGCTCCATCCTCTGCGCCGCTTCGAGCGGCACCACCCGCAGGCGCCGGTTGAAGAGCAACAGCACCGCACCGGCAAAGATCGCCTGGGCGGCGGCGTATTGCGCGGTCACGCCGCGCGCGAACATGCCCCACAGCAGCACGGTGAAGGGGACAAAGAAGAACAGCGAGGTGATCGCCACGTCGCGGCCCCGCGGCCGGTCTTCCTCGGCCAAGCCTTTCAGATCGTGGCGGCGGGCATAGCCGTCGATCCCCACCCAGACGGTGAAGAAGTAGAGCAGCGCCGGGATCAGCGCGGCGGCCATGATGCCGGTGTAGGCCACGCCGGTCAGCTCCACCATGACGAAGGCCCCCGCCCCCATCAGCGGCGGCATGATCTGCCCGCCCGAGGACGCCACCGCCTCGACCGCGCCCGCGAGCCGCTTCGGATAGCCAAGCCGGGCCATCGCGGGCAGCGTGATCGCGCCGGTGGACGCAACGTTGGCCGAGGCCGAGCCCGAGATCGACCCGAACAGCGCCGAGGAAATCAGCGACACCTTGGCCGCCCCGCCCCTGAGATGCCCCGCGGCGTAACCCGCCACGTTCATGAAGCCCTGACCGGCCTCGCCCGCGTTCAGCACTGCCCCGAAGATCACGAAGACCGCGACGATGCCCACCGAGACACCTGTCAGGCTGCCCCAAAGCCCGCCCTCGGCGATTGTCAGCGTGCCCAGGAAACTGGCCAGCGGCGTGCCGGAATGACCGAACTCGCCGGGGATGTGCTGGCCGAACAAGCCGTAGGCCAAAGCCAGCGCCGCGACCGTGGGCAGCGGCCAACCGATGGCGCGGCGCGCGGCCTCGAGCACGGTCAGCAGCAGAACGATGGCGATGGCAACCTGTCCGGTGCCCTCCAGGAAGCCGTACTGGTCGGCAAGCCGCTCTTGGTTCAAGGCGATCCAGCCGGCGGCGCCGATCCCGAGCGCCGACCAGAGCAGCCCGGTGGCCCGCCCCAGGGCGGACCGGGCCGCAAAGACGAAAATCCAGGGCAGGATGAGCGCCATGTGCAGCGGCCGCGCCACCAGGTTCGGCACGAGGCCCGAGAAGATCAGCCCCAGGTGAAAGGCGATCAGCAGCACCGCGAGCGCCAGCCAGAGCCAGCGCGCGGGGCTGGTCGCAGATATGTCGTTGGATGCGGCGGGCATGGGCGTCCTGCAAGGAAAAGGCCGGACCGCCCGGGGCCCGGCCGTATAGAGGGATCAGACCCGTCTTACATCTGCCCGTCGGTCAGTGGAAAGCCCGCCTCGCGGTAGTAGCGCAACGCGCCAGAGTGAATCTTCCCGCGGATGTTCTCCATCAGACCCTGATCCACACCATCCCACCAGCGGGCGCTGTCGGCCATCTTCGCCTTCTGCTCCCAGTAGGTCCGGGTCAGTTCGTAGGCGGTGTCATCGTCCATCGCGGTCGTCGTGTAGGCGACCACCGGCAGCGAGGTCGTCACGATGTCCTCGTCCTGGCCCGCATAGGCGCCCGCCGGGATCACCAGCCGCGTCCGGCCCGTTTCGGCGATCTGCGCGTCACTCATCGAGATCACGTGCACGCCCGTCGAGGCCGCCGCCTCGATCACGTTCGGCGCGGGCCAGCTGCCTGTGGTCACGAACCCGTCGATCTGCCCGTTCTTGAGCGCGGGAACGGCGTTCGACAGTTCCACATCGGCGATGTCCACCTTGCCCTCCAGCCCGAAGAGGCCGAGATACCTCTCCCCCTCGCGCGCGCCAAAGGACCCCTTGCCCAGCAGGATCGTCTTGCCCTCGATCCCTGCGAAATCGGTCACGCCGCTGTCCTCGGACATCACGAAATGCATGGTCAGCGACGGGATCGGGAACAGCGCGCGGATCTCGTCGAATCTCGGATCGCCCCTGCCCTCGAACATCGCCTTGCCGGTTTGCGCAAGCCCGACCAGCGCCGGCGGCGTGGTGAAGACGTAGTCGGCCCCCCGCGCGCGCGCCTCCATGACGTTCTGGACCGAGCCCTGGCTTTCCTCGACGGTGACGATGATCTCGCCCTCGGTGCCGGCCTTCATCGCTTCGGCGATCTGCACGCCCATCTGGTAGTAGGACGAGCCCGACTTGGCCGACTTGTAGGTCACGCGCGTCTCGGCAAAGGCGGGGGCGGCGGCGATGGCGAGCAGGGCGATAGCGGCCGGCAACAGTTTCATGCGGGGTCTCCCGAGGCGGTTTCTGACATCGCCCGCCAAGGGACAGCCTCCCGCCGGCGCGGTCAAGGCCGGCCAGACGCGCAGAAAAACATTCATGTTCTTGAATTTGTTTTCGCGCCCGCATATCCTTTCGCAATGGCCCCTCCGGGCCCTTAGGCGCAAAAGGAGACATCCGATGACCCTCGACCGTACCGTGCTGATGTTCGCAGGCTTCATGATCCTTCTATCGCTTGCCCTGGGCACCTGGGTGTCGGGCTGGTGGTACCTCTTCACCGCCTTCATCGGCGTGAACATGATCCAGAGTTCCTTCACCGGTTTCTGCCCGGCGGCCATCGTGTTCAAGAAGCTCGGGGTGAAGTCCGGCACCGCCTTCGAGTGAGCCCGCCCTGCGGCACCCCGTCCCGCGTTTCGGGGCTGTCCGCCACGGCCGCCCGCGCTAGGTAGGCGGCGCGGAGGATGGCAGATGCTTCTCGATCTCGACAAGGTTGGCAAAAGCTATGACAGCGGCGGCGCGCGCGTCGAGGTCCTGCGCGGGGTCGACCTGTCGCTTGCCCCCGGCGAAACCGTGGCCCTGACCGGCGAATCGGGATCGGGGAAAAGCACGCTTCTGCACCTTTGCGCGGGGCTCGACCGGGCCGACAGCGGCGCGATCACGGTGGCCGATCGCGACCTGACCGGCGCGGACGACCGCACGCTGGCACGGCTGCGGCGCGAGGCGGTGGGACTCGTCTTTCAGCAGTTCAACCTGATCCCCTCGCTGGATGTCGCCGCCAACCTGACCTTCCAGGCGCGCCTCGCCGGACGGGAAGACCCCGACTGGACCGCCCGGATGGCCGACCGGCTGGGGCTGTCGGGGCTGATGGACCGTTACCCAGAACAGCTCTCGGGCGGCCAGCAGCAGCGCGTCGCGATCGGCCGGATGCTCGCCGCGCGCCCTGCGCTGATCCTCGCGGACGAGCCGACCGGCAATCTCGACGAGGCCACCGGCGACAAGGTACTGGACCTGATGCTCGACCTCGTTGCCGAGGCCGGTGCGGGGCTCTTGATGGTCACCCATTCGCCGCGGCTGGCAGGCCGGCTCTCGCGCCGGGTGCACCTGTCGGGCGGAAAGCTCGCCTGATGCGCCGGGCGGCCCTTTCCGCGCTGCTTTCGCACTGGCGCCGGCACCCGCTGCAACTGGCCAGCCTTCTCCTGGGCCTCGCGCTCGCCACGGCGCTCTGGTCCGGGGTGCAGGCCATAAATGCCGAGGCGCGGGCCAGCTATGACCAAGCGGCCGAGGTGCTGGGCCAGGACCGGCTGGAAAGTCTCGTGCCCGCCGATGGCCAGCGGGTGCAGCAACAGCTCTTTGTCGACCTTCGCCGAGCGGGGTGGCTGGTGTCGCCGGTGGTGGAGGGGCGTTGGAGCCGGGCGGGACGCTCGGTGCAGGTTTACGGGATCGACCCCTTCACGGCGCCAACGGGCGCCCTGCCCGAGCCGGTCGCGGCCAGCGGCGACATCCTGGGCTTCATTACCGAACCGGGCCAAGCCTTCGCGGCGCCCGAGACCGCGGCCGAGCT